>CACXGW010000056.1 GCA_902767325.1 uncultured Ruminococcus sp.
CAATGTGCTCTACCTTATCAACGCAGAAGCCGCAAACCTTCTTGCGGGACTTTCTGCCGCGGTTGTTGGGTCTTTCAGCCATTGTGGTTTCTCCTTTCGGTGAGAATATAAAAAGTGGTTAGATTCAATAAATCAGAACGGTAAGTCGTCGTCAAGGGGCATGTCCTGGAAATCCGCGTTGGTGCCGCTCTGATATGCGGGAGCGGGCTGTGCGGGCGCGCTGAAATTCTGCTGAGGCGCGCTGTAGGACTGGTTGCCGCCGTAGGACTGACCTGAATACTGGCTGCCGCCGTAGGCGTTATTGCCGTCTCTGCGTTCGCCGGTAAACGAAACATTGTCCGCAACGACTTCCACAACATAGCGGTTGGTGCCGTCTTTTGCCTGATAGGTCCTTGTCTGGAGCTGACCTTCCACGGCGATCATCGCGCCCTTGCCGAAATAGCGGCAGACAAACTCCGCCGTCTGTCTCCAGCAAACGATGTCAATAAAATCAGCCTTGCGCTCTTCGCCCTGCTTTACATAGCTGCGGTCGACGGCAATTCTGAAATTGGTGACGCTGGCACCTGCCGGTGTTGTTTTTAATTCGGGATCAGACACAAGTCTGCCCATTAAAATAACTCTGTTCAACATAATTCTTCATCCTTTCACGTTCGGGTTTCCCCTACAATTTGCTTATTCGTCTTCCTTCTTGATGATCATCGAACGCATTACGTCTTCGTTGATTCTGAATTTGCGGTCAAGCTCCGCGGGGAACTCGGCTGTAGCTTCAAACTCGAAAAGAACATAGTAGCCTTCGCTTTCCTTGTTGATGAGGTAAGCGAGCTTTCTCTTGCCCCATTCATCAACGTTCTTCAAAGTGGCGTTCTGCTCGATGAGAGCCTTGAATCTTTCCACTACGGTCTGGACGTTTTCCTCGCCCTTCTTCAGGGAAACGATCATAACGGTCTCATAATTCGCTGTTACTGCCATTCCTTTGCACCTCCTTCTGGACATTATGGCGGCTGCTGCCGCAAGGATTTGTCGCATAATGCAACAGGTATATTATAGCACGAAAAATCGGTTTGTCAACCAAAAATCCACAATTATTTCGCGCATTATAGGGCTTTTATCGGGTTTATGACAATTGACAAAACGCAGAATTGTTATATAATGTATGTAGTAAGGTGGTGTATTGCGGCGTTTTTACGAAAATGCACGGCTACACCTTCGGCTTCGGACTAAAGTTCCGCAGCTTTCAGTAAAAAAGGGGTGTTTTTTTGTTCACTTCAATTTTTAAAGAACACAAGGGCTTTGGCAAGCAGATATTTTTGCTGGCTAAAAACGAGCTTATCAAAACCTACAAGGGCGCGGTTATCGGTCCTCTGTGGGCGGCGGTGAAGCCCGCGTTCACCGTGTTTGTATACTGGTTTGCGTTTTCGGTGGGAATCAAAGCGCTGAAGGCGGTCAAGGTTCACCTCAACGGTATGGAACACGCGGCGTTTTCGCTGGACTTCTTCACCTTTATGTTTATCGGCATAATCCCCTGGTTTTTCATTCAGGACAGCATCATCCAGGGAGCTAAGACCCTGCGCACCAACAGGCAGTTCATCACAAAGGTCAAGTTCCCGGTTTCGACGATTCTTACATACACGGGACTTTCACGACTTTTTGTGCATCTGTTTTTGTGCTTGTTCCTGTATGCCTATGTTATCTTCTACCGCGTATCAAACGGCAATCCTCCGTTTGACTGGTATGATCTGCAGTTCTTCTTCTACTGCCCGATAATGTTCTTCTTCTTTTTGGCGCTTTCGTGGTCAACGGCACCTATGTCGGCGTTCTCAAAGGACTTTGAAAGCCTTATCGTGTCGATCATGAGCGGCGTGTTCTGGCTTTCGGGCATCATGTACGACTCCTACAGCTTTACGGGCGGTCTCAAGTGGGCTATGCTTTTCAACCCCATCAACTTCTTTGCCAACGGCTACCGAAACACCTTCCTTTATCACCGGGGGTTCTGGGTCTATAAAACCGAGCTGGTGATATTTGCCATTGAATTTATAGGCGTGACGCTGCTTGGTATCTTCAACTACAACCGTCTCAGGAAAAAGCTTCCTGACGTGCTTTAAGGAGGGTTTGTTATGTCACAACCTATTATTTCCTTTAAAAACGTCAGCAAGACTTATATCCTCTACAAAAACGACCAGGCGCGTTTTAAAGCGCTGTTTATAAAGCCGAAGAACCCCAAGACCAACAAGGCGCTCAACAACGTTTCGTTTGAGATAATGCGCGGCGAATCCGTGGGTATCGTGGGCGACAACGGCGCCGGCAAATCCACGCTGCTCAAGATGATCACGGGCGTTGCGTTCCCCGACGAGGGCGACATCACGGTCGACGGCAAGGTGGCGGCTCTGCTTGAGCTGACCGCGGGCTTTTCCACGGAAATGACCGGCAGGGAAAATATTTATCTCAAGGGATATATCCTCGGTCTTGAGGATGAATATATTAAAGAGATCGAAGAGAATATCATTGAATTTGCCGAGCTGGGCGACTACATCGACCAACCGGTGCGTACATATTCAAGCGGTATGAAAATGCGTTTGGGCTTTGCGATAAACGTCAATATCGAGCCCGACGTGCTTGTTGTCGACGAAGCTCTGGCGGTCGGCGACGCGAGCTTCAAAAGAAAATGTAAGGATAAAATCAAGGACATCATCTCGGCGGGAACAACCGTGCTTTATGTTAGCCACAACGCTAATTCCGTTCAGGAGATCTGCCCGCGAGCGATTTATCTGAGAAAGGGCACCGTTATTTTTGACGGTCCCACCGAGGAGACCCTGAAGGTCTACAACGACTACAAGGAAGCTCAAAAGAAAAAGAAAGAAGAAAAAAAGGCAGCCGAAAAAGCGGCTGCTGCTAAAAAAGCCGAAGAGAAAAAGGGATAATACTCAATTCGGAATTCGGAATTCGGAATTCGGAATTATCACTGCTGAAAAACGACAGATGATAAAAAACAGACTTAATGAATTTGAGGCCGACTGGGCGGCAATGCCCCAGGCTGAAAAAGAAAAAATCGCAAAGCTAAAGAACAAAACCATCTTAATCAGCGGACAAAATTTTGCCCGCTGTCTTTGCTATGCGCTGATTTATCAAAGCGAGGCAAAGAATATGAACATCAAGGTGGTTTTTTTCGGCGACTGCGATAAGTTTTATCCCGAATGCACCCAAAGCGAATTTTTTACGGCTGTTGATAATAATTCCGTTAAGGAATTAAACGACCTTGATTTTATAGTTCACACCGGCTTTTGCTGTGAAAGCAGCGAAAACTATATTGACGAGTTCCGCAACCAGACCGACCGCGTATATACGCTTGCCGAGGTTGCCAAGAGCACCGGTGCAAAGGTCGTGCTGCTCAGCGACAGCCGCGTTTACGGCAACGGCAAGCCCAACAGAGTTTACGCCGAAAACGAATACGCGCCGCTTGAAAATATTGATCTGAGCTTTTGTGACAATCAGCTGCTGCGCGTGATCGAAAGCCTATGGCGCTGCGAAAAGAAGGGCGGCAGTTTTTCGCTGACCACGCTGCGCACGGGTATCATCCTAGGCGCGAAAAGCGGACTTGTGACTTTTTTGGACAGCACATTAAAGGCTGTGGCGAGCGGAGAAGCCTGCACGCTTGCACACTCGAAAAAGTATTCTTTCGTATATATCACCGATGTTTTCCGCGCTGTCATTTTCGCGATGTTTGAAAGCGAAGGCGATCAGACCTATAACGTGAGCGGGCTGAACTGCACGGTATCGACTGATTCGGTCGCTGCTGTTTTGCACGATGTTTACGGCGAAAAAGCGAAGATAACGCTTGTTGACGGCAAAGATGAAAACGCCTGCGCTATCAGCGCCGGAAAGCTTGAGGCGCACGGCTTTGTCCCCGCCATAAAGCTTGAGACCGCGCTTGAGCTTTGCGTTATGAGTTATATGGCGGACACAAAGGATATGCAGCTGCCCAACACTCACGACGGCAGGCTTTACGCTATCCAGAAGATGCAGCTTGCGTATTTGCTGGAAGTTGACCGCATCTGCAAAAAGCACGGAATAAAATACTTCCTCGGCGGCGGCACACTGCTGGGCGCTATCCGTCACAACGGTTTTATCCCCTGGGACGACGACTCCGACATTATGATGCTGCGTGAGGATTACGATAAGTTCTGCAAGATAGCGCAGAGCGAGCTGCCCGCGGGAATGACCTTCCAATCGGGCAAGACCGACAAAAACTGTTTTTACGAATTCGCGAAGCTCAGAGTTGAAAACACCGTGTTCGCAACGGAGCTTGCGCGAAACCATCAGGATATAAACATCGGCATAGCGTTCGATATTTTCTGCCACGACAAGACCGCCAACTCGCGTTTCGGGCAGAAACTGCACCTTGCGCTGACCATCTTTACACGCGCGCTGGTGCTGAACAAGTGGAACCGCCGCAAGGTGGACAACGGCAGCAGGATGCAGTCGGCGGTGACAAACTTCTTCGTGAAGCTTTTCCCGCTGAGGTTCAGCTACTTTTTGATGAATCACACCATAAGTTTCTTTAAAAGAAAAAAGAATGCCAAGTTCCTATATGACGGAATGGGCAGGAACGTGTATAACGGCAGCTTTGACGCGGGTATTCTCGATGAAGTGGAGTACCACGAATTTGAGGGGTATCAGCTTCCCGTGCCGAAGCGCTACGACGAATATCTCACCTTCCTCTACGGAGATTATATGGAACTGGCTCCGCTGAGCACAAGGCTCGGCTGCCACGAGATATTGCAGTGCGACATCGGAAAATTTGATACTTTATAAGAAAAGCCCTGTACAAAACGTACAGGGTTTTTTCAAAAGAATTTAATTCTCAATTCTCAATTCTTAATTCTCAATTTCCAACTATTCCCCAACAAGCTTCACGGTCTCATATCCGTGCTTTACCGCAGGGAGGAACGTGTTAAGAACATCATCAGTTTTCAATTTAAGACTTGAAGTATTTACGCAGGGGTGGCAGCCTATGTACTCGTCACGGAGCAGGTCCTCGTCGATGAGCAAGCGGATATCGTTTTCCTTATCGTTCATCAGCCCCAGAACGCTGACGGCTCCGGGAAGGATATCGAGGTATTCGAGCATACTGTCCGCTCCGGCAAAGCTGAGCCGCGCGGAATTGATCTGCGAGGAAAGCTCCTTTGTCTTAAACGGTTTATCGGCGGGCATCAAAAGCAGGAAAAACGAGGTCTTTTGGCGGTTGCACAAAAAGAGGTTTTTGCACATGACCGCGCCCAAAGCAAGGTCGATAGCCTTGCAGTCCTCCATCGTTTCGGCGGGATCATGATCGACGCGCTGATAGGAAATGCCGAGGTTGTCGAGAAAATCATAGACGCGAATTTCGCGATCCTGGCGGTTATCTGTATTTTCGGGTCTGCCGTTATATAATTCCATAAAAGAATAATCTCCTTGTTTTTTCACATTGTACTGTAGGGTTCAGTCTTGACTGAACCGCGGATAATCGCTTAACATGTTGTGCTCAAAGAGCGGTTTGGTCAAGACCAAACCCTACATTTTTATCTGTTTAGGTACACCGCGTGGTTGAATCTAACTTTTGAGCCAACCCCGTCCTAATCGCAAAGCGAATGGGAATGACAGGGGCAAGCCCTGTCACTATGGATTTGAATATAACTTATGCTTTATCTTTACGGTAAAACACCTTTTGCAGCAGCGAAAAGCCGGCGAAGAACTGGACGATGTTTGAAAGCAGCTTGGCGGCGACAACAGGTATCCCCCACACTGAGAACACCCAAAGCAAAAGCGTGTTGAGCGCCAGCAAAACAAGCGAAAGCGCCAAATAGCGAACAAATGATATTTCTAAAAAAGAAAAATGCTTTTTTACGGAACCGCGCAGCACTGTGAACTGAAGAGCGGCTGAAAATACCCTTGCTATCGCGTTTGCAAGCAACAGCGGCGCGGGCAGCGGCGCCAAGAAAAACAGCAGTGAAAACAGAAGGATATCGAGCAAAAAGCAGCCGAACGCGGGAGCGGAAAAGCGCATAATCTTGCCGTAGATACGCAGCGAATCCCACAGCGCCTGAAAGTGCGAGCGGCTGTTGCCGTCGAAATACACGGTCTCGATAGATAGCTGTTCAAAAGGCATATTCGCCCTTGCCCAATAGAGCAGCACGTTCATCTCATACTCATATCGAACGCCCTCGACGCCCAGCAAAAACGGTATCCTTTCATGCGAAAAGCCGCGGAGCCCGGTTTGCGTATCCTGAATGTATTTTCCTGTGGAGAATAAAAACGCAAGTCTCGTATACATATTCCCCCACCAGTTTTTGGCGGGCATATTGTCAAACGAACGGCAGCCGATCACCATTGAACCCGGATTTTCCTCCGCTGCTTCGGCAACGCGGCAAATGTCCTCAACGCGGTGCTGACCGTCGGCGTCAGCGGTAATGACCAGATACGGCGGCACGATATTATTTTGAAGGAAAGAGAGTCCGTGCTTTATAGCGGCGCCCTTTCCCCCGTTTTGCTCACAGCGCACCACCGTGGCGTACTCTTCAACGGAAGCAAATACCGCGCTGTATTCATCGCCGCTGCCGTCGTCAACAACAACGACCGTCAGCCCTTTCGCGCGAAGCTGAAAAACAAGGTCTGTCAGATCATCTTCGGGTTTATAAGCCGGTATCAATACGATTTTTTCCATGACAGACCTCCTTTGTTTAGTATGTTATTATTTTACCATATTATTGCAAGAAAAACAAGATGGTAGATGATAGATGATAGATGATAGATGCTAGATGCTAGATATAGAAAAACGGCTGACTTCAAAATGAAGTCAGCCGTAGTATTTGTTTTGCTTAAAATTATGCTTTAAGGCTGTTCTGGATCGCAACAGCAACGGCTACGGTGGCGCCAACCATCGGGTTGTTGCCCATGCCGAGGAAGCCCATCATTTCGACGTGCGCGGGAACGGAGGACGAACCTGCGAACTGAGCGTCGGAATGCATACGGCCCATTGTGTCGGTCATACCGTAGGAAGCGGGACCTGCAGCCATGTTGTCGGGATGCAGGGTTCTGCCTGTGCCGCCGCCCGAAGCAACGGAGAAGTACTTCTTGCCCTGCTCGACGCACTCTTTCTTGTAGGTGCCGGCAACGGGATGCTGGAAGCGGGTGGGGTTGGTGGAGTTACCGGTGATGGAAACGTCTACGCCCTC
>CACXGW010000057.1 GCA_902767325.1 uncultured Ruminococcus sp.
AGGGAGCGGTTCTGTAGCCAGACGGCAACCCTTTTGTTGCTGGCGCAACATTTCCCCTTGAAAGGGGAATCACCTCACCGCTCCGCTCTCGCAATCCATTGCGAGAGAATCTCTTAAGTTGACAGCATTGCCTGCTAGGGGAATCACCTTAATAAAAGGAGCCTTTTGCCAACTATGAAAAAAGACGCGCCGAAGCGCGTCTCTAAAAAATCCTTTTATTGATCAAAACAGCTCGTCGATCGGCGACTCGTCGTCGATGAATTCGTCGGCGATTTGATCGATAACGTCGTCATCATCAAAGGGGCTGGAGTCGTATTCGCTCTCGTTGGAGCAGGCTACGGTGATGTCGACAACATCCTGCTTTTTAAAGGGCTTTTCCCCCACATCGTTTGAAACCGAGGTGTATAAATACTCGTTCTGGCTTTCAATGATTTTCCTGTAGCAAGCTCTCGCCTTTGCGATTTTTGCCTTGCAGTTGTCGATAAGCTCCACGAGCTTTTCTTCGCGCTCGGTCTGAGGCTTCTCGCCCTTTTTGATCTGTTCGTAGTAGCCCTTGCCGAGGGCGATATACGCGCGGTTCATCAGCTCGCTTTCGCTTTTCATAACGCTTCTGAGGCGGTTGAGCTTGGCGTTGGTGCGCTGCTTTTCAATAAAGCTCTGCGCCATGCACGACACGGTTTCAACAGCCGTTCCGAAGGTTCCCTTTAATGTATTAAAAAATGTCATAGCGATTCTCCTTTGGGTTTTTCACGTTGGTGTGTTGCTTTTTCCCGATACTATTATGACAGATATTTTCAATAAAATCAACATTTTTTTAAAATTTGCTTGTGAAAACCGCCAGTAATTGTTATAATGATAGCAGGAATTCTCAGTATTGCGAGAGGAGTGACTTGGCAATGCCCGAAAACAAGGTCAACAAGGCAGTGGTTTGCCCGATGTGCGGCGAGCTTGGCAAGGCTGAAATATACACAAGTGTAAACGTTACCAAAAACAAAGAGTATCGCGAGGGCGTGCTCGGCGGAGGGCTGTTCGCGTGGGTCTGTCCGTCGTGCGGGTATCAGGCAAGGCTGACATATCCGATTTTGTACAACGATATGAAAAACCGCTTTATGGTGTACCTTATCCCCAAAATCGACCGTTTTCAGCTCTGCGACAAGGAGCTTGAGGAAAAATACAGCAACATCCGCCACCTTAACAAGCGCGTGGTGTCGGACTTCAACTCTTTTAAGGAGAAAATATTCATCTTCGAATCCCGGCTCGACGATATGGCGGTGGAGCTGACAAAGGTCGCGATAAGCCAGACAGTTTCCAAAAAGCTCGGCGGCGTTGAGATCGCCGAGGGCTACCTTTCGATGTACGACCGCGAAAGCAACACAATGGGCTTTACATATTTTACCGGCGAGGAACGCACGCCTTATGTGCAGACCGCGCGGCTTGAAATTTACGGAAAATCGAAGGACATCATCGAAAACTTCGCGATAAAGGACAAAAAGCTGAAGGGCTTTATCAAGATCGACCGCGAGTGGGCGGAGAACATCCTCTACCGCTATAAGCGCGCAAAGCAGATCGAAAAACTCAACAAGCTTAAGGAATGATAAAAGGCGTGCCGGGCACGCCTTTTCTTTTTATCTTGAAACGAGAGATGCAACGCGGAGCTTTTCGCTTTGGTATGTGTAATACGCCAGCACCTCAAGCGCGATGGGCAGATAGCAAAACCAGATCGCGTGAACGCCGCACAGCATACTCATAAAGCACGAAAACGCTACGCCGATATGGAACGAAAGCAGCGTCAGCCAATAGAATCTTGCTTTGCGCAAAATGCTCTTATCGCGGCTGAGCACATAGTTTGTCGTAAGCATAGCCGCCTGACGGACATTGTTTGAAGAAAAAATCGTCGAGCTGGAGTTGCCGCCGGCAATTTTAAACGCGTTCCACTGGATCGGAGCCGCGAAGATGATCGGATAGCAAGCTATATAATCGTTCCTGACAAACGGCATGGCGCCGACTATAAGCACGGCAACAGACGTGCAGATCAAGCTGACGATCTTCATGCTTACGCGCGTTTTGCGGCGAACCAGCACATAAAACACGTTGCCGCCGCAGTAAACCAAAAAGCTAATAAACATAAAGCCTACAAAGGTAAAGTCGCCCTTGCACATACTCTGCACCAGATTTATCAGGTTGCCGGTCTGCGCGTTGCAAAAAATGTCGACGTGGTTGTAGATGGTGTATCCGCCCAAAAAACCGCCTATCACGGCGGCGGCGTAATGCGCCAGCATCTGGCGCTGAACGATTTTCCTCATTTAACTCATTCCTTTAACAAAAAACGGGGTTTGGCTTCTGCCAAACCCCGACTTGTTTATCTTTCCGCAAGGGGAGTATACTCTTTCTCGGTGGAAATGCTCATATATGCCGGGCGGATGATCTTGCCTGCGTTGATAAGCTCTTCCATGCGGTGCGCACTCCAGCCCGCGATACGCGCGGTTGCGAACAGCGGGGTGTACAGCTCGCAGGGAATGTCGAGCATACTGTAGAGCAAACCGCTGTAGAAATCAACGTTGGACGCAACGCCCTTGTATATCCTTCTCTTTTTGCCGATGACGATCGGCGCGAGGCGCTCAACGCGCTCGTAGAGATCGAAGTCCTCGGAATAACCCTCAACGTGAGCAAGCGTCTGAACAGCGCCCTTGAGGATCTTCTGACGCGGGTCGCTGATGGTGTAAACCGCGTGGCCCATACCGTAGATGAGACCCTTTTTATCGAATGCCCGGCGGTCGAGAAGCTTTTCAAGATAATCCGCGATAGCATCGTCGTCCTTTTTGTCGGTAACGTTCTTTTTCAAATCCTCGAACATCTCAAAGACCTTGACGTTCGCGCCGCCGTGCTTGGGACCCTTGAGGGAAGCCAGCGCAGCGGAAACCGCGGAGTATGTATCGGTGCCCGACGATGTTACGACGTGGGTGGTAAAGGTGGAGTTGTTACCGCCGCCGTGCTCCATATGGAGTATAAGCGCCATATCCAGCACCTTTGCCTCGAGCTCGGTGTACTTTCTGTCGGGGCGGAGCAGCGACAGGATGACCTCCGCCGTGGACATTGAAGGATCGGCGTAGTGAATGTAGAGGCTCTTGTCGCGCAAATAGTGGTTATAGGCGTGATAGCCGTAAACCGACAGCAGCGGGAACACCGAAATAAGCTGCACGCACTGTCTGAGCACGTTGCTCAGCGAGGTGTCGTTGGCGTTTTTGTCATAGCAAAACAGCGTGAGCACGCTTCGCGCTATGGTATTCATCATATCATGGCTGGGCGCCTTTAAAATTACGTCTCTTACAAAGTTCTGCGGAAGCGTTCTGTAACGCACCAACAGCTCCTTAAAATCCTTGAGCTGCTGAACCGTCGGCATTTCGCCGAACAGCAACAGGTATACGACCTCTTCAAAGCCGAAACGGTTGTCCTTCATGATTCCGTTGACAATGTCGTTGACATTGAAGCCGCGATAGTAAAGCTCTCCGTCGCACGGCACCAGCTTGCCGTCTACCAGCTTGTTCTGCTTGATCGTAGAAATATCGGTAAGACCTGTCAGAACACCCTTTCCGTCGATGTCGCGCAGACCTCTTTTTACATCATATTTACCGTATAGTTCGTTGTCGATTTTTGAATTAACTATCATTTTTTCCGCGAGAACGTTGATCTCGGGAATGATTTCGGAATAATCCCAATCCGTATGCGTCATAAGTTCACTTCCTCTCCGTAATAAACGATCATATGCCCTCAGATTTTATATTATACCACATCTTTTCAAAAAAGGCAAATATTTTGATTCAACACGCGAAAACGGAGCGCATAAACGCTCCGCATTTTATTTCAATACAAATTTATGAAGTGTTTCGGCAATTCCGTCGTCGTCGTTCGACTCGCAGACGTAATTGGCGATTTTTTTGACCTCCGCCTCGCCGTTTGCCATGGCGACGCCCAAACCGGCATAGCCGATCATGGTCATATCATTGTAATTGTCGCCGAAGGCGACCAGCTCCTCACGCGTTACGCCGAGCTTGTCGAGCAGCAGCGGGAGCATAGAGCCTTTGGAAACGCCCAGCGGCATAAGCTCAAGAAAATACGGCGCGCTTTTATAGACCTCGAGCAGTCCGTCATATCGCTTTGCGAGGATCTTCTGATACTCGTCCAGCTCGTCAGGCTCGCCCGCCAATAAAATCTTGTTGATTTCAAACTTGATTTCCGACACAAAGTCCTCGACCACTATCATCTCGGTTTTCAGCACGTCCTGCTCAATATCGGTGTAGTCGTTGCGCTTGCTGTCGGCAAAAATACGCCTGTCGTCCCAGGTGATGATCGTGATGTTTGAATCCTTGATCACGTTGACGATGTCCGGCAAAAACTCACGCGGAAACAGCTTGGTGACGATGGTCTTGTCGGTGGCACATTCTATGATCTTGCCGCCGTTAAAGGACATTATATAGCCGCCGTAGCTGTCGAGCCTGAGGTCGCGCGCGATCGGATAAACGCCCACGGGATGTCTGCCCGAAGCAAGAATGATCTTTTTGCCCTGTGCCTGTGCTTCCAAAATCGCATAGCGCGTGCGGGGTGATATTTCTTTTCTTGAATTGGTCAGTGTGCCGTCAATGTCGAGTGCGATCAACTTGTAATCCATAATACCTCTCCGGTTGCAGTATACACATCAATCGCGTATATTATAGCACAATCAAGGCAAAATTGCAAACGCAAGCGTTGATCTATAGTTTCCTCTGATTTTCAAATCACTCCGCTTCATCATTCAGCGAATGTTCGTCCAAATCTTCCTCGTCGTCTTTCGTAATTTCGGGGTCAGGATCTTCAAGATCTTCGGGTTCCGCAGTCTGCTCGAAATTGTCCTCGCCGTAATCCTCAAGCTTCTTCCTTTCATAACGCTCTTTTTTAAGCTCCTCGGCGTCCTCGCGCTGGATGCGCTCGATGATCTCGCCTATGCTCTCCTCTTTCTCTTCATCATCGTATTTGCCTGTAGAAAGGCGGATAAGATTCATGACCTCGTCAAAGAAAATCAAAATGAGAAGAGCTATAAAGACGATCAAACCCCACGGCGAGAAGAAGAAGTCATAAAGCTTTTTTAGGAAATCAAGCTTTTGCAGCATTTTCGACTCAACTGCGCTCAGCTTTATTTCACCGTCGTCGATATCGTTCGCGTCGCCCTTTGTGATCAGCACCCATTCTCCGCTGCCGTTTTCAAACGGTTCAACATATACGCGGTGTGTAACTCGGTGGTTGCTGAATTTTTCTCCGCCGTGAAAGGTGATGATATCGCCTTCCTTGATTTCCGACGGTTCGGAAACATTTTTGCAAAGCAAAACGTCGCCCACCTTGAGTGCCGGCTCCATGCTGCCGGTCTCCACGCGGTTGAGTGAATATCCGAATACCGATGGCGTGCCTCCCGACACGCGGGTCAAAAGAAAGGCAATGACGGTAAACACCAAAACCGCTATGAGTATGCCGCAAATGACGTTTTTGATTATTTTGGCGACGTGGAGGAATTTGAATAATCTTCCTGCCTTTTTTTCGCCCAGCTTATTTTCAAGTTTAGTTTGAAGCTTTCCCATAATATACTCCGGATCTATAAATAGATTTCCTCTGTTTTAAGTATAATAAAAAAGGGCTGCGAATGCAACCCTTTTTATTTCATTAATTATTGATTTACAAGCTTAAATATACCTGGTCGATCGTGTACGTGAGAGCATTCGTGGAAGAATTGTTAATGACGTACCAATAGACCTTGACCACGTTCGCGTTGTTCTCCGTTGAG
>CACXGW010000058.1 GCA_902767325.1 uncultured Ruminococcus sp.
CAGTTTGCCTTTGCGGGCGAGCAATGCTCGCCCCTACAATTAATAAGGAAACGTTTGTATAATCTCTTAAGTTGACGACATTGCCCTAACAGGGGAATTTCCTTGCGCAGGGGAGCCTTGTTTTGAGCGGCGTTTTCCGAGACGGTGTAGGGGCGCACCAATGCGTGCGCCCTAAGAAAAGTCTGCATTATGGGAGGGCGCACACACGGGTGCGCCCCTACACATATCATATAAACGGCTGCGCCTTGTGTTGTAGGGTACGGTCTTGATCGTACCACGAACGATAAACAAAACGCTGACCTCTTACACCTTGACAAATACCCCTAGGGGGTATATAATAATGAATATTGAATAATGAATAATGAATAATGAATAATGAAGGGCGGGACACCCGCACCCGATTTATGACGGAGGGAAAAATATGGCTTGTGAGCATTGCGCTGCGAAAACAAAAAAGCGCGGGGAAGAGGAGTACAAGCGTTTGCTTAACCGTCTCAGCCGGATCGAAGGTCAGATTCGCGGCATACGCAAAATGGTGGAGAGTGACGCCTACTGCACCGACATCCTCATTCAGGTGTCGGCTGTCACCGCCGCGCTCAATGCCTTCAACAAAGAGCTTTTGTCAAATCATATCCACACATGCGTCGCCGATGATATTCGTCAGGGCAAGGACGAAACTATCGACGAGCTTTGCGACACGCTTCAAAAGCTGATGAAATAAGCGTTATGTCTTTAGAAAAGAGGTGAAACGATGCGGCAATTTGATGTAAAAGGGATGTCCTGCGCCGCGTGCAGCGCGCGCGTTGAAAAGGCGGTGTCGAAGCTCGACGGCGTCACTTCCTGCTCCGTCAGCCTGCTGACGAATTCGATGGGAGTCGAGGGGAGCGCCACCGAGCAGGAGATTATCCGCGCTGTGGAAAATGCGGGCTACTCGGCTTCCGCAAAGGGAAAAGTAAAAAAATCAGCGTCTGACGACGACGCGCTCAAAGACACCGAATCACCTAAAATCCTAAAAAGGCTGATAGCGTCACTGATATTTCTGACGGCGCTTATGTACCTTTCGATGGGGCAAATGATCGGGCTGCTGCTGCCGCCGTTTTTCGAGGGGAATCCTATTGCTCACGGTCTGGCTCAGTTGCTGCTCGCGGCTATCGTAATGGTGATAAATCAGCGGTTTTTTATCAGCGGCTTCAAAGGGCTTGTTCACCGCGCTCCGAATATGGACACGCTCGTAGCGCTCGGCTCGGGCACGGCGTTCGTATACAGCACGGTCGTACTGTTTTTGATGACCGACGCTCAGCTTTGCGGCGATACGGCGGCTTTGCACAGCTATCATCACGGTCTTTATTTTGAATCCGCCGCGATGATTTTAACGCTCATCACCGTCGGCAAGCTGCTAGAGGCAAAGTCAAAGGGACGCACGACCAACGCGCTCAAAAGCCTGATGAGCCTTTCGCCGAAAACCGCGGTCATCCTGCGCGACGGCGTTGAAACGGAGGTTGAGATCGACAGCGTTTCCGTCGGAGATGTTTTCATAGTCCGCGCTGGAGCTTCCATTCCCGTGGACGGCGTGATAATCGAGGGCAGCGGCGCTTTGGACGAATCCGCACTTACGGGCGAGAGCGTTCCGGTCGATAAATCCGCGGGCGATACGGTCTCGGCGGCGACGATAAACCGCTCGGGCTATCTGAAATGCCGCGCGACAAAGGTCGGCGAGGACACGGCGCTTTCGCAGATAATCAAAATGGTCAGCGACGCCGCGGCAACAAAAGCGCCTATCGCGAAGATCGCGGACAGGGTTTCGGGAATTTTCGTCCCCGTTGTTATACTGATAGCTTTGGTTACGGCTGTGATATGGCTGCTGATCGGTCAGTCTGCGGGATTTTCGCTCGCCCGCGCCATCTCCGTGCTCGTCATAAGCTGTCCCTGCGCCTTAGGTCTCGCTACTCCTGTGGCTATTATGGTCGGCAGCGGCGTGGGAGCTAAGAACGGCGTGCTATTCAAAAGCGCCGTATCGCTTGAAGAAACCGGAAAAATAAAGACCGTCGTGCTCGATAAGACAGGCACCGTTACCGTCGGCAAACCCGTCGTTACCGACATCATCCCATACGATTGCGACGAAGCCGCGCTGATCGAAGCGGCGTATTCTCTCGAAAATCTCAGCGAGCACCCTCTCGCAAAAGCTGTTACAGACTATGCAAAGGACAATAATATTTCTATAAAAGAAATAACCAACTATCAAACCTACGCCGGAAGCGGACTTTCCGCAACTATGAACGGCGTTGAAATATTCGGAGGAAACAGGCGGTTCATCTCGGAGCGCTGCGCCGTTCCTGCCGATATTATAAAAGAGGCGGAGCAGTTGGCGGAGAACGGAAAAACGCCTTTATATTTCTCCAAAGGAAATAAACTTCTCGGCATGATTGCCGTAGCCGACGTCGTAAAGCCCGACAGCCCTTCGGCGATCTCCGAATTGAAAGGGATGGGTCTGCGCGTTGTGATGCTCACGGGCGACAACGAAAAAACCGCCGCCGCTATCGGAAAAGCGGCAGGGGTCGACGAAGTGATAGCGAACGTCCTGCCCGACGGAAAGGCTGAAAAGATACGTAAGCTTTGCGCTAAGGGCAAAACCGCGATGGTCGGCGACGGCATAAACGACGCTCCGGCACTGACCTCGGCAGACGTAGGCATCGCCATCGGCGCGGGAACAGACGTTGCCATCGACGCGGCGGATGTTGTGCTGATGAACAGCCGTCTCAGCGACGTGCCGGCGGCGATCAGGCTCGGCAGAGCAACGCTTAGAAACATCTATGAAAATCTTTTCTGGGCTTTCATTTATAACATCATCGGGATACCGCTTGCCGCGGGCGCTTTCATCGCCGCCTTCGGCTGGCAGCTCAACCCGATGTTCGGAGCCGCGGCGATGTCGCTTTCGAGCTTTTGCGTGGTGACAAACGCCCTGCGCCTTAACCTTATAAAGCTTCATCCAAATAAGCCGAATATCCCGGCAGCCGCCGGTGAAACAAATAAACATAAAACCGAAAAGGAGAAACCCGATATGACAGTAATAATGAACATCAACGGAATGATGTGCGAGCACTGCGAGGCTCGCGTTAAAAAGACTCTTGAGGCTATCCCTCAGGTAGAGAAAGCCGAGGTCAGCCACAAGGAAAACCGCGCGGTGGTCACGCTCAAAGAGGACGTGCCTTTCGAGGTGCTCAAGCAGGCTGTTGAAGCCCAGGACTACGAAGTAGTTCAATAAGAATTGAATAAAAAACGCGCCTCCTGCCAATACTAAGGTCGGAGGTGCTTTTTTATGAGCAGATATTACAGGAGAAGAACAAAAAGCCGCCGCGAAAAAATCGGCTTTTACACCGCGTTTTCAATTTGTCTTATCGCGGTATGCATGGCGGTATATTCAACATACACTACGGTAACCGAGCCGAAAACCGCAAAGCAGGTATCCGTTGCCGCAACGGGCATAGCCGCGGTAAACGAGCCGGTCACAAGCATTACCGTGCCGGTGCCAACGCTCGGAACGCTTCCGATAAAGGAGGAGACCCTGCCCACCGCTACTTCACAGCCGGACATCCTTCCCGAAACAGAAGCGGAAGAAACAACTCAGGCTGAAACGACTCAGCCTGACACCGCGCAGGGGAGAGACGACGCGCTTGAAACAATGCTTTCCGCCGACGTCAGCCTCGCCATGCCGACAAAATCGGGGCACATCCTGCGTGAGTTCAGCCGCGAAAGCGTATACAACAAGACGCTCAACATCTGGAAGCCGCACACCGGAGCGGATTTCGACGGTAATCTGGGCGATGATGTGTTCGCTATGCTCGGCGGCGAGGTGACAAAGGTCACCGAGGACAAGATGTACGGCAAAACCGTTGAGATAAGCGTCAACAACGTCATCGTAGGCTACAGCGGTCTCGGTGAAATCAAAATCGAAAAGGGCGACAAGGTCGAAAAAGGCGACAAGATCGCCACGATCGGCGCGGTGCCCGTTGAAGCCGGCGATCAAAACCACATCCACGTCTATGTCAAGGTAAACGATACCTTCGCTGATCCGCTCAGCTTCATTGATAACAACAACTGAACAGTGTGAAAAACAAAAATGCCCACCGCATTGCGGTGGGCAGCTTTTATCTTATCCATTCCGTCGGAACGGCAATACTCAAATCAATTATTTGACCGGCGGGTTACCTCTCGCTGGGATGCCATTCCTCGTTACCGAAGATAAAATCATCTAAATCCATAACAACGAATTTCATTTTTACACCTCCTAAATAAACATTAACAGTATATTCAGGAGAAACGGAAATATTACTGATTATCCAAAATATTCAGATAGTCAATGATCAGGTCCGCTGCCTGCCCGGTGGTGAGACTTGTGCTGTTTATGCACAGATCGTAGTTTTCGGGCGAGCCCCATTTTTGTCCTGAATAAAAACTGTAGTAGTTGGCTCTGTTTTTGTCTGTTTTCGCGACCGCCTGACGAGCCCTCGACGGTTCGATATCATGACGCGCCACAGCGCGCTTTGCTCTAACATCCAGATCGGCGTAAATAAACACTTTTACAACATTATCTCTGTCTTTAAGCACATAGTCGGCGCATCTTCCGACTACAACAAATACCTCACTGTCTGCTTTTTCCTTGATGATCTTGTGCTGAAGGATGTAGAGTTGGTCGTTCATCGGCAGATCACCCATTACCGAGAACCCGTTGCCGAAGTTATACAACCCCGACGACAACGTATAGAGCAGGCTGTTTGTTGCTTTTTCGTCAGCCGCTTCAAACACCTCGGGACTGATTCCGCTTTCCTTGGCGGCAAGAGAGATCAGCTCTTTGTCATAAAACGGTATGCCGAGCTTTTCGGAAAGCAGCTTTCCGATGTCATGCCCGCCCGAGCCGTACTGTCTTGTGATCGTAATGATTTTGCCGCAACTCATAATGCACCTCAGTGTTTGATTCAGAAATATTCTTCTGAGTAAATATATAATAACACAAAATTTGCAAAAATCCACACTTTTTTATCAAAAAGTTTCAGGAAATGAAAAATTTGTAAAAATTACACAATTGTCATTATTCTCTTTGTGAATTATATACAAAGAAAAACGTCTCTAAGTTATATGTATGAAGTTATAAGTCGGAAGTTATAAGCCGGAAGCTATAAGTAATAAGTTAGTAGGGGCGTGCATTGCACGCCCGCTAAGCCGGTTTTTCCTGTCAGACCGACTTCTATTTTGTAAAGCAAAGCTTCCTTTCAGCGGGCGACCGATGGTCGCCCCTACAACGTCAAGGCAACGATATCTTATAACTTCATTCTTATAACTTATAACTTCCGTGTATAGGTGCACCCTTTTTTTGTACCTTTTACAAACCCTTATTTGTGTCAACAATTTTTCACTTTTATATAACTATACTAAAAACTATGCACCTATGCACTAATTGATTAAGAACGGCTTGGATAAGCCAATTCAAGAGTGCATAGTGATAAAGCTGCACTATACACCTATGCACTTATAGAATAATAACCGGCTCCCGAAAAGGAACCGGTTTCAATATGATTTTTCTGTTTTTATCCCACGCGGTGGGCGACGGCTACTATCACCGATCTGCCCTGCATTTTTATGTGGCGGTCGAAGAGAGTTACGTTCTCGTGCTCGCAGATAACGTGCTCGGGTTCTCTGCCGGTGTCGACATAGAGCTTCCATACATATCCCGAGGGGAGTCCGGGGAGCTCGACGTCCGCGATCTCCCAGTGAGCGTTGATCCCGAAATACACGATCTCGTCCACCAGAGGGATCATTGAAGCGCCGGCGTACATAACGCCGACCATTCTGGAATTCTGGTCGTAGTCTGCCTGCCACGGTTTTGTGGAATGAAGGCTATCCGGAGGCAGCGTGCAGGTGCATTCGCGCCTGCTTTTGGTCACTACCTTAAAGCGCTTGCGGAAGTCTATCATATATTTGAAAAACTCAAACACATCGCTGTATTTTTCTTTTCTCGTCCAGTCGAGCCACGAGGTGATGTTGTCCTGACAGTAGGCGTTGTTGTTGCCGAACTGAGTGTTGCAGAACTCGTCGCCCGCCAGGAAAAGCGCCGCGCCGCGGCTGCACATCAGTGAGGCAAAGGCGTTTTTGACGAGCTTTTTCCTCAGTGCGTTGATCTCCGGGTCTTCGGTGTCGCCCTCACAGCCGCAGTTCCAGCTGTTGTTGTCGTCGGCGCCGTCGGTGTTGTTCCAGCCGTTTTTATAGTTGTGCTTTGTGCTGTAGGAATACAGGTCCCAAAGCGTAAAGCCGTCGTGACAGGTGATGAAGTTGACGCTCGCGCAGTTCGGACGGTGAGACGGGTCGTATAAGTCCTTCGAGCCCGTCAGTCTGTGGGTCGCCGCCCACGCAAGATCGCCGTCGCCCTTTAAGAAACGGCGCATATCGTCGCGATATTTTCCGTTCCACTCAGCCCAGCGGTTCCAGGAAGGAAAGCTGCCGACCTGATAAAGTCCGCCCGCGTCCCACGCCTCGGCGATAAGCTTTGTGTTGCCCAGGATCGGGTCGAACGCAAGGCTCTTGAGCAGCGGAGGCTGATCCATCGGGGTGCCGTCCTCGTTCCTTCCGAGGATGGAAGCCAAGTCAAAGCGGAAGCCGTCGATCTTATATTCGGTGACCCAATAGCGCAGACAAGCCTTGATGAAGTTGCGCACGATCGGGTGGTTGCAGTTGAGCACGTTGCCGCAGCCGCTGAAATTGTAATACTTTCCGTCGGGGGTCAGCATATAGTAGATGTTGTTGTCGATCCCCTTGAACGAGAAGAACGGACCAAGCTCGTTGCCCTCGGCTGTGTGGTTGAACACAACGTCCAGAATAACTTCGATGCCGTTTGTTTTAAGGTCGCGGATAAGCTCCTTGAGCTCGGTGCCCTCGCGGTGGTGCTTGTGACCGCGCGGAGACTCATAGCTGGTGTTCGGAGCGAAGAAGCATACGGTGTTGTAGCCCCAATAGTCATAAAGCTGCTCGCCCTCAAAGGTCCGGTGAGCGCCCATTTCGTCAAACTCAAAAATAGGCATAAGCTCCACGGCGTTGACGCCCAGCTCTTTAAGATACGGTATCTTTTCCCTGATGCCCGCAAAGGTGCCGCGGTTTTCAACGCCCGAGCTCTCATCCTGGGTAAAGCCCCTGACGTGAAGCTCGTAAATGATAAGCTCCTCAAGAGGGATGGGCTTTGTTTTAAAGTTGCCCCAGTCGTAATCGTTGAAAACGACGCGCGCCTTGTAAACGCACTGGTCGGGCTGGCTCTTTCCCCAGGCGCTCTGACCGGTAACAGCCTTTGCGTAAGGGTCGAGGATATATTTTGTTTTGTCAAAGATCAGACCTTTCCTCGGGTCGTTGGGACCGTCGATGGAATAGGCATATTCAAACTTATCGACTTCCAGACCGTAGACGATCATCGAATAGGTGTTGCCGACACGGTAGGATTCGGGAAACGGCAGCCTGACATACGGAGTTCTTGCGCCCGGCGCGAAAAGCAGCAGGGTGCAGGACGTCGCGTAGGCGGAGGTGATGGTAAAATTAACGCCTCCGCGAACAGGGGTGGCGCCCTCCATGTCATAATGACCCGGACGGACGTCGTAACCGCAAATAATGTCTGTGGGCTTTAAGTCCCTTAACATTTCATAACCCCTCCAAGGATTTCATAGTTATACCTATAATACCACAAAATGTAGTGTTTTTCAACCACAAATAGTTGTCCTGCTGCTACTATATGTTGCGAATCATTTATTTTATCATAATAAATAACAAATCTCTACAAGCCCTTTCGGCGGCACCTTGCCTAAAAAAGATTAAAAATATTGTACAAAAACAAATATTGTCTTTCTATTATATATATGCTATAATAACAATGTATATCAACAAAAAGGGGTGCACCTAAATGATTGTTAAAGACATAATAGACATACTTGAAGGCGAGATCATCTGCGAGGGCGACCTTACGCAGGAAATCAAGACCGCCTGCGGCTCCGATATGATGAGCGACGTGCTGGCGTTCGTCAAGGATCAGTCCGTGCTTCTGACCGGACTTGTCAACCCGCAGGTAGTCCGCACGGCTGAAATGATGGACATGGCTTGTATCGTGTTCGTCCGCGGCAAAGTGCCGGATGACTCCATCATCCGCCTTGCAGAGCAGCGCGGCATCACGCTTATGAAAACACGCTACAGAATGTTTACCGCCTGCGGTCTCCTGTACTCCAACGGATTGTCGGGAGGAACCAAGGTATGAGCAACGCCATTCATCTTCATTACGAGGTGTCGGGCGAGGACTTCACCCGTGCGGGCGAAGCCAGCGGCGCTGTCAAAAAGCGCCTGAAATCCCTCGGCTATGACCCCGACGCCATCCGCCGCGTGGCTATTGCCATGTATGAGGCGGAGATCAATATGGTAATCCACGCCGACGGCGGCTTCTGCGACGTCGACATATATCCCGACAGGGTAGAGATCCTGCTTTCCGACCACGGCCCCGGCATCCCCGACGTGGACAAGGCTATGCAGGAGGGCTTTTCGACCGCTCCCGACAATGTGCGCAGCCTCGGCTTCGGCGCCGGAATGGGACTTCCCAACATCAAGAAATACAGCGACGAAATGCGAATCGAAACCACCATCGGAGTGGGAACAAACCTGTATCTTACCGTAAAAGTTAAATAATCGGAGTGTAATATGAGCAAATACTTTCATTCGGTGCAGCTCGACGCCGACCGCTGCTGCGGCTGCACCAACTGTCTGAAGCGCTGCCCCACAGAGGCTATCCGCGTTCACGACGGCAAGGCGAAGATCCTCTCCGAGCGCTGTATCGACTGCGGCGAATGCATACGCATCTGTCCGCACCACGCAAAAAAGGCGAACAGCGCCACGTTGGAAGAGATCAAAGGCTTCGACTACACCGTCGCCATACCCGCGCCCGCGCTTTTCGGACAGTTCAACCACCTCGACAGCATCGACATCGTGCTCACCGGGCTTAAAAAGCTGGGCTTTGACGATGTGTTCGAGGTCAGCCGCGCCGCCGAGCTCGTCAGCGAGGCTACGCGCAAAATGATAAAAGAGGATAAGCTTAAAAAGCCGATAATCAGCTCCGCGTGTCCCGCGGTAGTACGGCTTATAAAGATCCGTTTCCCGGAGCTTTGCGAAAACGTTATGCCGCTTATGGCGCCGATAGAGGTCGCCGCGCGCATAGCCAGACGTGAGGCGATAGCCAAAACGGGTCTTAAAAGCGAGCAGATCGGCGTGTTCTTCATCACGCCCTGTCCCGCAAAGGTCACGGAGATTCATTCTCCGAATTATACCGAAAAATCCGCGTGCGACGGCGCTATCGCCGTGTCCAAGATATATCCCGAGCTGACTCAGGCTATGGATCACCTAACCGAGATCGAGCCTCTCGGCCATTCGGGTCTTATGGGCATCGGCTGGGCTACCTCCGGAGGAGAGGCAGCGGCGATGCTCGGCAACAAATACCTTGCCGCCGACGGCATAGAAAACGTCATCCGCGTTCTCGAGGAGCTCGAGGACGAGCATATCCGCGGCGTGGATTTCATCGAGCTGAACGCCTGCTCGGGCGGCTGCGTGGGCGGTGTGCTCAACGTCGAGAACCCCTACGTTGCCCAGGCTCGCATCCAGAACCTCCGCAAGTTCCTGCCCGTCTCGCTCAATCATCTCGACGACGACCAGCTCGAGAGGATGCTCTGGGAAAACGAGCTCGACTACGACGCCGACATTTTCCGCCTCGACAGCGACATTTCAAAGGCTATGGAAATGATGTCGCAGATGGAGGACATTTTCGCGGGACTTCCGCACCTCGACTGCGGCTCCTGCGGCGCCCCCACCTGCCGCGCTCTTGCCGAGGACATCGTGCGCGGAAAGGCAAAGGAGACCGACTGCATCTTCAAGCTCCGCGCCAAGATCCAGAACGTCTACGATCAATTGAAGAATACGATTTAGTTGTCAGTAGTCAGTAGGCAGCAGGCAGTTGTCAGTTATTAGTTTATGATACATTGTAGTGACAGGGCTTGCCCCTGTCATTCCCGATATTTTATCAGCCGGTGATGTAGGGTACGGTCTTGACCGTACCGCACACGATAATCAAAACGTTGAGTACCCA
>CACXGW010000059.1 GCA_902767325.1 uncultured Ruminococcus sp.
AGAACGTCGGTCATCTCGTTGCCGCGCTCGCCGCAGCCGATGTAAACGATGATGTCGGCGGCAGCCCACTTCGCGAGCTGGTGCTGAACTACGGTCTTGCCCGAGCCGAACGGTCCGGGAACAGCCGCGACGCCGCCCTTCGCGAGCGGGAAGAGGGTGTCGATGGGACGCTGACCCGTGGTGAGCAGGATGTCGGGGGACAGCTTCTTTTTATAAGGTCTGCCTACGCGGACAGGCCACTTGGTAGCCATTGTGACGTCAACGCTGCCGCTTTCGGTTTTGATAACGGCTACGGTGTCGTCAAGCGAGAACTCGCCTTCATTGATTTTTTCTACGGTACCCTCGATCTTGTTGGGCACCATTATCTTGTGAAGCACGGCGGCGGTTTCCTGAACGGTTCCCAGCACGTCGCCCGCCTTCACCTTGTCGCCTGCTTTGGCAACGGCGGTGAACTTCCACTTTTTGTCGTGGTCAAGCGAGGGAACGTCGATACCTCTTTTAAGGTTCGTGCCCGCCACAGCCATTATCTTGTCGAGCGGACGCTGGATTCCGTCGTAGATCGCGCCGATAAGTCCGGGGCCGAGCTCGACCGAGAGCGGCGCGCCGGTGCTGTCTACGTTTTCGCCGGGGCCGAGACCCGAGGTTTCCTCGTAAACCTGAATCGACGCCTTATCGCCGTGCATTTCGATGATTTCACCTATCAGGCGCTGTGAGCTTACGCGCACAACGTCATACATATTGGCGTCGCGCATACCCTCTGCGATTACCAGAGGACCCGCGACCTTTGTAATGATTCCAGATTTCAAATAATACACCTCAATCGTTAAAGATGATGTCGGAGCCGACCGCCTTCTCCACAAAGGACGACAGGCGGCGTGTGCCCGTACCCCTGTTGCCGGTAACTCCCGGGATCGGGATAATGGCGGGGGTCAGCCTTTCGGCGTAGCGCGCGCGAACCTTTTCGGCGGCGTTGTACACCGTTTCGGTCAGATAGATCACAGCGTATTGGTCGCTGTCGGCGATCCGCCTGAGCAGCGCGCCGGCTTCGGCTGTGTCGTCACAGGGATAAATGTCGAGCCCTACGGCGGAAAAGCCCTTTATGCTTTCGCCGTCGCCGATAACGGCAATGTTCTTAGCCATAGATCTCACGCAGCCTTTCCCTGATAATGTCCGTATCCGTGCCGGTCTTTATGCCGCTGGCGATGATGTGAAGCACCTTTTTTTCCGCTTCCTCGCCCAGATAGTATCCCAGCAGCGGTTCGGCGCCTTCACTTGCGCGCTTGCAGCTTTCCTTTGCCATAACAATAAGCTTGTCGTCGACGAATTTTTCAAACGCGACGGGAGATTTTTTGTATTGCTCCATCGCCGCTTTGCCGTCGTACTCGCTGAATTTCGCGATAGTATCGACGAGCGCGTCGCTGCCCTTTACGGCAGCGTTGATGATCCTGTCGGAGTCAAAGCCCTCCGCTTCGCAAAGAGCGGACTTCAGATAGTTTTTGTCGGCGCCCGTGCGCGCGGAGCGCAGAGCGATCTTTACATTGCTGTAAAACACAAGTGTGTTGAAATATTTTTGCAGAAAAGCAGATCTAAGCCCCTTTGAGAAGCTGAGCATCTCCTGCATCACAGCCTTGTCGAGCACGGCGTCGCAGGCTTTTGCGTCGCCCGTGTGAGCCAGCAGCTCGTACGCCTTTTCGGCGGGCTTTTCAAGCCATTCGGGCAGCTGTTTCATATCGCGGTGCTCAACGGCATAAATCATATCGCCGTGTTCCACGGTGCAGGGGGAGAGCAGAAGCTTTTCGTAGTATTTTCTCGCGGACATCGTTCCCTTCAGCGTCACCTTGAAGTTGTGGACGTCGTTTTGGATGAGGAACGGGGTAAAGATCGAAAAGTCCGGAGCTACGCTTTTGATATACGCCCACATCCTGTCGGTGTGGTCCCGGGATATATCGTCAAAGCTGTCTGAGCTGCCCCAGCCCTTGTCGCGGAGCGTCTGGCAGAACTGTGCCAAGCTTCCGCAGGCGAGCAGCTGCTCTATGTCGCTTTTCTGAAACAGAGCGTTTTCCTTTGCGCGGACGGAGCCGATGGAATATTCATATGATAAAGCCATACATCCCCCTTACCGCGCGAAAAGCTCTTGATTGATCAGATCTTCGATCTCGTCGCGTCTCGCGCTGATAATGGCGGCGAATTCCATATTTTCTTCCACGTCGCCGTTTTTAAGGATAAAGCCGCCGCTGATGTCGGCGGGAGTTTTGCTGACCGTTGCGTCAAGTCCCGCTTCCTTCAGCCTGCCTTCAAAGTCGGAGGGCAGGCGGTCAAGATCCTTTTTGCAAAGATATACTTCGCCCTTTTTGCCGGCAAGCTGCGCGGCAAGGCGGTATATCGCCTCAAAATATTCTTTGTCGTTAAGTCCGAGCAGATATTTTTCCAGCCCGGTAACGGTTTTGTCAATTTCCGATCTGCGCCTTTTCAGCAGAGCGTTGCGCGTTTCAAGCTGTGCGCGGCTTTGCGCGGAGGTTTCCATCTGAAGGCGTTTCTGCTTGGCCTTTTCGGTCACCTCGGCGGCGTCTTTATCCGCCTGAAGCTGTGCATCGGCGATAATGCGGTCGCATTCCTTGCGCGCGTTTTCTTCCGTCGCTCTTACGCTTTCGTCGCAGTCTGATTTAATACGGCTTAAAATTCTTTCACTGCCGTTCATTCAGACACCATCCTTTCTTACCGTTAAAGCTTATCAGCCAACGAGGTTGGGAATCTGGATTACTACGAGAAGGGATACGATAAAGGCGAGCAGCGCGTAGATCTCAACGAGGGTTACGGAAACCATGCCCTTGGAGAAGTTCTTTTCATCCTTTGCGGTCATAGCGATACCGGAAACGGCAGCCTTACCCTGAGCGATACCCGAGAACAGTCCGCCGAAGCCGATGGCAAGAGAAGCGCCTGCATAAGCAAAGCCCTGAGCCAGTGTTACGTCTGCCGCGCCGCTGAGAACGCCGCTGCTTACGAGAATAAGGAAGCCTACGATGAAGCCGTAAAGGCCCTGTGTGCCGGGGAGAAGTGTGAGTACCAGCATTTTACCGAACATCGAAGAGTCCTCGGAGAGAACGCCCATAGCGGTCTGAGCCGCCGAGCCTACGCCCTTTGCCGAGCCGATGCCCGCCAGTACGGTTGCGATTGCTGCGCCTAAAATTGCAAAAAAGATTCCATTCATAATTATTTATCCTCCTGAATTTTAATATATTTACTGTTTAAGGTAAACGGCTCAAATTCTTTGCCGCCGCCCTCGTAAAATTTACTGAACATTTCTACATACTGCAAACGCATAGTATGTACATACGCGCCCAGCGCGTTGAGTCCGATATTGATAAGGTGACCGACCAGGAATATCAGGATAAAGAAAATAAATCCCGCAATGCTTGTTCCCATCATGGTCGCCAGCATATTGAACACCTGAGCCATAACGCCCGTGGTCAGTCCCAGCGCGAGAAGTCTCGAGTAGGAAAGCAGGTCGGAGATGTAGCTCGTGATGTCGTAAAGGGATGCAACGCCGCCGATAGCCTTGCCGACTATGCCTTTTTTGCCGCGTCCCTGGGTGAGTATCAGTCCGACAGCGCAGGCAATCGCTATTACCGCGCCCACGGTTATGAGTATCGGAGACACTATCATTCCAGCCGCCAGAACCGCAAAGCCTATGAGCATAAGCATCCACAGTCCCGTGTCGAAAAACGCGCCGGCGTAGTCCTTTTGCTTGATGCACACCGCGAATTTGCAGCCCATACCTACAAGGATATGAACCAGACCGAAGGCGATGGATATGATCATCAGCGTCAGAGCGTCCTTTTGCGGGTCGATCGTCGGCCACGGCAGAAGTGCCGGAGTCGGGTCGCTCATATTCGATATCGAGTGAGCCATCACCGCGTTAGAGCCGGTGAACATATTGTATATCGCCGCCGGAGCGTCGCCGAAGATACTTCCGAACACCAATCCCCAGAACGTCGTTGAAACGCCGCAGTACTGGAACAGCTTCAGGTTGTTGCGCATCTTTTTGTCGGGCTTGAAGATCTTTATCATCAGTCCCGTCGCGATTATCATCAGCACGCCATAGCCCGCGTCGGAGAACATCATTCCGAAGAAGAAGTAGAAGAAGAACGCCAGCAGCGGGGTGGGGTCGATGTCAGTTTTGCCCGGGGAGGCATACATCGTCAGAATGCCCTGAGCGGGTTCGGCGAATTTGTTGTTCTTTAGCTTGACGGGAGCGTCCTCGCCGGCATCATTGAACTCAACGGTGCAGGTCGCGACTCTGTTGCACAGCGTTTCAAGTTTTTCACAGTCCTCCTCGGGAATGTAACCCTCGATGATAAAGACGTGTCTGGAGTGATCCAGATGATTGATAACGTTGTATTTATCGCTGCGGATGCGGAAATAATCCTGAGTGGATTTTATTTCCTCGCGCATCTCGGCGAATTTCGCGATCTCTTCTTTAGCCTGCATAGTCTCATCACTAAGCTTTTGCCTTTGAGACCTCAGCAGCTCAGCCTTTTCCTTGGGGATCTTGTGCGTCGGAGACATCGGTCTCGCAAATCCCAGTGCTCTCAGCGCGTCCTCCGCCATAGCCTTCTGGCTTTTCGGCGCGAACACAACTACATTCGTCGCGTTCGGCTCGCTGTGCTGTATCTCAAGCTCAAACTCGAGCTTGGGGTTTTCGGAAGCAAGCGCGACTTTCAGCTCTTCTTCCGAGAACTGCTGCGGGAAGGAGCCGATGAACACCGCGGTCGATTTTGTTCCCGTCGTGTTCAGCGGGATGTCCAGGCTTTGCCAGCTTTCCAGCTGAGCCAGCTGGGTTTTGATTCTGATTTGCTCCGCAGCGTTGTCCGAGCATTTTTTGTCAAGCTCGACAATCCGCGTGCACGCCTCGATCACCTTTTTTGCTTTTGAGGCGATCACACCGATCTCGTCGGGGTCGATCTCGCGTCTGCCCTTGAAGGAGGCGAGCATCCCGGCTTTTTCGGGAGAGGCGTTGTCGAGGATCTTGAGCGCCTGTTCGGTGAGCTCCACGTTCCGCTCAAACACCTGCATCTGAGATGAGACGTTTACGCGGTCAAAGCCCTTGCGGGAGCTTTCGCTTTTGGCTATCTGTACCAGACCGCTGTCCTGCAAATGCTCGAGCAGCCGTTTGCGGTCTTGCCTCAGCGCGATAATCCTCACGGTTTTCATTTTCATTTTTGCCAATCGGCATCACCACACTTTTTGTGTTTTCATGATTTGTTATTTCAAAATCGCGTCAGCCGCTTTTTTTATAACGGCAGGGCGGTTCTTTTCGGCGGTCGCGGAAATGGCGTCGCACTCGTCCTGAGCGTCGGAAACCGCTTTTTCAAGCGCCCGGTCGCTTTCCGCCTTCGCCGCGGCAAGCTCTGCCTGAGCGTCCGCCTGCGCCTTTTTCACACGCGCCGAGATGAGGGCTTCCGCTTCTTTTTTCGCGTCGGTCACCGATTGCTGCGCCTGTGCTTTTGCTTCGCTTTCGCGCTGCTCCGACTCGGTCTCGGCGGCGCAAATAGCGTCTAACATATCCTTAGCCATATTCTCTCCTTTCGTTTTAAAAAGAAGTCAGGCGAAAATTCGCCCTAAACAAAATACATAATAACACATTTCGCGATTTATTTCAATAATAAACGGACAGTTTTCTTGTATATTTTTAATTATTTATCTTTTTTTCAGTAAAAAAATAACTTAAAATTCATTGACAGAATTATAGGAATCCTATACAATAATACAGGGTGATAAAATGGCGGAATTCAAGACAAATGTTATGCGTATGCT
Source organism: uncultured Ruminococcus sp. (assembly GCA_902767325.1). Classification (GTDB taxonomy): domain Bacteria; phylum Bacillota; class Clostridia; order Oscillospirales; family Acutalibacteraceae; genus Ruminococcoides. The sequence goes on from CACXGW010000059.1 coordinate 5,815, forward strand.
CGACAAAGAAAAGGTCGGCTATATCGCGCACGAATATCCCCACGGAAAAGAAGCCGTTGACGGCGTGACCGTTGCAAAGCTGCTTGGTCAGAACCCCGAATATGTTTTCAAGACCCTCGTGACAAAGGGCTCGGGCGGAGGATATTTTGTTTTTGTCATTCCCGTGGGAAAAGAGCTCGATCTGAAAAAGTGCGCCAAAAGCGTTGGCGAAAAATCCGTTGAGATGATACACGTCAAAGATATAACAAAGGTCACGGGCTATGTTCGCGGAGGCTGCTCTCCGCTCGGAATGAAAAAGCCGTATCCCGTAACCTTTCACATCACCGCCGAAAGCATCCCGCGCATAATCGTCAGCGCGGGGAAGATAGGGTATCAGATCGATCTTGAGCCTGATGATCTGCTGCGCCTTACAAACGGCGCGACAGCTGACATCGTTAAATGATTATGAATTTACTGTTTATATAGTTCATCCGAATTCCGGGAGGTATTATGCTTTCAAAGCTCAGTGTTAAAAAACCGATGACGATCTTTGTCGCCGCGGTGCTGATAATAGTTTTGGGCGTGGTGTCGTTTTTCAAAATGACGCCTGATTTGCTGCCGAATCTTGACCTGCCCTACGCGCTAATCCTCACGACGTATGCGGGTCAGACTCCCGAGACGGTCGAGAGCACGGTCACCAAGCCTCTGGAGCAGTCGGTTTCAACGATCGACGGCGTTAAAGAGGTGCGCTCGATGTCCACCGACAACTACTCGATGTGTATTATCGAGTTTGAGGACGGCACCGATATGAACACCGCAACCGTCGATCTGCGCTCCTCGCTCGATACGCTTTCCGACAACTGGGACGATGCGGTCGGAGCGCCTTATCTTATAAAGGTCAACCCGAATATGCTGCCGGTCGCGATGATGGCGGTAAATTTCGAGGGCAAGGACAGGACCGAGATCTCCGACTTCGTCAGCAACACGCTGATGAACCGTCTGGAGGGAATCGACGGCGTGGCTTCCGTATCCGACAAGGGCGTAGTCACCGAAAGGGAAAAGGTCGTCATTTCGCAAAGTAAGCTCGACGCGCTGAACAAAAAGATAAACGCCGCGCTCGACAGCCAGTTTGCCGACGCCGAGGAAAAGCTGAACAAGGCAAAAAAAGATCTTGAAAGCAACGCTGCCGAGGCGCAGAACGGAGCGGCGGTGATAAGCGATTCCATCGACGCCATAAACAGCCAGCAGCAGGAGCTTGCCACTCAGCTTTCGGAGGCGCAGACAGAGGCTGACAACAGCAAAAGCAAGCTCATCTCGGCAAAGATGGAGCTGCTCGATCAGAAATCCTCACTGACTTCAACCAAACAACTGCTCGAGACCTCGTATCAGGCGCTGCTTCAGATCAAAACCACCTATGATGAGCTGCTTGCCGAAAAGCAGGAGCTGGTGGAAAAGCTTGAAAAACTTAATTCTATAAACGAAAAATACGTCGCCGCGATAGAGGCGCTTGCCGAGTCGGGGCTTTCACAGGAAGCCATAGATAAGCTCAACGCGGAGCTTAAAGAGATCGACAAGGAGCTTGAACCGTACAACATCAAAAAAGAGGAGCTTGCGGTCACGATCGCCGCGGCAAACGCCGCTCTTGAAAAAGTGGACAGCTCCATCGAGGACGTCAACACACGGCTAAAGGATTTCGGCACGGACGTTACGATGCTTGACGATACTTTGAAAACCGTCAGCGATCAGATCGCTCAGATCAACGCCGGCATCGAACAGATCGACACAGCCATCTCAGGGCTTGACGACAGCACCGTGACCGTCAACCAGGCGCTTGCCACCATCGCGCAGCAGCAGGCGGACGCCGACTACAAAATGTCGGGCTCCATAGCGACTCTCACGGCTAAGCAAAGCGAGATTACAGCCACGGCGACTCAGCTTGCATCTGCTCAGTCCGAGCTTGAAAAGTCCCTTGCCGATCTTGACGCGAAGAAGGGCGAGGCAAAGAAAAAGGCCGATCCCAACGCCATGGTAACGCTCGACACGATCTCGGGCATACTGACCGCGCAAAACTTTTCGATGCCCGCGGGATATGTAACGGACAAGGAAAACAACCGCTATATGGTCCGCGTCGGCGACGAGGTCGCAAATGAAAAAGAGCTTATTTCGCTTCCGCTGTTCGACACCAAGATCGACGGCATAGGCGTTCTGAAGCTAAGCGACGTCGCTGATGTTTTCGTCTCCGACAACTCGGACGAAATTTACGCCAAGGTCGACGGGCTCGACGGCGTTATCCTCAGCTTTACAAAGCAGAGCGACATCGCGACCGCAACGGTCTGCGACAACATAAACAAAGAGACAGCCGCCCTTGAAGCGGAGTATAAAGGGCTCGATTTCACGACCCTTTACAGCCAGGGCGACTATATAGAAATTATAATCAGCGGCGTGCTGCAAAACCTTCTGATAGGCGCGGCGCTTGCGATCATCATTCTTCTGATATTCCTGCGCGACATAAAGCCGACGATAATCGTCGCGGTGTCGATTCCGATAAGCGTGGTTTTTGCTGTAGTGCTTATGTATTTCAGCGGAATAACGCTTAATATGATCTCGCTGTCGGGCTTGGCTATCGGCGTCGGAATGCTTGTCGACAACTCGGTAGTCGTTATCGAAAACACCTACCGCCTGCGCAGGCTGGGCTATTCGTCGGTCAAGGCGGCGCTCAACGGCGCGCGTCAGGTCGCGGGAGCGATCATCGCTTCCACGCTGACCACTGTCTGCGTGTTCCTTCCGATCGTTTTCGTCGAGGGGATCACCCGCCAGCTCTTTGTGGATATGGCGCTCACCATAACATATTCGCTCGGCGCAAGCCTGCTTGTCGCGCTGACGCTCGTGCCCGCCATGAGCCAGCGTATGCTTCGCCGCATAAGAACGCCGAAGAGATTCAGCGAGGGCGTTATTCTCAAATCCTACGAAAAATCCCTGCGCTTTGTGCTCGGACACAAGATCGCAGCGATTATTGTCGTCGTCGCGCTGCTTGGCGGCACAGGCTATCTTGCGTTTGCCAGAGGCTTCAGCTTTATGCCCGAAATGAGCAACACACAGCTTCAGATCACGGTTGAGCTTGACGATAACGCGACCTTTGACGAAACCGTTGAGGCAGCCGAAAAGGTCAGCAAGGTGATGCTCGACTACGATGAGTTTGAGACCGTCGGCGTGACCGTCGGCAACACCGCGGGACTTATGGGAATAATGCCGGGCAGCGCCCGCAACGACGCGGGCTCGGTGATGGCATACGGCGTTTTAAAGCCCGGTCACACCAAAGAGGGCGCTTCCGTTGCCAAGGATATTTCCGGCAGGCTTCAGGATATAGGCGGCACAGTCACCGCGGGCTCGGGAAGCGCGAATTCGATGAGCAGTCTTATCGGCGACGGCAGCGTGCAGATAACCCTTTACGGCGACGACCTCAAAAAGCTTAAATCCACTGCGAGAGATATGGCTAAAAAGCTTTCGACGCTTGAGGGCATAGATGAGACCGACAGCGGCGTAGGCGCTACTTCTCCCGAAATAAAGGTTACGGTCAACAGGAAGAAGGCGGCTGAAAAGGGACTCACCACCGCGCAGATATTCCAGCAGGTAGCCTCGGCTGTCGCGGATGAAAAGGCATCCACCACCCTGAAGACCGACAACGGGAAGTCGATTGACATCGTCACTGTCAAGGATGACAAACAGCTCATCACCTCCGAAAAGGTCGGCAGCATCTCGTTGACCTATACCGACGCCGAGGGCAACGAAAAAAAGACCTCGCTTTCAACCGTCGCGGACATCGAAAAGTCCGAAACGCTCGACACGATAAACCGCATGGAGCAAAAGCGCAATCTCCTGATAAGCGGAACGGTCAAGGACGGCTACACGCTCACCGACGTTTCAAACCGCGCAAAGGAGATGTTTGATGATTATAAGCTCCCCGAGGGCTGTTCGATAGAATACGACGGAACCAACGAGGCGACTATGGAAGCCGTATGGCAGCTTATGCTGATGCTTCTGCTTGGCGTGGTGATGATATATCTCATCATGGCGGCGCAGTTCCAAAGCCTCAAATCGCCGTTCATCATCATGTTCACCATCCCGCTTGCCTTCACCGGCGGATTTATCGCGCTGCTTATCACGGGCTTCGACATCAGCGTTGTGTCGTTGATCGGCTTCGTAATGCTGTGCGGTATCATCGTAAACAACGGCATAGTGCTCGTTGATTACATCAACGTGCTGAGGCTCGAGGGCAAGGAGAGAACGGAAGCGATCGTCGAGGCGGGCAAGACCCGAATCCGCCCGATATTCATAACGGCGCTCACCACCGTGCTCGGTCTGTCGTTTATGGCGATCGGCATAGGCACCGGCTCCGAAATGATGCAGCCCATTGCGATCGTCTGCATTGGCGGTCTGCTGTACGCGACGCTGATGACGCTGTTCATCATTCCGGTCATCTACTACGCGTTCAATAAAAAAGAGCTTCGCAAGGTGGAAGAATCCGACTTGGAAGCTGTTGAGGAATAAGTATGAAGTTATAAGTTGCAAATTACAAGTGATCCGTTCATTAACAGTGTGGGGGCGCACCAAGTGTGCGCCCTTACTAATGCGGGTTTTTCTTAGGGCGCACACGCGGGTGCGCCCCTACGTATTATCTATAACGTTGCCTTAATGTTGTAGGAGCGACCACAATGGTCGTCCGAAAAAACGTTTATGATAGCGTGCGTGCAATGCACGCCCCTACGACCATGTAAGACATTATTTTTTAAACTTTTTGTAGGGTTCGGTCTTGACCGAACCGCCGGTTGAGCACTCAACGGCTTGTTTATCGTTCGCGGTACGGTCAAGACCGTACCCTACATCACAAGCCAATAAAGTTTTTTAATGTTACGGCATACTACGTTGTAATAACCAAGTTCACTGCAGCCGGGCGGCAATCCTTTTGGCACTTCGTGCCATTTCCCCTGTTAGGGGAATCCCACCGTAACAAGTGACGGGGGTGGCTTTTGTTCGGCAGTACTCATTTCTCCCTGACTCGTTTGCCGGTCATATGCTCTATGCTAAGCTCAAGCACGGCGGCGCGTGCGGCGCTTTTTCGCAGTTCTTCCTCGACCTCGGAAGCGTCGGGATAAAACTTCATTCCGAGCTTTCTCAGCATTTCAAGCCTGACATTATCATCGGTTACAATGCGTATTTTTCCGAAAACGATAACGCTTTCAAAATAATACGACCAGCCGTCGTCGGATTTCTCCTGCTTTGAAGTAACGCAGAAGGAAGCTTTTTCACAGGAGCTTATCGCGTCGATCTTATGACCTTCAACAGCGCTGTGGAACCAGAGCTTTCCGTTTTCATATACAAAACTGATCGGCACCGCGTACGGATACCCGCCGTTGCCGCACAGCGCCAAAACCCCGCGCTTTTCGCTTATCAGCAGTTCAACGCATCGTTCGTTTGATAATTGTTGTTTGTGCCGCCTCATTTTTTTGAACATATTCATCGCCTCGATTCTTTAGCTTATTATACAGGATTTTGAGGTTTTTGTAAATTGATAATTGCAATTGACGGACAAATGATATATAATAATGTGGTATCATAAAAAATCAGGGAGATAAATTATGCTTGAACTAAAACATCTTTCCTTTTCGGTTGAGAGCGACGGCGGTCAGAAAGAGATCCTCCGCGACCTCAACCTTACGGTCGACAGCGGCAAATTCGTCGTCATAACGGGTCCCAACGGCAGCGGCAAGTCCACGCTCGCGCGCCTTATCATGGGCATCGAAAAGCCCACCGAGGGTCAGATACTCTTCGACGGCAGCGACATAACACAGCTCGGAGTTACCGAGCGCGCAAAGCTGGGCATAAGCTTCGCTTTTCAGCAGCCCGTGCGCTTCAAGGGCATCCGAGTTATCGATCTTCTCCGCCTCGCCGCGGGAAAACCGCTCAACATCACCGAGGCGTGCAACTATCTTTCCGAGGTGGGGCTGTGCGCCCGCGACTATATCGAACGCGAGATCAACTCGTCCCTTTCGGGCGGTGAGCTCAAGCGCGTTGAGATCGCGACTCTGCTTGCGCGTCAGACGAAGCTCAGCGTGTTTGACGAGCCCGAGGCGGGTATCGACCTGTGGAGCTTCCAGAACCTGATCCGCATTTTTGAGAATATGCGCAAAAACATCAAGGACAGCTCCATCGTCATCATCTCTCACCAGGAGCGCATCCTGAACATCGCCGACGAAATCGTTCTGCTCGCCGACGGGCAGATCAAAAAGACAGGCGCCGCGGACGAGGTGCTTCCCGAGCTTATCGGGACCACCGCCGCGGTAGGCGTTTGCGATAAACTTAAGTAAGGAGGGGCAACCGTGATTGATTTAAACATCGACGACATCGGCCGTCAGATACTTGCGGAGGTTGCCGACCTCCGCGACGTGCCCGAGGGCGCGTATAACTTCCGCGTCAATTCTCAGCTTGCGGGCAGACACACGACCGAGAATATTGACATAATGACAAAGGATGGGCTGCCCGGCATCGACATCTTCATCAAGCCCGGCACAAAGGGCGAAAGCGTTCATATCCCGGTGGTGGTCAGCGCGTCGGGCATTAAAGAGACCGTATACAACGACTTTTTCATCGGCGACAACTGCGACGTAGTAATCGTTGCGGGCTGCGGAATCGACAACTGCGGCGAGCACGACGCTCAGCATGACGGTATCCACCGCTTTTATGTCGGAAAGAACTCAAAGGTCCGCTATGTTGAAAAGCACTACGGCAGCGGCGACGGCAACGGCAAGCGCATCCTCAATCCTCAGACCGAGGTCTATATGGAGGACGGCAGCATAATGGAGATGGAGATGGAGCAGATCAAGGGCGTCGATTCCACCGTACGTACCACCATCGCCGAGCTCAAGGAAAACGCCAAGCTGATCGTCAAGGAACGCCTTATGACCCACGGCGTTCAGGTCGCTAAAAGCGAGTATAAGGTCACGCTCAACGGAGAGAATTCAAACGCCGACGTCGTTTCACGCTCGGTAGCGCGCGACGATTCCTCCCAGACCTTCAACGCGAGGATAACCGGCAACGCGCCCTGCAACGGTCACACCGAGTGCGACTCCATCATTATGGACAACGGCAGGATCCTCGCGATCCCGTCGCTTGAGGCGAACAACGTGGACGCAATGCTGTTCCACGAGGCTGCCATCGGAAAGATCGCCGGCGACCAGCTCATAAAGCTGATGTCGCTCGGACTGACCGAAGCCGAAGCGGAGGAGCAGATAATCAGCGGCTTCCTTCGGTGAGTTATAAGTAATAAGTTATAAGTTATAAGTAATAAGTAGGGGCGTGCATTGCACGCCCGTGAAAGAATCGTTTATGATAGCGGGCGTGCATTGCACGCCCCTACTTCGTTGTAACACTCATTCTATATATAGCTTTTTGTAGGGTTCGGTCTTGACCGAACCGCAGGTTGTGCACTCAACGTTTTGTTTATCGCTCGCGGTACGGTCAAGACCGTACCCTACATTTAAGGCAACACCGCATAATTCAGGTGTGCGGATTGCGCTGTAAGATTTTTCGTCAGAGTGTACAAATAATCGGTAGGCATACTGAC
>CACXGW010000060.1 GCA_902767325.1 uncultured Ruminococcus sp.
GTCAGTATACCTACCGATTATTTGTACACTCTGACGAAAAATCTTACAGCGCAATCCGCACACCTGAATTATGCGGTGTTGCCTTAAAAAAACAACCGATAAGCAAAACTTCTGCTTATCGGTTGTTAGTTTTTTGTGTTTTTATTCCCGATGTATCAGCCAACTATTTCTTCTTCATATTCGGGTTTGGATGCTTGCATTACGTCCTCTGTTTGGAACATAAAGATCTCAAGCTCGGTGCGTTCGTATTTTTCCATACTCTTTACCCCTGATTGGTAGCCTGATTTACATTTTGAATACAAAGTGTAGCCTATTTTACAGTTTATACACGATTTGTAAATTAGGCTACAGATCGGGGGTAAATTGCATATGTGCAGGGAAAAATATTTATGCTATACTAGTGTTGTAATAAAACAGAAAAGGAGAATATATCATGAAAAAAACACTGATCACCTCAATCGCTCTTTCGCTCTGCGCGCTTACCGCAGTGTTCGGCTTCACAGCCTGCGGCAACGCAAAAACCGACACGAATGCCGCGAAAACCACATCGTTCTCCACCCCCAGAGAGAGACTCGGTCAGGAGCCTCAGGATTCTCCCGAATGGGTAACGAAGCTCGACGCCGCAAAGACCGCTAAGCAGCTGTTCGTGGTTGCCGGCTATGAGCGTTCCACAGCGTGGGTATCCATGCACGAAAAGGATGAAAACGGAAAATGGAAGATGCTCACCTCCACTCCCGGATATATCGGTAAAGAGGGTCTGGGCAAAACCAAAGAGGGCGACGCCAAAACGCCCGTCGGCACCTTCCGCTTCAATAAAGCTTTCGGCATCGCAGACGATCCCGGCTGCGCCATCAAATACACCAAGGTCGACGACAACACCTATTGGTCGGGCGATAACGACATCCAATACAATCAGATGGTCAGCATCAAGGATTATCCGAACCTCAAGACAGACGACAGCGAGCACATCGTCGATTATCCCTACGAGTATCAATACTGCCTGAATATCAGCTATAATGAGGACGGAACGGCAAACAAAGGCTCGGCAATCTTCCTGCATTGTCTGGGCGACAGAAAGCCCCGCACCGGCGGCTGCGTAGCCATCCCCGAGGAGCAGATGTATTATGTTATGCAGCACGTTGACCCCGATTGCGCGGTAGTTATCGATTCGATGGATAACTTAGGCGCGGAGTTTTAAAAAATTTTTATAAAAAGAATCAGCGCATGGACGGATAAGCTCCGGTCCATGCGCTTGCTTTTGTTGTTATTCAGCTGTGATTCATACCGGCTGTCCGATACCAACGGGTACGTCCATCTCAGCTAGATAACGCTGGATGATCGTCGCGTCGTCTATAGAGATAACACCGTCGCCGTTAACATCGGCAGCTTTCTCGTTTGCCACGTTTTCGTACTCCGCGATATGGCGCTGAACAGCGGTGACGTCCTTTATGCTTACTTTGCCGTCGCCGTCCGCGTCGCCGAGGATAACGTCCTCAAACGGACTTTCATACAAGCCGCTGCTCTCGGGCAGCAGATAAAGCCTCCAGCCGCTGATTTCTTCGTTTTTCTCCGTGTATTTACATAGATAATATATACCGTCGCGCGTCACGGCGCAGGAGTGGACCTCGTCGTAGGAGTCTGGGATCGAATCGTATAAGGGAGAGGTGTGATACAGCGGCTCGATCTCATCGGTTTCGGTGTTGTACAGGAACATATTTCCGCCGCCGTCAACAGCCGCGCCCGTAAAAACAAGTCCGTTCTTCACCGAGGTGATCGCGTCGGAATGGTACAGCGTGCCGTTGTTGTCGTTTATCCTGCCCACATATTTCAGGTCGTCGCGCGTCTGCTCCCATTTTTCGCCGTCAAAGCTCCATACGGAGGATAGCACCCTTTCTTCGTTGGATTTTTCCCTGTCGGGGTCAAAGCCGAACATCACATAAAGCTTGCCGTTCGATTGCCTTATATCGTAGTTTTCGGATACATACGGCAGGTCGGGCAGCTGCGTCCAGCTCTCTGTTTCAGCGTCGTAGCTGTAGACCGGCAGAGTGCTGTCGGTCGCTCCGGCGGTTCCGGGATCGCCTATCAGGAGAAGCTTGTCGTTATAGATCGCCGTCACCATGCTGTAATTGTGGACGCCATAATTCAAGCCTTCCGGCAGCGGGGCTAACGGTGTGAAATGCCAGAGGTGGTCGCCGCCGTTAAGGTCGAAGGTCGCGAGAAAGTGTTCTTCACGATAGGGGAAGTAATCCTCCTCGTCCTCGCCGTCACCGTTATCGACAGCTTCCTTGCTTTCATCGGGAATATAAGCGATCACTATATTATAAATGACGCCGTTATCGTAAGCGGGAACGTCGCTTTTGAATGTGACGACCAGGTAACTGTTATAAACGGTATATGCGTCGTCGCCTCTATCGGCAAAGTATTTCCGGAAGGCGCCGGACAAATTGGTGTTCTTATATTTGCTGAACTGTTCGCCGTCGTAATAGGAGACTTCGCGGGTGGAGTTGTAATATCCGTACAGGTTTCTTCCGTCAGCGTCGGTCAACAGATAAGGGACCGCTGTTCCATGAAGATTGACGTCCTCGTTAACTAAGCCGAGCTTGTTTTGTCCCTTGACGAGGAAGAACTTGCCGCTTCCTTTCATCCCGTTTTCGGCAGTCACCGTGAACTCGGTGTAGGTTGAAAACAGGCTCTTGGCGTTGGAGATAACGACCGTTTTGCCGTCGGCTGAAAACTCCGCCGTCATTTCTTCGGGGAGAGTCTGATCCTCTGCGCCGTCTACTGCGAGCCTGCGATAGGTCAGCGTGCTGCCCGGATATAGATTCTCACCTTTCAGTGTGAGTGTTTCGTTTTCAAGATTGCAAACCGCGTCACATATCGCGGGTACGCCTTCGTCCAGCAGCGAAAGATCGATATATCCTCCGGTGGAGCACAGGTCCTTAAGCTTTTCGGTCTGACGGACACAGCTCAGCAGCTTTGCGCGGATGCGTTTGGCGTAATCGCCGCCCGATTCATTTTCCTGCCGCGGATAGATCGTCGTGAGAAGTGTGCCAGCGCCGCAAACGGCGGGAGTTGCCATCGAGGTGCCGGATAAAAAGTTGTAAGACGTTCCGGGTTCAAGCTCATAATCGGGCTTGCTGATAGCGATGGAGTCGATATAGAATGACGCGTCGTGCGATTCGTCCTTATCCGTCCAGCTTCCGGTTATAGCTATTCCAAAGCCCACATCAATGCCTTCGGATTCTTCCGCGCTTAAAAAACATTCCGTTCCGGAATTCGTCGCGTTATACGGTGAGTGACCTTTGCCGGGGTCGTTTGAGGCGGCATATACACTCTTTTTTGAAAATTTGTATACGCCGTCCTTTTTGACGATCTCGCCGGCGAAAGCATTCGTGATAGAGCCGTCGCTGCTCGGGATACCCTCGGATAATATGGAAAATGAGGTGTTGTCGTCGCCGGCGGTCAGCGGGTTCTTCTCGTAAGGAAAATAAACTAAGTAAGCTTCGCCGTAGTGGGCGTTTTTGACTGTGATCTTCAAACGGTTGTTTTCAACGGCAAGCTCAAGCGAGGCGTCGTCGGGGATCACGTGATCGTCATCCGAAAGATATTGCCACTTGCCGAATTTCAGACTGCCGAAGGATTTTATGTTTTCTCCCGCTTTGCTTCCGGTCGAGGGCGTAACGGTCCCGTCAACTATTTCGGTGTCTGAGTTGAATTCGCCGTAATACTCGGTGGTGGCGTTAAGCGTCCGGGCGTCATAAAACGCCGGTTCATAAATGTCTTTGGCAACAGATGAAAGCACGGCAACGCCGGGTCCGAAAACATCTACGGTGGTTTTGCCGTAATTTGAGAACGAAGCGCGATCGCCTTCGATATCTGCCGCTCCGACGGTTACGGCATATTCGCTTTCCGTATTTGAGGGGCTAACCCGTGTGCGGTCATTGTCATCACCTTCATTGCTCGCGGCGATATAGCTGATAATGCCGTCCTCTCCCGTAAGATCGAGCAGCTTGTCAAAAATCGTGCTGGTGTTTCCGCCGCCCCACGAATTGTTGACAGCCACAACGTTTACGCCGCCTTGAGCCGCTTTGTGGATGTAGTTGTACGCGCCCACGACGTGGAAGATCGTTGAAGAGGCGGAAGCTCCTTCACTGTTGAATATTTTAAGCGACATCAGTTTGATGTTCGCATCTGAGGCTACGCCCGCAATACCCTTTTCGTTGTTTGCCTGCGCGGTGATAATGCCGGAGCAGTGGGTGCCGTGATTGTTATCGTCTATCGGATCGTCGTCGTTGTTGTTGAAATCATAGCCGTATGTTCCCCTCAGCCCGATATTGCCGGGATTCGTCCACATCTTGTCCTTAAGCTCCTCGTGAGTGTACAAGATACCGGTGTCAACTACGGCGACAACGATTTCTTTCTGAGTATCAACTGCCTTTGCCCAGCCCGAGGAAGCGTTGATCGACACTGCAGACTCGGGGTCCACGCCCTGACTGCTGACGTTATCGCCGCCGGTGTTGTTCGCCGCGGGCGAGTTGACGGCGTAATTATATCGGTTGAGCGGATCGTTGAGCGAATAGTCCGTCAGACCCGTCTGATAGATATAGTAGTTCGGCTCGACCGTTTCAACAGTTTTGCTTTTTGAAAGCTTTTCGATCATTTCCGCGGTGTCGTATTTATCGGACGACACAAGCGCAACGGAGAAATCCTCGGACACATCATCCGCGGCTCCGACACCGGCGCCTGCCTTGCTATTCTCCTCGGGCTCGTTGAAAACGAGCGTGTCTTCAATCGTGAAATCGCTGCCGAGAACGCTTCTGAGGATGGAGGCTTCTTCATCAGCTGCGCCGAGAGCTTCTTTTTCGGACGAGGTGGCTTCCGACATATCTCCGAAATCAGCGCCTACAGATTCAATATCGCCCTTCTTCGGGACGGTGTCGGTGTCGATCGCGCTGCTTTTGAACAGCACAACGACCTGGTTGGGTGCATAGGTACCTTCTTCCGGAACAAGCTCTTTGCCCGTGCTGTCTGTAGTTTCGGTCGCGAAAGCCGGAAGGGCTGATGTCGCCAAAAGCGCCGCCGAAAGAAACGCGCATAAGATTTTTTTCATATATAACCTCCTGTTAGTTTTTTCTATTATCGCTTGCATAAATAATACCATAATAAATACCTGTTTTCAATAAGCAGTCCTAAAATCGTTTACAATTTATACCCGATATGTAAGTTTGGCTACACTTTGTATTCGGAGTGTAAATTAGGCTACAGATCGGGGGTGCTTTGCATATATGCAGGGGCGATTTTTTCTGTTATGATATAGCCACAGTCAAGA
>CACXGW010000061.1 GCA_902767325.1 uncultured Ruminococcus sp.
GGCAATTCAAGCTCAGGCAGCTCAGGCGGCTCGGCGTTATCCAAATCGATCTACGGCTCGGATTTGGGTCACAACGCCACCTATGTTCAGAGCGTAGGAGTTGACGAAGCTGATACGATAAAAACCGACGGAAAGTATATTTATTACCTAAGTGACGGCTATTCAAAAAATGCTATAGAAATATTTACGGCGCAGGGCGACAACAGCAAAAAAGTTACGTCTCTCTCCGAATCGGACGGCGACGGCACCGGGATCGTACAGGACTTTTATATTCACGGCAACAGGCTGATTACCCTTTCGTACACGTATTTCACTGACGGCTACTATGATAAGTTCAAAAACAGCTTCAGCAATGATGATTATCCGCTTCATCTTAACTATGTTTCGATGACGTCCGTCACGATATATGATATTTCCGACGTAAAAAAGATCAAAAAGCTCGACAACTTCTGCCAAAGCGGTCAGTATATCTCCTCGCGAATGATCGGCGGAATGCTCTATCTCGTAACCGATCACTTCTTCTACAGCGACGACGATATGCCTTATATTATCCACGAAAAGGGCGCTACCAAAGATTCCGCATCTCTTAAAACGGTTCCTGTCGAAAACGTGTTCTCGGTTGAAACTCCCGTCAACAACTGCTTTATGGTAGTCAGCGCTTTCAATACCGATAAGATAACTCAGGACGTAAAGGTAAAGGCGATAATCGGTTCGGCGGATACTATCTACTGCAATCAGGAAAACCTGTTTGTCACCGCCTATGAATACACCCCGATCGTATATCAGAATATGCTCGACTACGCCGTTGACGAAGCTTATGACAAAGGCGAAACCCTTCCTAACACAAACGTTTTAACGTTCGGCGATCCGCTGATAAACGACAAAAGCGACAAAGAAGATGAAGTCATAACCGATTCCTATATCGATTACAGCCCTCAGGAGACCCAGATCATCAAAATAAGCCTCGACAAGGACATTTCATTTGTTGCTTCAAACAAGGTCGAGGGCGTCATCAACAACCAGTATTCGCTCGATGAATACAACGGCAACCTCCGCGTAGCCACCACCTCTTACAACGAGGAATACAACGATATCAACAATCTTTTTATTCTCGACAAGAATTTAAAGCAGCTCGGCGAGGTTTCGGGCTTTGCCGAAAACGAGACCATTCAGGCGGTGCGCTACATCGGCGAAACAGCGTATGTCATCACATACGAGCAGACCGATCCTCTGTTTGTCATCGACGTTGCCGACCCCAAAAATCCGAAGATATCGGGCGAAGTGAAGATCAGCGGCTTTTCCACGATGCTCGTTCCCGTCGACGAAAACACGCTGCTCGGAATAGGCTATCACACCGAGGATGAAGCTCCCTTCAATATGGAGCTCAACGACGCGTTAAAGCTTGTCACCTTCGACGTTACCGACAAGAACGCCCCGAAGGTCATCGACACCAAGATCTTTGCAAACACCTCTTCCGCGGTGCAGAATAATCCGAAGGCGCTTGTCGTAAACAACGAGCGCGGCGACTACACTATCCCGACGAATTACTGTAAATGGTTCGATGATGATATTATATATTACGATTACGATTCGACCGACGCGTATACCGATTCATATGTTTATACTAAGCCGGAAATCAAAAACGGCTTGCTCAATTTCCGCATAGATAACGGAAAAATCAAAATCATAGATAACTACACATCTGATGTTTTCACCGGAGAATACGACAACGCCGACCGCTGCGTATATGTCGGAGATTACCAGTATATTCTCGGCGAGCGCTGCAAATTAGATAAATACCGTGGCGATTACTACGATCATACAACGGCGATCGACGCGGTAAAATATAAGTAAACGAAAAACCGGCAGGGTTCACAATGAACTCTGCCGGTAGATTATTAAATATCAAAGTTTAAAATCGTCCGCAGTGAATCTTCCGCTGATAGATACCGAGGTAGGCACCCTCAGAAGCGGATCGTATGAAAACGAGCGGCATCTGCCGTCTTTCATATGCTTTGACTTTTTGCAGGCGATAATGCCGTTTTCAAATCCCGAAAAAACGCAGTAGCTGCAATCGGGGCTGATATTCTTTCCGAAAAATTTGTATTTCATAAAACCACCTCGTATATTAATACTATAACACAATAGTTTGAAGGTTTCAATAGGAAGATTATATCAATTCGTAATTCGTAATTCGTAATGCGTAAATAAAAAACTTTTCCTAAGTTCAAGACTTTTTACGTTTTATGTGTTATAATGTGTTCATACTACAAACCAAAATAAGAGGTGCATATGAATATACAGTCCAAAACAATGACCCTCCACAATGCCGATACCGTGCCTTATTTAACTTATAATTCTTTATCGGAAATAAAAATCATCCGTCACGCGTTCACCACCCGTCTCGGAGGTTTGTCTGAGGGAGAATATACCTCAATGAATATGGCATTCAACCGCGGTGACGATCCCGACCGCGTCACGGAGAATTACCGCCGTTTTTGCAAAAGCGCGGGATTTGACTTCAACACGCTTGTCGCTTCCGCTCAGGATCACCACACCTTCGTGCGCGCCGTCACAAAAGATGACATCGGTGTGGGCATAACCCGTCCGCGCGATATGGAAAGCGTCGACGCGCTTATAACAAACGAGCGCGGCGTTACTTTGGTAACTTATTACGCCGACTGCACGCCGCTGTTTTTTGTCGACACAAAAAACAAAGCCGTCGGTCTTGCTCACGCTGGGTGGCGCGGCACCGTCGGCAGGATAGGTGAAAAGGTAATCAAAAAAATGACGGAGCTTTACGGCACCGACCCTAAGGATGTTTTTGCCGCCGTAGGTCCCGCAATTTCCGTATGCTGTTATGAGGTCGACGAGCCCTGCGCGGCGCAGTTTCTCGCCCTTGATGATCTGAATACCGAAAAATTCGTTTTCCCGAAAGGCGGCGGAAAATATATGGTAGATCTGCTTGAGACGAACCGTCAGATTCTTCACGCCGCGGGCGTTCCCGAGGAAAATATCTCCGTGTCCGATCTGTGCACCTGCTGCAACAGCGACCTGCTGTGGAGCCACCGCGCCACAAAGGGACACAGGGGAACGATGTCGGCGTTTATGTGCCTTGAATAAACCAGATGTTCTTTTTATCCACCGAAAACTCTTTGTCTTTCAGGTAGTTCAAAATACCCGCGTCGCCTGAAAAACCGAATCTTATTTTATAGCTGTAAAGCGCCTGATAGCGAAAGCCGTCGGGCGACTTTTTGTTTCCGCCGTATTTACTGTCACCCGCCAGCGGACAGCCGATATACGCCATATGCGCCCTTATCTGGTGAGTCCTGCCCGTTAGGAGCTCGACTTCCGCAAGGCTGTATTTGCCGTCGGAGCTTATTACGCGGTACTTCGTTATCATTTCCTTCGAGCCGTCTTTTTCGGTAGAAAAAACCGACACCTTGTTTTTGCTCTCGTTTTTTATCATATACGCCTTCAGGGTGTCCTCGTCGCGCTTAGGCTTGCCGCAGAGCAGGCAGAGATAAAACTTCTGCACCTCGCGGCTCTTGATCTTTTGATTGAGTACGCGCAGAGCCTCGGCGTTCTTTGCCGCTATGACGATGCCGCCCGTGTTGCGGTCGATACGGTTCACAAGCGCGGGGGAGAAGGCGTTTTCCTTCTCGGGGTCGTATTCGCCCTTGTCGTACAGATAATGCTGCACGCGCGCGACGAGCGAGTCAAAGTGATAGCTCTTGTCCTGGTGGACGATAACGCCGGGCTTTTTGTCGAGCAGCATAATGTTTTCGTCCTCATAAACTATATCGAGCTTATTAGGAGCCTTCAAAAACTCATAGTTCTTTTCTTTTGTTGCTTCAAAAAACTCGTCCTTGATGAAAAGGGTCAGCACATCGCCTTCGCAAAGCTTATAAGCAGCGTCGCATTTTTTGCCGTTGACCTTAACGCATTTTTTGCGCAGGTACATATACACCATAGCCTTTGGCATGGTGGAAAATCGCTTCTGCAAAAATTTGTCAAGGCGCTGATTCGCGTCGTTCTTTTTGATTTCAAGTGTCCTCATATCGTCACCGTTTTAGATTTGTTTAATATATCATAATATAAAACCGCGCAAAATTCAAGCACGCAAACGGCGCGTCTGTATAGAATGATAAAGGGTGATACAGTGAAATGCCACAAACAAAAACTAAAACCGGCGGTGTTTTTCGGGCTGGGACTGCTTGTAGCCACGGTTTTGCCCGCCAAATGGACGCTCGTCGCGGCGTCGGTGACGCTGGTCGTCGTCAGCTTATTATGTTTTCGGAGGTAAGTTATGAAAGTTGTACTTATTGATAATCCAAAAATCATTTCCGGGATTCTCAGAAAGCTGTTCGGAATAAAAAAGCAGAAACAGTCTGTTTGAGCGAAAGTAATAATAACCAAAAAACGTTGTGTTGAGATGTGCATTGTGACGAAAATTCTGCGCATCTCATTTTTTTTGTTGAGTTTTTTTGAAAAACAAGATATAATGAAAATGGTAATTTTTGATTGCGTTTTTACGCAGTTTATTTAGGAGGTTAAATAACGATGAAAAACATGAAAAAACTCGTAAGCATTGTTCTTGTTTGTATGCTGGTCATCACCGCGGTCATTTCCGTCGGCATCACAGCGTCGGCTACAGAAGGCACGCTGACGGTCAACGCGCTTTCCAATTATTTCAGCGTCACCAATCAGTCCGACCTCAGCGTGGGCGACACCGTGACGGTCAAGTATGACCTTACGACAAACAAGGGCGTTGCCAGCGCTGACTGGAATCTTACTTACGATTCAACAAAGCTTCGTTTGATTTCAACGGAGAACGATATGTGCCCCGTTACGGGAGGAACCGTCACCATCAGCGGAAACCGTGTTCTGGGTAACTTCACCAGCGCTTCTTCAATGTACGACTTCTCCAACGGCGGCACCTTGGTAAAGGCTCAGTTTGAGGTCATCGGCACAGGCTCAACGGACGTGGAGCTCACCCTTAAAGAGCTCAACCTCGGCTACAGAAGCGGCAAAACGCTGTATATCGCAAGCCCTGTTGAAAACAGTCAGGCTCAGGATATTACGGATGAAACCGGCTTTACCGACGCTACTATTATCCCCTTGTCTCAGGTGATCAAGGGCGTTGAGGGCAATGTTACCAGGATCATCGCCACATCCAATCTGTTTGATTCGGCAAGCGCCACTATCGACGCCGACGCCGGCAAGGCGACCGTTACATATAAGCTCTCATCGTCAATGGGAATCGTCAATTCCCAGTGGGAGCTGACATACGATCCTTCGATCCTCAGCTTCGACTACGCGGCTATGCCTAAGATCCCCAACGCAATGATCATCAATCCCTCAGAGGGACTTATCAGAGGCAACTTTGCGAACCTCAATCCCATAAGCTTTGCCAATACCGACAGCTTTGTCACCGCGACCTTCAACATCCTCAGCTCGGGCGAAACCACCGTAAATCTCAACGTGGGCATCCTCAGCGTAGGTTATGTAGACGGCACGGAAACCAC
>CACXGW010000062.1 GCA_902767325.1 uncultured Ruminococcus sp.
CGACGAGGTGATTCCCCTTTCAAGGGGAAATGTTGCGCAAGCAACAAAAGGGTTGCCGTCTGGCTACAGAGTCGCTCCCTACATTTAAAGCATAGATGTCGATACTAAATGTAGGGAGCGGTGCCCTCACCGCTCCGTTATTAATTATTCTATTTATCGGATTAGGAATCCAATCATTTTTCTTCGGCGCTTTCCTCCGATTGAGCCTGCTCTTTTTCCTGCTGTTCGGCTTCTATCTTCTTTTTAAGCTCTTCTCTGCCTACGGCGAGCATAAGCTTGATACGGTTCTCCTGGTTTACCTTGGGAGCGCCGGGATCGTAGTCTATGGTGACTATGTTGGCGTTGGGCTTGACCTCCTTGATCTTGCGGATGGCGCCCTTGCCGTTGATGTGGTTTGGCAGACAGCCGAACGGCTGGGTGCACACGATGTTTTCGTAGCCCGTTTCGGCAAGCTCGAGCATCTCGGCGGTCAAAAGCCAGCCCTCGCCCATCTTGCTTCCGTAGCCGATAATGCCCTTTACAAGCTCCTTGGTGTGGGCGTATTTGTGCGGCGGGATAAAGTTGAAGCGCTCCGCCGACTCTATCATAAGCGTTTCGAGGCTGGTTATGTAGTCGAGCAGGCGTTTGCAGAACTCGTATTTCAGGCGGCTTCCGCCGAACATTTTATAGTCCTCGATGCGGTTGTCTACCTTGAACGAGGCAAAGCCCATCAGACCGGGCAGACAGACCTCGCAGTCCTGCTCGGCGAGGAATTCCTCCAGCCCGTTGTTTGCCATTTTTGAGTATTTTACGTAGATCTCTCCGACGACGCCGACCTTTACCTTCGGCACGCGGTTGACCTCGATTTTTGAAAAGTCCTTTGTAAGCTTGTGGAGGTTTTCGTCGACCTCCTCGAGCGTGTAGCCCTTGCCGTCGATGAGCAGATTTGAAACCCTTTCGCTCCACTGTTCGACAAGCGCCATGGTCTCGCCCTTGTTGACCTCATACGGTTTTATCTGGTTTGAGAGCAGCATGAGCTGGTCGCCGTACACTAAGCCCCCCGCAAAGCGGCGGATAAGCGGAAGAGTAAGCGAAAAGCCGCTGTTTTTCTCCATTCCGAAGGAAAGCGACACAACGGGAACATAATCAAAGCCCGCTTTTTTCAGCGCCTTGCGCAGCAGGTGGATATAGTTGGACGCGCGGCAGCCGCCGCCTGTCTGAGTCATCATCAGGGCGGTTTTGTGCACGTCGTATTCTCCGCTTTGCAGCGCGTTGATAAACTGTCCGATAACAAGCAGCGCGGGATAGCAGGTGTCGTTATGCACATACTTCAAGCCCGTTTGCGCGATCTCGGGACCCGTGGTCTCGAGCAGCTCGCATTTATATCCGAAGCTGCGGAACACATTGGCGAGAATGCGGAAATGTATCGGCGCCATGTTGGGCATCAAAAGGGTGTAGCCCTCGCGCTTCATCTGCTTGGTGAACATCAGGCGTCCTGTTTTTTTGTCGTACTTTAAATCAGCCATAATCTTTTCCTTTTTGCCGCCGTCAGTCGTTGTCGATCGCGGCGAGCAGGCTTCTGATCCTTATTTTTACAGCGCCCAGATTCGTTATCTCGTCGATCTTGATCTGGGTGTAGATCTTGTTTTCGCGCTCAAGTATCTCACGGACCTCGTCGGTGGTTATGGCGTCGACGCCGCAGCCGAAGGAAACAAGCTGTACAAGCTCCATATCCTTGCGGGTGGTGACATAACGCGCCGCCGCGTAGAGGCGTGAGTGGTAGGTCCACTGGTTGAGCACGTGGGTGTGGAAGGCGTTTATGCGCGGCGAAACGACGTCTTCGCTGACGATAGCCACATCAAAGCCCGCGATGAGCTTGTCGATGCCGTGGTTGATCTCGGGGTCGATGTGATACGGTCTGCCCGCCAGCACAAATATCTTTTTGCCCTCTTTTTCGGCGCGCGCGATGATCTGGTCGCCCTTCTTGCGCACCTTGAGCATATACTCTTCGTATTCGTCATACGCCTTCTTAGCCGCGATCCTCACCTCGTTGAGCGTGATGTCGGGGAAGTAGAAGGAAAGCCGCTCATAAGCCTTTTTCGGGAAGTCCTTGGGACGGTGGATGCCGAAGTATTCCTTGATGAAGTTTATCTTGCGGACGTCCTTCATATTATTTTTGATGACCTCGGGATAATACGCCACGACCGGACAGTTGTAGTGATTGTCGCCGAGATGCTCGTCGAAGTTGTAGGAAAGACAGGGATAGAAGATGTTTTCGATCCCGTTGTCGATAAGCGTCTGCACATGACCGTGCATAAGCTTTGCCGGGAAGCAGACGGTGTCGCTCGGGATCGTCTGCTGACCGCGCTGATAGAGCTTGCGCGATGAAGCCGGCGAATGATGCACCTCGAACTTCAGCTCGGTAAAGAAACGGTACCAGAACGGATAAAGCTCGTACATATTGAGTCCCATCGGGATGCCGAGCTTGCCGCGCAGTCCCTCAACGGGATGATAGCCGTTGATGAGCTTGAGCTTATATTCGTAGATATTCAAATCCGACGACGGAGCTTTTTTCGTGATGGGACGCTCGCAGCGGTTGCCCGCGATAAAGCGGCGCCCTCCGCCGAAGGAGTTGATGGTCAGGCGGCAGTTGTTGTTGCACATTCCGCAGTTCGTGACCTTGATCTCGTGAACGAAGTTTTTAAGATCGTCGGCGTTTGAAAGCTTGCTTTTGCCCTCGCCCTGCGACTTTTTCTTGGCGTAAAGCGCGGCGCCGTAGGCTCCCATAAGTCCCGCGATATTCGGGCGCACGACCTGAGTGCCCATTTCCATTTCAAAGGCGCGCAGAACCGCGTCGTTGAGGAAGGTTCCTCCCTGAACGACGATGCGCTTGCCGAGCTCGTCGGGAGACGAAGCGCGGATCACCTTATAAAGCGCGTTTTTGACAACGCTTAATGACAGTCCCGCCGAGATGTCCTCGATGGTAGCGCCGTCCTTCTGAGCCTGCTTTACGCTGGAATTCATAAACACCGTGCAGCGTGAGCCGAGGTCTACGGGGCGCTCGGCGAACAGACCGAGCTTTGAAAATTCCTCGATCTCGTATCCGAGCGCGTTGGCAAAGGTCTGCAAAAAGCTTCCGCAGCCCGATGAGCATGCCTCGTTGAGGAAGATGTTGTCGATAGCGCCGTTGTGTATCTTGAAGCAC
>CACXGW010000063.1 GCA_902767325.1 uncultured Ruminococcus sp.
CTTCAACATCCTCAGCTCGGGCGAAACCACCGTAAATCTCAACGTGGGCATCCTCAGCGTAGGTTATGTAGACGGCACGGAAACCACAGAAACTGCTCTTGTTGAGGACAGCGTTGTCAATGACATCACCGGACAGAGCGGCTTCTCGGGCTATACATACTCGACAGCCACCGAGATTTACGAGGGCACTCCCGATATAATGCGCGGCGATGTTAACGACGACAACAAGATCACCATCTCCGACGCTACCATCATCCAGCGTTATCTCGCGGAATACAGAACGCTTACCAGCAGACAGATGCTGGCTTCCGACGCCAACAAGGACGGCAAGGTCAGCATCCGCGACGTAACCGAGATCCAGAGAGCTATCGCGGAGATCTGCGAATTGCCCGCATAATTAGATGCTAGAAGCTAGATGCTAGAAGCTAGATGCTAGAAGCTAGAGGCTAGATGCTGGAAGGCTCCCCTTTTTGGGGAGCCTTTTTTATGTCAAAGCCTTTGTATTCATATTTTCCCTTGTCCTTTAATATACTGAAATAAAACCGTTAAAGGAGAGAAAAATATGGAATTCAATCAGGACAACCGCGCTTTTCGCGCTCCGTATATCGTGCTTGATACGGTCGCCGAGCAGCTTGCGGACGTCGATCTGACCCTGCCCGATTATTGCCCGAATATCGAAAAAATCCTCAAGTGCACACTGATCCCGAAGCTGAGGTCGAAAAACCTTTCAGGCGGTCAGCTGCAGCTCGAGGGCGTTTGCGTTGTGAACGTGATGTATGTCGAAAGCGAAAAAAAGACGATCCGCTGCTGCGAGCAGAGCGTTGATTTTTCGCAGAGCTTTTCCGTAAAGGACGCCGGCGAAAATTACATCGTGCTCACAAAAACCAAGTCCGAATACATCAACTGCCGGGCGTTAAGTCCCCGAAGGCTCGTTATGCACGGCGCTTTCTCGCTGTACGCAAAGGTGATCTCCTCAAGGAAAACCGAGCTTTTCACACCCGACGAGGGAAACCTGCAAACATACCGCGAGCAGATTCGCCTTTCCGATTTGAAGTCGAACTGTCAGGAGCAGTTTACGATCAGCGAGGAGATCTCGGTCGCCGACAAGCCCGCCGTTGAAAGCATACTCTATTCCAAGGTCAAGGCGGGAATCACAGACGCCAAGGCTATCGGCGGAAAGCTGATGCTCAACGGAGAGATCGGCATCCGTCTGTTTTATCTGACCGACATCGAAACGGGGGAGACCGCAAAGCTCGATTATCTTCTTCCCTTCAACCAGATCATCGACTGCGAGGGTATAGACGAGGACACCGAAAACATCTTCAACTGCGAGGTCATGACCTTTGACATAAGGCTGAAAAACGACATCCTGTCCGACAAGCCCGCCTTAGCCTTTGACGCTATGCTCTGTGTGTCGGCTCAGGGCTATTGCTCGGATCAGACCGACGTCATCACGGACGCCTATTCCACCGAATTTGCCTGCGCTCCGCAGTTTTCAACGCTTAAATATATCGGCGGTGTGTGCAGCGTTAACGATGTGTTCATCGAAAAGCTCACGGCAAATGTCAGCGACGGCAAAATCGCGAAGGTGCTTGATATTTTTGCCGATTCCGTATCGCTCGATACGGCTTGCTCGGACGGTATGCTCAGCGCAAAGGGAAAGATAAACCTGTGCATATTAGCGCAAAACGAGGACGGCTATCCGGTGTTTGTTGAGCGCGGCTTCGATTTTGAACGCGTGCTTCCGTCAGCCTCGGGCTGCAATTCGTTTTTATTTGAAAACGCCGGGGTACTCAGCGTCAGCTATCGCCTGATGGACGACAACAGCGTTGAGATACGCTGCGAAATCAAAATCTGCGGCGGCGCTGTCAGGCGCGAAAGCATAACGGCGCTCAGCGGAGTTGAGATATTTGAGGATAAGCCTTTGGAAAACGACGGCCGCGCGCTGACGCTTTACTACGCGTCGACAGGCGAAAGCATCTGGGACATCGCAAAAAGTCACAACACAAGACCCGAGCTGCTGCTTTGTGAAAACTCGCTTGAGGATTATGTGCTTGACTGCGACAAAATGCTGCTCATACCGAAGCTGTAAGGAGGGATAGCCATGGAAGAGAGAAACGTATATCAGGATATTTCGCGGCGAACCGACGGCGATGTCTATATCGGCGTCGTAGGTCCCGTCAGAACCGGAAAATCTACATTTATAAAGCGGTTTATGGACGCTCTTGTCCTGCCGAACATCAAGGACGAAAGCGTATATAACCGCACGGTCGACGAGCTTCCACAGTCGGCAGCGGGCAAGACCATAATGACAACCGAGCCGAAGTTCATCCCCGAGGAGAGCGTCGAGGTCGAACTCGGAGACAACGTTTCGTTCAAGGTAAGAATGATTGATTGCGTGGGATATATCGTCAACAGCGCCCTGGGTCACAGCGAGGAGGACGGACCGCGGATGGTCAAAACTCCGTGGTCTGATGAAGCGATGCCCTTCGACGAGGCGGCTGAGATCGGCACAAAAAAGGTGATCAACGATCACAGCTCCATCGGGCTGGTCGTCACGACCGACGGCAGCTTCGGCGAGATACCGCGCGAGGATTACGTGGACAGCGAAGCGCGGGTCATCAGGGAGCTTCAGGCTATAAATAAACCGTTTGTGGTTCTGCTTAACTCAGCGGACCCTTCGTCCGACAGCGCCAAAACGCTCGCCGAGGAAATGAGCAGGCAGTATCAGGCGCCGGTGCTTCCCGTCAGCTGTATGGAGCTCAGCGAAAACGAGATAAAGATGATCCTCGCTCAGCTGCTGTTCGAGTTTCCCATTCGCGAAATCAGGGTCGACATTCCAAAGTGGGTCGTCATGCTCGACAAGGATCATTGGCTAAAGTCGGCTGTGTTCTCCGCTATCGGAGACGCCGCAAAAAAGGTTGAAAAGATTCGCGACATCCGTCAGGTCACCGACGAAGTGACGGGATGTGAGTATATAAACAGCGCGGAGCTCGACGGGCTCGACCCGGGCAGCGGAAACGCGGAGATGAGCGTGAAGATCGACCCGTCGCTGTTCTACAGGGTGTTGTCGGAGCAGACAGGGCTTGACGTTTCGGACGAATGCGCGCTGCTTAGCTGCATAGGCGACCTTTCTCAAAAGCAAAAGGAATTCGACAAAATAGCCCGCGCATACGAGCAGGTAAAGGAGACCGGCTACGGCATCGTTATGCCGACCATCGACGAGCTGACGCTTGACGAGCCGAAAATCATCAAGCAGAGCGGCAAATACGGAGTAAAGCTGAAGGCGAGCGCGCCGTCGATACATATGATGCGCGTCGAGACCCGCACCGAGGTAACGCCTATCGTCGGAAGCGAGCAGCAGTCCGAGGAGCTCGTGTCGTATCTTCTCAAGGAATTTGAGGAAAGTCCCGCCAAAATCTGGGAAAGCAACATTTTCGGCAAATCCGTCCACGAGCTTGTCAACGAGGGACTTCACAACAAGCTCAGCCGTATGCCCGCCGACGCCCGCAAAAAGATCGGTCAGACGATAGAGCGCGTAATAAACGACGGCTGCAACGGTTTGATTTGTATAATAATTTGATTTTTTGCAGGGATAGTCATTTTTGTCATCCCGAGCGCAGTCGAGGGATCCCCTTGTGTCAGCACGATGACAAGGGGATTTCTCCGCGTTGGTCGAAATGACAGCTTTTGGAAGAGGAGGCTTTCTATTTAGTGCAAACGTTGCTGAAAGTGTAAGGCTCCTTTTGTAAAGGAGCTGTCAGCGAAGCTGACTGAGGATTTATTACGCCGA
>CACXGW010000064.1 GCA_902767325.1 uncultured Ruminococcus sp.
CCGACGCCGTTGTTCGCCTGCGCTCCGATCACTCCCGAACAGTGCGTGCCGTGTCCGAGAAGGTCGGTAACGTCGGAGGCGTTGTCGGAGAAGTTGAATCCGTGTTCGCCCTCCAGCCCGATATTGCCGGGGTTTGTCCACAGAACGTCCGTCAAATCCTCGTGATAGGTGTTCACGCCCGAGTCAATCACCGCGACGACGATCTCCTCCTCGTCGCCGGTCAGCTTGTTCCACGCGTTTGCGGCGTTGGTGGAAATACAATCCTCGGGATCAAGTCCTCTGGAGCTGACGCTGTCGCCGCCGGTGTTGTTATCACACGGAGAATTAGCCTGATAGTTGTACCAGTTGAGCGGATCGTCGAGAGAGTAGTCGATGCTTTGCTCCGTTACATAGTAGTTCGGCTCGACTTTTTCGATGCTCTTGTTTTTAGAGAGCTTTTCGATCAAAGCTGCCGTGTCGTATTTGTCGGACGACACAAGCGCAACGTTCAGTCCGTCGGAAGAAGCGTTCGCAGACGCGCCGACAGAATCGCCTGCCTTGCTGTTGTTTTGGGATTTGTCAAAGACAAGTGTATCTTCCAAAACGAAATCATCGCCGAGGCTTTTGGAAAGGATATTGACCTCCTCGTCTGCAGCTCCGAGCGCCTCATTTTCAGATGAAGACGCTTCCATCCCATCGCCGAAGGCAGCGCCGACCGGTTCAAGGTCGCCCTTTTTCGGCGCGGTGTCGGTGTCGATCGCACTGCTTTTGAACAGCACAACGACCTGATCCGGCGCGTAGGTGCCTTCTTCCAACGCGGGAATCTCGCTGCCGTTGGTATTCTCTACCGCCAACACTTGAACGGCGGACAACGCAAGAAGCGATGCAGAAAGAAATGCGCATAATACTTTCTTAATCATTATAATTCCTCCCGAGAATAATAATCAATTGAACGGATTCGATCCGACGATCCTGCCGTACGATAAACATATACATAAATAGTTGTTTCTTATTCTGTTTGCAAAACGCCGATTTTCAGACCGAGCAGGTTCACATACAGCAAGCCGACAATGCACAAAACCATACTGATGATCTGTAAAGTTTCATTCAGCACAAAATCACACCCTTTACTCGTCCGTATCGTTATCTTCAAAAGAAAACTCGTTCAAGTCCTTAAAGTCCAAAAATTCCGCGAGAGTCATATTAAAAGTGATTGCAATCTTGTGAAGATTGACTACACCCGGATTTTTGGTGCGACCATTAATAATATTGTCGATCGAGGATTGCCGAACATTGCTCATATCGGCTAATTTGTTGATGGACAGCCCTCTCTGCTTACAAAGCTGACGGATGCGCAGTGCATATAATTCAGAATACTCCATTTTAATCTCCCATATTATCGTTACCTGTATTCGGTTAATTTAATGATAATATGTGATTTGATAATATTACCTATATATAGGCTGACAAGCAAAAAATCTTTTCAAAAATAAACTATATTACAGGAGGCTAAAACCTATAAGGTAAACACAAACCGGGTAAAATTGAACAGAAAAAGAAGTGCCTGTATCCAAGCGGCTGATACGCCGCAATTCTAAAACATATTAAAAAACCGGTCGTTATATTTCTAATAACGAATAATCAAGCATCCACCGGGCAATAATAGATTCAGAATATTGCCGGGGGGATTATAATGCAATACGGAAAAGTTGAGATCTGCGGGGTCAATACCTCACGGCTCAAGCTGTTAAGTGAAAGCCGCAAGCAGGAGCTTTTGAAAACGATCAAAAGCGGCACACCGCAGGAGAAAAAACGCGCCCGCGATGAAATGATAAACGGCAATCTGCGCCTTGTGCTCAGCGTCATCCGGCGGTTCGTCGGCAGGGGAGAAGCGCCCGACGATCTGTTCCAGGTCGGCGTTATCGGGCTGATCAAGGCGATCGACAATTTTGATCCCGGGCTCGACGTGAGATTCTCAACGTACGGTGTCCCGATGATCATCGGAGAGATACGACGCTATCTTCGCGACAACAACGCCGTAAGGGTGTCTCGGTCAATGCGCGACACGGCGTACCGGGCAATGCAGATAAAAGAAGAGCTCACCGCGAAAAACAACCGCGAGCCGACGGTGGAGGAAATCGCCAAGCTGATGGATATGCCGAAGGAAAATGTGGTGCTTGCGCTCGAAGCGGTGGTCGAGCCCGTTTCGCTCTACGAGCCGGTCTTTTCCGACGGAAGCGACACGGTGTATGTCATGGATCAGATCGGCGATAAAAACGACGACACGACGTGGCTTGAGGAGCTCGCGCTCAAGGACGCTATCTCGGCGCTCTCCGACCGTGAAAAACGCATACTGACGCTCCGCTTTTTCCGCGGCAAAACGCAGATGGAGGTCGCGTCCGAAATCGGAATTTCACAGGCGCAGGTCAGCCGAATCGAAAAAAACGCCCTCGACAGCATAAAGAAAAATATGTGAGTTTATACTAATGCCTAATAAAAAGTGGACAGCCTTTGCGGTCTATTTTCCGCAATACTTCGTTGTCGTCCTTGCAAGGCGTCAGCCTTGCGGCGTCCTTCGTCTCGCCTTGCGAAAAATATCCTCGCAAATCCAAGTCTACTTTCTATCAGGAATTAGTATTACAAGGAGGTGCGGTTATGGCATCAATCACAAAACGAAAAGACAGTTACTTCATCTCGGTTTCCTGCGGCTACGACCAAAACGGCAGGCAAATCCGTCGAACAATGACATACAAGCCTGAGGCGAATATGACGAAACGTCAGATTCAAAAAGAGGTGCAACGACAGGCAGTTCTCTTTGAGGAGCAGGTGCGCAACGGTCAGGTCAGCTCTGACGGAAGGCTCAAGCTTGCTGACTTTGTGCCGATGTATCTCGAGACCGCCAAGCAGCGCCTATCGCCCTATGTTTACGAGCGCTACACCCATATCATCAACCTCGGCATTATTCCGGCGCTCGGACATTTGAAGCTCAGGGACATCCGTCCGGTTCACATTCAGCGCTTCATCGACGACCTTTCAAAGCGCGACACGCATCTCGACGGAAAGCCCGGAAAGCTCTCGCCCTCGACCGTTCGCCGCTACTATACGATGATTTGCTCGCTAATGAAAAGTGCTTACAAGCTCGGCTTAATCGGCGTCAATCCCGCCGAACGCGAGCGCATAACCCTGCCGAAGCTCGAGGAGGAGCAAACGGAAATCTTTACCGAACAGGAGCTTGATGATTTGCTCCAAGCGCTTGAAGGTGAACCGCTGATGTTTCGGTTGCTAATTCATATGGCGTTGAATACAGGCTGCCGCCGCGGCGAACTCATGGGCTTGAAGTGGAGCGACATTGATTTCAAGACGGGGGTGCTGACCATCAGCCGCAGCAACTACAAACTAACGGGCGACGCAGAGATCAAGAGTAAGTCGACCAAGACCGGCAGGAGCCGCACGCTGTTTTTGCCGCCGTATTGCCTTCGTATGCTGCGCCGGTATCGCGCTGAACAGGACGGGTGTCGGCTCTCGCTCGGCGACGCGTGGCACGGCGACGACTGGATATTTATTCAGGCGGACGGCAAGCCGATGTACCCAACCACGCCGACTCAGTGGTTCTCGAAGTTCCAAAAGCGCAACGGTCTCCCTCACAGGAAGTTTCACGCCCTCCGCCACACCTCGGCGACGCTGCTGTTGAGTAACGGCACGAATATCAAGAACGTAGCCACCCGCCTCGGCCACACCCAGCTCAAAACCACCAACCGCTACGTCCACGCCGTAGAACAAGCAGAGCGTGACGCGGCGAATACGTTTGAAATACTCTTGAAACCTCATAACAGAGAAGCTTTAGCATAAAGAAAAGACTACAATTTTTTAACATAAAGAAATAAGATTAGTTCTAATAAAATTGTTTTGAAAAGCGAATAAAAAGAGGCTGTCGCAAATTGAAAGATTTTGCGGCAGCCTTTAGTCTTGAATGAATTATTGAATGTTACGCTTGCAACAATGCGCA
>CACXGW010000065.1 GCA_902767325.1 uncultured Ruminococcus sp.
TCTTGACGTGCTTATCCCCCGCGGCGGTGCCGGACTTATCAGAAGTGTTGTGGAAAACGCCAAGGTGCCCGTTATCGAAACAGGCGTTGGTAACTGCCACGTTTATGTTGACGAAAGCGCCGACATCACAATGGCGGCAAACATCGTGTTCAACGCAAAGACCCAGCGCCCGTCGGTCTGCAACGCTATCGAGACCGTTCTTGTTCACAAGAACATCGCTGAAAAAGCCCTGCCCGCGATAAAGGCAGAGCTTGATAAAAAGAACGTGGAGCTCCGCGGCTGCGAGCGTACACGCGCTATCCTTGGCGACAGCGTTGTGCCCGCCACCGAAAACGACTACGCGATAGAGTTCCTCGACTACATCCTGGCGATCAAGGTAGTTGACAGCATCGACGACGCTCTTGATCACCTTGCGAAATACAGCACCGGTCACAGCGAAAGCATCGTGACAAGCGACTACAGCGCCGCTCAGAAGTTCACCGCCTGCGTAGACTCCGCGGCGGTATATGTCAACGCCTCGACCCGCTTCACCGACGGCGGCGAATTCGGTCTGGGCGCGGAGATCGGCATTTCCACCCAGAAGCTCCACGCCAGAGGTCCGATGGGTCTCAACGAGCTGACAAGCATGAAGTTCATCATCAAGGGCAACGGACAAATAAGATAGGTTCAATATCATACAATTTCATCCGGAGCGAAGCCAAAGGGAAATGTCATCAACTTATGAAAATAAACGAGTTTCCCTTATCGATGTAGGGGCGCACCCGCGTTGGTCGGAATGACAATGAATCAAATCAAAAGATACATAAGCGCGAAAAGCAATGAAGGGTCGTTGTTTTCGTCGCTTAAAAGCAAAAGCAGCAGCAAAATCAGGCTTTTTTCCTTGTCGCGGAACAGCGTTTCCATCATATTGGGCGCGGGTTTTTGAACGACCGGCTCACTTTTGTCCGGCTCGGCAACGGGCTCGGGCTTTGGCTTCGGCGGATCAACAGCTCGTACTTCCTCGCGGCGGACGCTTGACTGACGGCTGTGCGACATCCTTCGGGCGCGTTCAAACGCCTCTTCCTCAAAGCTTGGCATAACTCACCTCTTTACAAAAACAGACCGCTGTCTTTTATCAGCGGGATCACCCGGATAAGGCTGATGAGCCTTTGGGCGCTTTTGAGCTTCTCCTGCTTTTCACCGCTCAGAAACGGGCGCAAAGCGTTGAGCAAAGCTGAAACGTCGCTGCTCGGAGCGGCGGCGCTCATAAGCGGTGCCAGCTTGCCGAGTGTTGACATCATCTCGGTGTTTTCAACAGTCTGAGCGACAGGCGGCGCGGACGGCGGCGCGTTTGACGATATGCCGAGCTGCTCCCCGAGACTTTGCACCTTTTTCATCGCCTCGGGATCGCTCATTATTTTGCTTATGGCATCCTGTAATTCTGACATTTGATCAGTCCCTTACTTATTTTGATCGAGCAGTCTTAACAGCTCCTGCGCCTCGGGACTGTTCATCAGCGCTTTCACCTTTTCGGGGTCGCTGAGCACAGACTGCACCTGCTTGGCTTTTTCGCTTTCGACGTTTTTCATCAAGGCGTCGACGTCTCCCTTTTGCGCGGACGCTTTGATCTGCCCGGGAGAAAGCTTCAGACGGTCAGACAGGCATTCGAATATTTTTTTATCATCGGTCATAATACCACCTCAACATATACTATGCGTGAGGCGGCGTTTTAGAACGGAGTTTTTATGCGTATTTTAGTTATTTCCGATACTCACGGCGATTTTCACTCGATGAAACGCGCGCTGGATATGCAGCCCGAGGCTGAGGTCATCATCCACTGCGGCGACGGCGCCGAACAAATACAATATTTAAAAGACACCATTCAGGACAAGACCGTCATCGGCGTGCGCGGCAACTGCGACTGGAGCAGCACGCTGCCGCCGGTGGAATGCGTTGAGATAGCGGGCAAGACGATTTTCGTCACCCACGGGCATCTTTACAGCGTAAAGTTCGGGCTGACTCAGCTTGAATACGCCGCGCGCGAGCAAAAGGCTGACATCGCGCTGTTCGGTCACACTCATATGCCTTTTACGGATTATGAGGACGGCGTGTACTATATGAACCCCGGCAGCTGCAGCGGCTACTACGCTTCCTTCGGGATCATCGACATTACCGACAAGGGCGACGTCGTAACAAACGTCGTCAATCTGAACGGCAGGTGAATCATTTGAACTACGCCGGATTTGATTTTGATAAAGAAACGATTGAGTTTCTGAACTCCGTAGACCGCGGCAACAAGCTTCCCCACGCCCTGATGATAGAATGCGCGGATGAGAAAAAGTCGGATGATCTTGCGACATTTCTGGCTATGTATGCAGTCTGCGATAAAAGCGACAGACCCTGCGGCGCCTGCAAAAACTGCATCAACGCCAAAGAAAAGCATCACCCGGACATTTCATATCCGAAAATAAAAACAAAGAGCAAAACCTACGACGTGGAGCAGATGCGCGAGATCATCAAAGACGCGTATATCCTGCCGAACGATTCAAACGCGAAGGTCTATATATTTGAAAAGGCGGACGAGCGCTTTACTCCTCTGGTGCAAAACACCTTTTTGAAGCTTTTTGAGGAGCCGCCGCAAAACGTATACTTTATATTGCAGTGCAAAAGCACGCGCAGCTTTTTGGATACGATACTTTCGCGTTTTACCGCGGTGCGCATAAGAGGCGGCGAAAGCCTTGACGAAAAAGCGCTTGAAGCCGCGGAAAACATCGTTTCCTGCCTGACAGAAAGCAGGGAATATCCGCTTTTGAAGGCACTCGGCGTTTTGTCGGACAAAGAACTTTCGGGCGATATTATCGCGGCGCTGAGGCTTCACTTCCGCGACGCGGTGGTGTTCCTTTCGGGCGGCAAAACTCTCGGCAGCCGGGAAACTGCAAAAAAGCTCGCTTCAAGGATAACGAGAAAAAAACTGATGGAAATGCTGGAGCTTTGCGACAGCTTTGAAAATAAAATGAAATTCAATGTAAACATCAACCTCCTCACAACCTGGATGTGCGGAGAATTTAGGAGGATAATA
This sequence comes from uncultured Ruminococcus sp., assembly GCA_902767325.1. GTDB lineage: Bacteria > Bacillota > Clostridia > Oscillospirales > Acutalibacteraceae > Ruminococcoides. Next base: position 3,059 of record CACXGW010000065.1, read on the forward strand.
TGGCAGAGGTAATCGGCGTCAGATTCAAAGAGGTCGGCAAGGTATATTATTTTGACCCGCAGAACAAGCAGCTTCGCGTCGGAGATACGGTCATCGTTGAGACCGCGCGCGGCGTTGAGTGCGGCGAGGTGGCTATGGCTAACAAGCAGATCAGCGACGAAAGCCTGACCCATCCGCTAAAGCCCCTTATCCGCATCGCGACCGACAATGATCTGAACCACCTTGCGGAAAACCACGTCAAGGAAAAAGAGGCCCGCAAGATATGCGAAAAGAAAATCGCGGATCACGGCTTGCAGATGAAGCTTGTCAATGTAGAATACACCTTCGACAACAGCAAGATAGTCTTTTATTTCACGGCAGACGGCAGAGTCGACTTCCGCGCGCTGGTCAAGGACCTGGCTTCCGTTTTCCGCACCAGGATCGAA
>CACXGW010000066.1 GCA_902767325.1 uncultured Ruminococcus sp.
AAACACTTGACATATCATAAAACAAATGTTATAATACCTAATGTTGTGAAACGGCGACATAGCCAAGTGGTAAGGCACGAGTCTGCAAAACTCTGATGCGGCGGTTCAAATCCGCCTGTCGCCTCCAGAACTAAACCCCCTCAGCTGAGGGGGTATTTTTTTATGCCAAAACAAAATATTTTAACAGATAGATGATCAGCAGATGCGCGGGATAGAAAACATAGAACGCGTATTTCAGCACGGGACCCTTAACGAATCCGCGCTTGCCGTTATATAGCGTTATCGGGATGAACGCGGCGAATACCCACCAGTGGTTTTCCAGCAGAAACGCTGTAAGCGGACGGATTATCTCGTTTTCTCTGAGTCCGTACAGCAAGACGATGAACAACACACCGAAGAACGAATAGTCCGTTTTGAGAAGGCTCGCGATATAAGCCAGAGCCGCAGCGGAAACGACCGGCAGCACAGGTATCTTTTTGAACGCTTCTATTGCCCACAGCGCCAGAAATCCCAGAAACAGAGTAAAAAAGACGTTTTGCTTGCTGTAAAACCAGGTTCCCGTGTGCACCAGATTCCAGGGCAATTCCGAAATGAGCGCGAAGATAAGCAGGCTTGCTCCGTATCTCAGGCGGTTCCTCGTGTGGATGAAGCCCTCGACCAGCAAAAAGCTGAACAGCGGGAACGCCATTCTGCCGATGCCCCGCATGATCGGATAAAGCATAATGTTGTGACCCGCAACCGAAAACAGCACGGTGTAAGTGCTCACAAAATAGTGAGCGGTGTGGTCGATGACCATTGTAATAACCGCGATAAGCTTCAGCATACTTCCGCTGAGTATCTTCCATTTATCGGGCACAAGCTGTGTTTTTCCCATTTTCATACCCCCGATGATCCGATATAATGCAACAAGGCGCCGCCTGATTTGGCAGCGCCTTTATTGTATCATTTTTTGAGCGTTTTGTAAATGAGATTTAGCTCAGTTTCTCGTTTTTTCTTATCATCTTGATGATGATGAGTGTTCCGATAGTCAGCACGACGCCGATGGGCAGAGCGATGAACCACTGCTGCACAAGACCCGCGATGATGAAGCATACAAACGATATGCCCGCAACCGTGAGCGCGTACGGAAGCTGTGTCGAAACGTGGTTGATATGGTTGCACTGAGCACCCGCCGAGGACATGATAGTCGTGTCGGAGATGGGGGAGCAGTGGTCGCCGCAGACAGCGCCCGCGAGGCACGCGGAGATGCCGATGACCTGGAGCTCGCCGTTCGGGAAGATGGAAAGCACGATGGGAATGAGGATTCCGAAGGTGCCCCAGGATGTACCTGTCGAGAACGCCAGGAAGCAGGCTACCAGGAAGATGATAGCGGGCAGGAAGTTCGCAAGATCCTTGGCGTAGTTGTTCATGATGTCAGCAACAAAATACTTTGCGCCGAGGTCCATCGTGATGTTCTTCAAAGCGGTAGCGAAGGTGAGGATGAGGATGGGCGGCACCATAGCGATAAAGCCCTTGGGAACTGCGTCCATGCTCTCCTTGAAGCTGACTGCCTTTCTTAACATCAGATAAACGATGGTGCAAACCAGCGCGATAGCGCCTGCCCACGGAAGGGCTACGGTCGCGTCGGTGTTGCCGAAGGAGTTGATGAAGTTGAGGTGGTTTTCGGCGTCGGCGCCGTTGAGGAAGCCGCCGTTATATATCAGCGCGAAAACGGAAACAACGATAAGGATAATAACGGGCAGAACCAGGTCTATGACCTTGCCGTTGGGGTTGGGAGTTTCGTTTTCAAGTTCCTTGTCAACTCTCTCACCGGTGGTGTAGAGGTCGTTTTTATACTGCGCGTTGTACTCGTGAAGAGCCATCGAGCCGTAGTCGAAGTTCATAACGCAAATCGCGATAATGAACACGAAGGTCAGCAGCGAATAGAAGTTGTAGGGGATAGCCGAAACGAAGAGCTTCAGTCCCTGACCGTCCTCGGCGTAGGTAGCTACCGCAGCAGCCCACGACGAAACGGGAGCGATCATACAAACAGGAGCCGCCGTGGCGTCGATAAGATATGAGAACTTCGCTCTCGAAATCTTGTGACCGTCGGTGACGGGCTTCATTACCGAGCCGACTGTCAGACAGTTGAAATAGTCGTCGATGAAAATAAGCACGCCGAGCACGAATGTGGCGAGCATAGCGCCGGTGCGGCTCTTGATGTGACGCGCTGCCCAGCGTCCGAACGCCTGCGAGCCGCCGGCTTTGTTGACAAGCGCGACGATTATACCCAGCTCAACCAGGAAAACAAATACGCCCGCGGTGTCGCTGACAGCTGAAATAAGACCGTTTCCGTTAATCTCGTTCATTGATTGCAGCGGGTGGAAATGGCTTCCGAAAAGTCCGTCGGGTGATGTGGCATAAAGCACGCCGCCCGCGACAAGACCGACAGCCAGCGAGGAATAGACCTCTTTGGTTATCAGCGCCAGTGCGATAGCGATGATCGGCGGCAACAGCGCCCACCAGGTTCCGCGAACAGCGCCTTCGCCCGCACAGGTTTCGCACGCAGCTGAGTCTGAAATGCCGGTTCCGCCGCAGTCGGGGCACTTAACGGTTCCGAGCGAGCCGCCCGATACGCAAGCCCAAACAAGCAGACCGACAATGACAACAGCCGCAAACGCAAGTACGATTTTCTTTGCTTTTGACATTGTTCTTCCTCCAAAAATAATAATAGCCGCGGAGATACCCACGGCTTGAAATCACAAACAAATCCGAATAGCACTCCGCAAAAGCGACAGTACAGCGCATATTGTGCGCTGTCCCAGCAAACGCCGAACGGAAATCCGGCATAAGCTTCGGCGGAATTTCCTTTCACCCGCGGCGTTTCCGCGCCTGATCCGGGTTACTGATAAAGTCCGCGCCTCTATCACAACCATCATTATAACATTTTATAACATTTAGTCAATAGCTTTTGCCAAATTATTATCACAATTTGTCGAAATTTTATGGATTTTGGAGTGTGTTAAAAGGTGAGCGAAAATAAACGGTGTAGGGGCGCACCCAAGTGTGCGCCCTGAGAAAAGTCTGCACTATTAGAGGGCGCACACACGGGTGCGCCCCTACATTGTCAAATCAACATTAATTACGAATTACGCATTACGAATTACGAATTAAGATTCTATCTTAAATACCCTCACCGCGTTCCTGAACATCAAATTCTCGTAATCCTCTTCTGAAATCTCATCTTTAAGCTCGTTGAAATACTGCTGATACAGCGAGCGCTCTCCGAAGGCGTTGTGATGCAGGGTGTCCTCGCCGTCGATGGGATTGTCGGTGCCGAACAGCATTTTTTCGCTGCCGCAGCGGCGGATGGCTTCGACAGTCGTCGAGATCGGCACCCAGGTGGTGTCGCCGTAAAGGTTAGGGAGCTTGCCGAGCAGCTCGAGAGCTTCGGAATTGTCACTACCCAAGTCCATATGCACCATCACGAAATCGGTTTCGGGATGGCGCTTCGCGGCGTTGTATAGGTGAATGGATCGCGCTTCCTCACAGCCTCCGGTGTGAGATACGATCGGCAGCCCAAGCTCTGCCGCAAGTTTATAGATAGGCTCCAGACGCTTTTCATCGGGAGCGGTGCGCGAGTGGAAGGGGTGAAGCTTGAAGCCGTAAATGATGTCGCGGTTCTCTTTTACAAGCGAGATAAATTCCTCGTCGGGCAGCTCCTGCGCGATCTTCAGCCACGGCAGCACTCCGAGCTTGCCGGGAGCTTTTCGCGCTTCGGCTAGTGTTTCTTTCAAAACCTGATTTTGCGGTTTCTGCAAAAACTCGGGAACGGGATTGCCCTGATGGTCAAATTCCGCGGCTTCGATGTTGCTTATCAGCGAAAAGTCGACGCCGTAGCGCTCCATCGAGCGCAAAACCTGTTCTGTTTTCATATCGAATAAAAGCATATTGCCTATGTGGGCGTGAGTGTCGATGATCATATTGTTCTCCTTAATGTGAGCCGTGATAGTTTATTCCGTATGTATCTGTATAGTAGTCTACGCGTTCGTTGTTTGAGAATATCTGGGGATAGAGGTTATCCTTCGGGTCGATGCCGGCAAGGCGGCATACTGCTTCGTGCGAGCGGACGGTCAGGTCGCGCTTGCGCTGTTTCATCGGCAGGCTTTTGTCGGGATAAAGAGGCTCGCCGACGTTTAAGTTAAGAAGGGCTATTTGCCTGAAAAGTTTTCGCCTGATAAAACCGGGCTTGCGGTAGGAGAATGCCATCGGAAGGATAGGGCGGTCGAAAGCGCACGCAAGATAAGCCGCGCCGTGTTTGAACGGACGGATGGGCTGATAATACTCCCACATACTGCCCTCGGAATAAACGTGCAGCCAGCCGCCGTTGAGCAGCTCCTTAAGCGAATTGAGATATGTTTTCGTGGCTTTCATATCGTGCTTGGGGATCGGTATCCCGCCGACAAGACGGATGAGCGTGCCGTTCTCTCCGGAGACGTTCGGCGCCCATACAAGTACGTTCGTTTTCTTCGGCTTCGCGGCTTTCATAACGCAGATGTAGTCCCATAGATGGATGTGGTTGCTGCACGAGATCACGCCGTTTTCTATCTCCGCGCGGTGCTTTTTCAGGTTTTCCTTACCCTTGGTCCTCAGCCCGAGGCGAACGTATGTCGCCGGAAAAACGATGGTGTAAAGCAATATCCTGACTAGCTTCCGGCGGAACCGGAAGGAGAAGGAATCGTCTATGTACGGGTAATTTTCGTCATAGACGTTGCCGTTGTCCTTCTTTATCTCCAGATAATGCCTGTCGGTTATCGCGGGATATGGGAATTTGTTTGTCCGAGGGTCAAATACCGCCCTGCCCGTATCTTTCATAAATTTCTCCAAAAGCTTGCGAAGCAAATTTAGCTTGCGTAAGCGAATTTAGCTTGGCAACGTCAAATTTAGCTCCGTAAGGAATTTAGCTGAGGGCGGCAATAGCCGACCTCTCATTTGCTGCGAAGCATTTGATTGATAAGATCATTTACTCTCTTTGTATCTTTCGTTTCAGTACAGATATTAACAATATCAACGGCAAATCTTTTTGACAAAATAACGAGTTGGTTGTTTTCCATAACATTTCTCCTTGATGATTTGAAAACAAGTTTTCATGATTTGGCTGCGCCATGATTTG
>CACXGW010000067.1 GCA_902767325.1 uncultured Ruminococcus sp.
AACATATCGCCTTCCTTGAGGTCGTTGAACTTTTCGAGTCCGATACCGCACTCGTAGCCCTCCTTGACCTCCTTGACAGCGTCCTTAAAGCGCTGGAGCGAGGCGATGCTGTCCTCGGCGATGACGATGCCGTCGCGGATAACGCGAACTCCGCCGCCGCGCTGGATGACGCCGCTCTTGACATAAGAACCGGCGATCGTGCCGACGGACTTGATCTTGATGACGTTGCGGCACTCAGCCATACCCAGAACGACCTCTCTCGTTTTGGGAGCCAGCATACCCTTCATAGCGGCTTCGATCTCGTTGATACAGTCGTAGATAACGCTGTAAAGGCGCATATCCACACCTGCGGTCTCGGCGTGTGAAGACGCCACGGAGTCGGGACGCACGTTGAAGCCGACGATGATCGCGGAGGAAGCCTCGGCAAGCATAACGTCGCTTTCGTTGATGGCGCCTACAGCGCCGTGGATTACGTTTACGCGCACCTCTTCGTTGCTGAGCTTTTCAAGCGACTGCCTTACAGCCTCGACGGAACCCTGAACGTCCGCCTTGACGATGATCTGCAGCTCCTTGACCTCGCCGAGCTTCATCTGATCGAAGAGGTTGTCGAGAGTGACCTTCGTCTGAGCGTTGAATATCTCTTCCTTCTTCTCGGACTTTCTCTGCTCTACGAGGGTACGTGCCAGACGCTCGTCGGAAACGGCGTCGAACACGTCGCCGCCTACGGGGACTTCGTCCAGACCGGTGATCTCGACCGGAACGGAGGGACCTGCCTCCTGAACGCGCTCGCCCTTATCGTTGGTCATCACGCGCACTCTGCCGACGGTGGTGCCGGCGATGATGGTGTCGCCCTTATGGAGCGTACCGTTCTGGACCAGTACGGTCGCGATGGGACCTCTGCCCTTGTCAAGACGGGCTTCGATAACGGTACCCTTCGCTGCACGGTCGGGATTCGCGCGAAGCTCTTTCATCTCGGCAACGAGAGCTACCATTTCAAGCAGGTCGTCAAGACCTTCCTTTGTCTTAGCCGAAACAGGGATACACGGCGTGTCGCCGCCCCATTCTTCGGGAATGAGCTCGTACTCGGTCAGCTGCTGCTTTACCTGCTCGGGATTGGCGCCGACCTTATCCATTTTGTTGATAGCGACGATCACGGAAACGCCAGCCGCCTTGGCGTGGTTGATAGCTTCTACGGTCTGAGGCATGATTCCGTCGTCAGCCGCGACAACAAGGATAGCTATATCCGTTACCTGCGCTCCGCGGGCACGCATAGTTGTGAACGCCTCGTGTCCGGGGGTGTCGAGGAAGGTGATGGGCTTGCCGTTGACCTGCACGCGGTACGCGCCGATGTGCTGGGTGATGCCGCCGGCTTCGCCCGCCGTTACGTTGGCGTGGCGGATGGCGTCGAGGATAGAGGTCTTGCCGTGGTCGACGTGACCCATAACGACTACTACGGGCGCTCTGCCTACGAGATTAGCCTCGTCGTCCTCGCTGTCGTCGATAAGCTTTTCTTCAATGGTGACGACAACTTCCTTCTCGACCTTCGCGTGGAATTCCATCGCGATGAGAGAAGCGGTGTCGAAGTCGATGGTATCGGTGGCGGTCACCATTGTTCCCATCATAAACGCCTTTTTGACCACCTCTGCAACGGTCGCCTTCAGGCGCAGAGCCAGCTCGTTTACGCTGATCTCGTCGGGGATCTGAACCGTGATGGGCTTCTGCTTGCGCTCGAGCGCGATCCTCTTGAGACGCTCTGCCTCGGTCTCGCGCTTGCCCTGTCGTCTGCCGCGCTGCTTCTGAGTGCGGTTTGAGAACTTCTGCTTTTTGGTGGTATGGTCACGGTCTGTGCTGCGGGACTTTGAGGTGCCGCTTGCCAGATCGTCGTATTTTGAGTTATAGCGCTCAACGTCCACATTGGTAGCGCGGGTGTCGATGACCTTGCGCTGACGCTGACGCGAGGGCGCCTCGCCCTTGTTTTCCGCTTTCTTATCGGCGGGCTTAACACCCGTCTTATCAGCCTTTTTGTCGGGAGTCTTTACCTCGGGCTGTTTTTTATCAGCGGTATCCTCCTGCTTGGGCGGCTCGGGCTCGCGGTCGAGCTTTTCGTTTCTGACGGCAAAATACGCGTCAAAGTTTTCGACCTGATTCTCCTTTGTTATTACGTCAAATATAACATCGAGCTCGCTTTCGAGCAGGGTGGTCATCGTCTTTTTTGTAACACCGCAGTGCTTTTCGAGAATTTCGGTGATCTTTTTATTCGGCACTCCTAAATCCGTTGCCGCGTCCTTAACCTTATATTTAATCATATAATTCTCCTCTCTGATTCACTCTCAATCATTTGGGGAAGCTTGCCGGCAAAGCCTTTGTCCTCAACGGACAAAACGGCGCACAGCCTGCCGAGAGCCTCGCTCAGCTCATCCTTGCTTCTCAAGGCGCATTTTACGGGTATACCGTATTCTTTTGCAGCCCTTAAAACGGGCTTCAGGCTGTTTTTGGAAGCGTCGGATGCGTACAGCACCAACAGGGATCTGCCCTGCTCTATCGACTGGACGGTCACCTCAGCTCCGATGACAAGCTTTTTCGCGCGTCTGCACAATCCTAAAAATGACAATAATCTGTCGTTCATATTTACCTCTGTCAGGCACGGGTGAGCTCCTCAAGCATTTGGTCGTAGACTTCCTCGGGGATCTTGCAGCTCAGCGAGCGTTCAAAGCGGCGTGCCTTCCGCGCTTTTTCAAAGCATTGGGCGTCTTTGCACACATAGGCGCCTCTGCCCGGCTTTTTGCCCGTGAGGTCAAGCGAGATCTCTCCGCCTTCAATCACGGCGCCGCTTTCGTCGGTTTTTGCGGGAGCCTTTACCACTCTGATAAGCTCGCGCTTCGGCTTCATTTCGCCGCAGCCCGTGCATTTTCTTAACGGTATCTTTTTCATATATTATTCTTCCGTCTGCTGTTCGGGTTCGTCGTCCTCATCCTCGCCGTAGAATCCGCTTTCGGGACGGATGTCGATCCTCCAGCCGGTCAGTCTGGCGGCAAGGCGGGCGTTCTGACCCTTGTTGCCGATCGCCAGAGAGAGCTGGTCGTCGGGAACGGTCGCCTTGCAGCTCTTGGTGTCCTCGTCGATGATGTCGACCTTGAGGACGGTCGCGGGAGAAAGCGCCGCGGAAATGTATTTCTGCGGATCGTCGTTATACTCGATGATGTCGATCTTCTCGCCGCCGAGCTCGCTGACGATAGCGTTGACGCGCGAGCCCTTGGGACCGATGCAGGCGCCGATGGCGTCGACTTCGTCGGAGTTGCTGATAACAGCCATCTTGGTGCGCGAGCCCGCCTCGCGGGAAACCGCCTTGATCTCGACAACGCCGTCGTAGATCTCGGGGACCTCTTTTTCAAAGAGGCGGCGCACAAAGCCGGGATGGGAGCGCGAGATGATAGCGTGAGGTCCGCGCTCGTTGTCTTTTACGTCGGCGATATAGACCTTTACAAGGTCGCCCTCGCGGAGGTTCTCAATGCCGACCTGCTCGTTTTTGGGAAGCATAGCCTGGCTTTTGCCGATCTGGATAGTAGCCGCTCCGGTTTTCTGATCGATCCTCTCGATAGAAGCGGTGACGATCTCGCCGAGCTTGCTCTGGAACTCGATGAGGCTCTGTCCCTTTTCGCCCGCGCGGATACCCTGACGGATAACGTTTCTCGCAGACGAAACCGCGATCCTGCCCAGACGCTTGGGATCGAGCGGAACCTCGATCTCGTCGCCGACGGCGAATTTCTTACGCTTGTTTATCTGCTTTGCTTCTTCTAAGGTGACCTCAAAGTTGGGGTCTTCAACCTCCTCGACGATCGTCTTTACAAGCTTTACGTCGAAAGAGTTTTTGTCGGGATCGGCTTTGAAAACAACGTTTTCGTTGCCGCCGTAGTAGCTTTTGCAGGCGATCTCAATAGCCTTTTGTATCTGCTGAAGCATGTAATCCATCGGAATGTCCTTTTCCTTTTCAAACATTCTCAGCGCTTCGAATAATTCCTTGTTAGTCATTTTTTCCAATCAATCCTTTCTATATCAGTTGCCGGCAGGCAGCGGTCAGTTGTCAGTTTGCCGCCTGCACAAATTACGAATTACGAATCAATCAAAGTCATCCAGCTTTACCCAAACCGCTTCTTTTCTGGAGAAGCTGAGTTCGTTTTCGCCGCTGTGATCGACTATGGTTATCTCGCCGTTTTCATATGATTTTAGCTTGCCGTCGAATTCTCTGCCCACGCCTTCGATCGGGCGCATAAGCTTTACCAAAACGTCGGCTCCGATAAACTGCTCAAAATGCTCGTCGCGCACAAGCTCGCGCTCCAAGCCGGGTGAACAGACCTCGAGGCAATAGGCGTTTTCGATCGGGTCGAGCTCGTCAAGAGGCTCGTTTATCGCCCTCGAAACGCGCTCGCAGTCGTTGATGTCGACGCCGCCGGGCTTGTCGATAAACACGCGCAGATACCAGTCCGCACCCTCTTTTACATAGCGGACGTCCCAAAGCGAAAGCCCCAAGCCGTCAACGATTGGCTCGCACAGCTCCCAGACCTTTGAAACGGTAACGCCGCCCTTGCTTTTTGCCATATCATACCTCCCCGATTTGATAAACAACAAGGAGCGGGTCGCTTGCCCACTCCTTTAGTTTCAACTATTCAACGATAGCATTATAGCACTGTTTCCCGGAAAAATCAAGAGTTTTTTGCAAATTCCCGAGTGTTTAAGCGGCTTTGAGCCGTCACGCCTTGAAATTATATCCGCAATCGTGGCAATAGTATATCCGCTTAACGCCCGAAAACCACTTTTTGCTCTGCCAGACGTGGCCCTTTCTCATGCACGCCTTGATGATCGCGACCCACCAATCGTAAAGGATAAAAATGCAAAAGCCGATCACCCACTTTATAAAGATCCAGCAAAAATAGTAGATACCGAACAATATCATCCACAGACAGCCGTGCTTGCTCCTCTCGGACGACAGCTGCACGTGCGTGCCGCCGCATTTCGGACATCTTTTATTTACAGCCATACAAACACCCCCGCGCCCGGTTCGATTCCGGTTTCATTATATATAAAGAAACGCTCATCAGAGTATGTACGGATTATAGCACAAAAGAGATGATTTTTGCGTTTGGAAAAGAATTAAAAAATTTTTCAAAAAACATTGAATTTTTAAAAGTTATATGATATAATACCACTTGTGCAGAAAAAGCACCCAATCAAATATGCTGATATAGCTCAGTAGGTAGAGTGCATCCTTGGTAAGGATGAGGTCACCGGTTCAAATCCGGTTATCAGCTCCAAGAACAATCGCTTAG
>CACXGW010000068.1 GCA_902767325.1 uncultured Ruminococcus sp.
AACCTGCGGTTTGGTCAAGACCAAACCCTACATTTTTATATATTTAGGTACAATGTGCACTTGAATTAAGCTTTTGAGCCAGCCCCTATACGATTATTTACCAAGGTTTAATAGTTCCGGTCAGCTCTGTTACCGACTTTATTCCGTTGTCGTCAAGGAACTTGTTGAGCCCTTCGGTGATTTTGACCGGAGCGTACGGGTCGGAGAAGAATACGGTGCCGATCTGCAGCGCCGTGGCACCCGCGATGAGCATTTCGACCGCGTCCTGCCAGGTGGAGATCCCGCCCATTCCGATAACGGGTATCTTTACGGCGTTCGAGACCTGCCACACCATTCTGACCGCCACGGGAAATACCGCCGCGCCGCTGAGGCCGCCGGTGTTGTTGTGGATTATCGGGCGGCGGGTGTTTATGTCGATCCGCATACCCGTAAGTGTATTGATAAGCGAAACCGCGTCCGCTCCCGCAGCCTCAGCCGACTGCGCTATTGAAGCGATGTCGGTCACATTGGGGCTGAGCTTTACGACAAGCGGCTTCTTGCAGAACCGGCGAACTTCCGAAGTGATGTTCCCCACGCTTTCGCAGCTTGTGCCGAACTGCACGCCGCCGCTCTTTACGTTTGGGCAGGAAATGTTGAGCTCTATCATATCGACGTCGGTGTCGCTCAGCTTTTCCGCCATCTGACAGTATTCCTCGACCGTGTTGCCCGCGATGTTGGCGATTACCGCGGTGTTCTGCTGTTTCAGCCACGGAAGGTCCTCTTTGATGAACACATCAACGCCCGGGTTTTGCAGTCCGACAGCGTTGAGGATCCCCGAAGGAGTTTCCGCGATGCGCGGCGGCGGATTGCCGTCGCGGCGGCGCAGAGTGATGCCCTTGCAGGAAATGCCGCCGAGAGCGCTGAGCGGATAGAACTCGCCGTACTCTCTGCCGAAACCGAATGTGCCCGAAGCGGCTATCAGCGGGTTTTGAAAGGAAACGCCCGCGACCTTTACAGACAGATCAGCCATCAGAACACCACCTCCTCAGCGTTGAATACCGGACCGTTTTTGCATACGTGCTGCATTATTTCTTCGCCGTCCTTGCGAACCTTTACGGCGCACACCAGGCACGCGCCGACGCCGCAGCCCATCCGCTCTTCAAGCGAGATCTGACAGGGCTTTCCGAATTCTTTGCACACCGCTGCGACCGCTTTGAGCATGGGCGTGGGACCGCAGGCGCAAACCTCGTCGACTTCATCTATCCGCGCGCGGAGAAGATCGGTGACAAAGCCCTTTTCACCCGCGCTGCCGTCGTCGGTGCACAGCAGCGTTTCGCCGAGCGCGCTGAGATCGTCCTGCAAAATAACCAGCGAGCTGTTTCTGAAGCCCGTGATGATAAGCGGATCGTCGCACTGCGCGGCGGTGTACAGCATCGGAGGAACGCCGATGCCGCCGCCGATGAGGCAGAAGCGCTTTCCTTTTTCTATATTGAAGCCGTTGCCGAGCGGAACGAGCACATCCACCGATGAACCCGCCTGCATTTTCGACATTATCTCTGTGCCTTCGCCCTTGACCTGATATACGAGCCGCAGCTCGCCGCCGCGGGCGTCACAGACCGAAATGGGACGGCGCAGCGATTTGCCCGGCACATATACGTGGGCAAACTGTCCGCAGCGCACAGGCAGATCAGCCTGTTTGTATTCAAGGCGCATATCAAAGATACCGTCCGCGATCTCTTCGTTCGAGAGCAGCGGAAGTACCCTGACGTCATATTTCATCAAATCAGTCCCCTCTATTGTTGTTCCTCCAGCGAGAGAACCACCAGACGGCGGTCTTCGTTGTAGGTTAGCTTGCATTCCGCGTTGAGCGCGGGATAATAACCGTTGATCTCATTTGCCTGCGTGATCCATTCGTAGGCATATCGGCTTACGATCTCATCGTAGGTGGTTTTGAAATCGAGGTCGTCGCCGATGACAAATACGCACTCGTCATCACCGTTTGCCGCGATCTCCGCCAGATATGTCACGGCGCTTTCGTCGTCAAGACTTTCGAGCGTCATGGCGTTTCGCCTGAAATAATAATACTCGGTGCTGTCGCACTCGGGAACGAAACCGTTGTACCATATCTCGCTGTCGGAGTAATCGCTGTAGGACGGCGATATTTCGTGGTCTATTGTCATTATCTTGGTGGTCAGGTTGAAATATAAATAATTTTCACAATCGACCGCAGCTTCACCGTCGGTGTCATCCCAGGTGACGTCCACCTGATACCAGTCGTCGTCGAGCATCACGCAATTCCAGATATGGTTGACCGCCTCATCGTCGTCGCTGCTTTTCGCCTTGCCCTGGATCACCCAGCAGGGCAGCTCCAGACGGTCGCACAAAAGCTGAAAAGCGCGAGCGTAGCCCTCGCAGACCGCCTTTTTTTCAACGAACACGCCATAGACATTCTGCTCGTTTGAGCGTACCTTGTCGATTTTGTGAAGCTTGGTCGATAACTCATCGTATTCGCAGGCGGCGATAACACAGTCGTGGGCGTACATTTCAAGCGTGTAGCTGTCGTCTGTTTCGGGAGCGCCGTTAACGGCTTCCTCGACCTTTTCCTCAAGCGCCTGCTTTGCCGCTGTCAGCTCGTCGCCGGAAAGGCGGTAGTTGAGCATGATATTCAGCAGCTCGCCCTCCTCGGAGTAGTAATACGGCTCGGTGTCGTCGATCCAGAATACCTCGGGGTGGTCGTCCTTGTAAAACTCGATAACGTCGCTGACGCGGCTGACGTCATCGAGGTTTTCGGTCACAAATTCCTCGCTGACGTTTTTCTGCACAGCGGCGTCGATGCCCGCGTACAGCCGCTGTTCAGCCTTTGTCTGCAGCACCTGAAAGCCGTAGCCGTCATACTTGAGAACCATTTCCTCGGTCGTCGGGAGCGACACCTCGCTGAGCGTTCTGGACGAAGAAGTCCCGCCGAAAAGCGAGCAGCCGCAAAGCGCCGTCGACAACGCAAGCGCGGCAATTGTGATTTTTACGGAATAATATCGTTTCATTTTTACTCGATCGCGGCAGCGATACCGTTTTTGGCACGGGTAACATCCGCCTTATAGCTGTGTCCGGCGATCTCTCCGTTGAGCTCGGCGACATACAGATCACCGCCGGCGTCGATAAACGATACCGTGTCGGAGCTTGTGTCGGAATAAGTGTATTTTATCGAAAGAGTCTCGCTGCCGCTGCCGCCGTCTGTTTTGGCGTCGGCAAGTCCGATAAGTGAAATGAGATCATAAAACGCGGTAAAGTTGCCGAGCTGGATCTCCTCGCCGTTATATTTCACCACGGTTACGGTAGAAGTCGTTTCGCTGCCCTCGTTGTCGGTGGAGACCGATTCGCGGGTGTCGAGGGTGAATTCATAAGTCTTGCCGTCGGAAGTGACCGTCACGGAAGTGAGCTGAGTCATTTTCGGGAACAGCACATATTCATAGCAGAGCTTTTCATAGCTCGTCTGACACCACGCCGCCTTAGAAGCGGAAAGCGTATAAACGACGTTTCTGCCGCTGACCATCAGATGTATCTTTCCGTCGCTGTCGGGCTGAGAGGAAATCAGATCCACGGTAGTGTCGGGATAAACCGCTTTTATGTGCGCGTACGGCGTTGAAAGTCCCATTTCGGAAAGCTGGCTGTCCGAGGGATTGACCATATCCACGGAGTCCGCGTACAGTCCGCGGATTCCGCCCGTGATCTTGCTGCTTTCGGACTCGTTTGCCACGCGCTTTACGGGCTGAGTGAGAAGATAAGACGCCGAGTAGTTCTCGTTTTCGTTGGGAACAAGCGTGATCTCCTTGTCAAAGCCGCTGCCCGAAATATTGATCTCGCTCGCCTGATTGTTGTCGGTATCGTCGGCGGAGTCGTTTATGGTAAGGCTGATGAGGTCGGTGACGCCGAAGTCAAACGCCGACGCTGTTTCGGTGTCGATGACGTAGACCGCGTCGCCCGAACCGAACTTGACATATGTGCCCGCCGCCTGAGGCGCGTCGTTTCCGACGATAATAACGGACTTAGTGCCGTCGGTATATGTCACGGTGACGGTCGAGCGGGGATCGTCGAAGCCGAAATCGCCGCTTTTTGCCTTGTCAAGCGAAGCCACCTCGCTGAAGTCGAGCTTTGAAGCGGCGCTGGCAATAAGATCGGGATTGCCCGCCTGCAAATCAAAATCCTCGTAGCCCTTGATCGTATAGATCGTCGCTTCGCCCTCGGGCGTTTTGGAAACCACGTCAAGGGTTCCCTTTTTGTTTTCGATGTGGATATTGGTGATGTCGGCGGGAACATAATTGATCAGCGTGCCGTAGCTGTTGTTGTCGATCTTGCCCTCGCTGTCGGTCGCCACCTCAGCCTGATGAACACCTTTGCTGTCGGTGGAAACCGTCATTTCAACGCCATCGTCGATGGCAGCGCTCTTTGTCGTTGCGTCGGACTTGTCGCTGCCGCCCTTTGGGGCAAAAATCAGAATAAGCACTACCGCTGTCAGCGCCGCGGCTATGCCCGCCGCGATGATGACGCCTGTTTTCTTGTTCATTACCTATTCCTCCTGCGAATCCAAAGAATGATGCCGATTATCAAGATCACCGCGGGAAGCGCGTAAACAAAGATGATCTGGATCACGCTGCAGGTGCTTTCGGAGGGCGCGCCGAGCGTGGGATTCTGCAGGCTTCTGCTCTCGATAACAACCGTGTCGTCGTCCTTTTCGGCAATTGTATTTACAACGTTCATAAAGAACGCGCCGTTATTGAAGCTGTAGTAGTTGAGCAGGCTCGAGCTGAGCATCGCGCTCGAACTGAACACGACAACGCTCGAATACTCCTCGGTGCCGGACTTCTTTCCCTCAGCGGCTATCGCTATGGGTTCGCCCTTGACATTTGCCTTGGCGTCGAAATCGTCGCCCGCGTCAAGAGGATAAACACCCGCGCCGTCGGAGGTCTGCAAAATAGCGTGAGCCGTTTCGGTGTCCTTGATGTTGACGCCCTGCGCGTACTCTACCGCCACGGGAACATTCTGATTTTTCAGATTTTCGACATAGTAATCGGTGTACTCGGCGATAAACATATATCTCGAGCTTCCGTTGATAAGGTAGTCGTTGTTTGTTTCGTAAATATATCCGCTGTTGAGCGACATTCCCCATTCGCTGAGTATCGAGTCGAAGTTCGGGGTCTTGCTCTCGCCGAGCCTCGGGTCGGCGTTCGGGACATAGATAAGGGTCTTTCCGTATTTTCCGCCGTTGTTGAGGAAGCTGCGAAGGGTCTCGGCGGCAGTGTCGGAAATATCGGTCTGCGGAGCGTAAACAAGCACGATCTCCGCGTTTTTGTCAAGCTCGCCTGTCAGAAGCGATACCTCGTTGACCTGATAGGCATTGTCGGTCAGCAGCGTGGTGATGCCCTCGTATCCGCTTTCACCCTCGCCGGTCAGCACGTCTACAACAACTCTGTCGTCGCTTGTGACATACAGCGCGCCCTTTACGACCGCCTGCTCAATGGTCGTGCCGGTCCACTTGTACGACTGATCGTACTGATAGTATTCCTCGTCGTAGGTGAAGCAGTCGTCGAGCGACAGCCCCTTGTAGTCGTCGCCGCACTCTATGACGCCGACGGTGTTGTTTGTCGTCCAGTTGATGTTCGGATATTTCTGAACGAATGTCGGATTTTTGGTGGTGTTGACAAAGTCATAGCTGAACTTGCCGTTCGATTTGCTTACCATCTTATCCAAAAGGTTTTTTGCCTGCACAAAGTATGTGCCGGTGTCCAAAAAGTCGTCCTCATCGGCGACGATGTGAAGCGTCACATCCTTTTTGAGGCGGCTCATATAATCCGCCGTGTCGTCGTTGAGCGCGAAAGCGTTGTTTGATGTGAAGTCCGCCTTAAGCTCGGGAAAACGGTCAACCAGCAGCGAAGCGATAACATTGAGCAATATCACCGCAGCCACGCCGATAGCCGTCAGCGCGACGGCAAGCGAGCCGTGACGCATTTTGCGGGACTTCATAAGCTTTTTGAGACCGCCCTTTTCTTTTTCTGCGGATTCTTCCGCGGCGGTTTCCTCCGCTGCGGTTTCTTTTTCAACGGTTTCTTCAGCGGCGGTGATTTCCAGGTTTTCCTGTTCCGGGGAGGTCATTTCTTTATTTTCAGCCATAATATCCCTCCTTAGCTCCAGCGGCGTTTTTCAAGAACGCGAACGGTAAAGAACAAAAACAGTCCCGTCACGCTCAGGTAGAACACAACATCCGCGATACTGAGAATACCGTAGGTGAAGTTTGTGTAGTAGTTGAGAAAGTTGATTCTGTCAAGCGCCCATGAGATCCATTCCACGGAAATAATGCTTACGAAAAAGCTCATGGTATCTATCGCCAGACCTGCCGCCATTCCGACAACAGCCGCCACGACCATGCTCTCGGTCAAAGCGGAGATGAAGATATTTATCGCGATCATAGCAGCTCCCAGCAGGAAAATGCCGAGCAGCGTGCACAGCACGACCGACCACTGAGGCTGGGCAAAGAACGAGATCACCACAGCGTACAGCAGGAAGATCGCGCAGCAAAGCGCGTAGACCGTCAGCGCTCCGAGGAATTTGCCGAGTACGATCTCCGTCAGAGAAGTCGGCGAGGTCAGCAGAGCCTGATCGGTTTTCTGCCTGCGTTCCTCGGCGAAGGTCTTCATCGTCAGCACCGGAATGATGAACATTATTATGTAAAACATATTCGCAAAAACATACGAAAGGCTGGTTGAGTCTCCCTTGAAGCAGTAGGAGTAGAAGAAAAGACCCGAAAAGAAGAAGTATGTCGCCAGCACAACATACGCTATCGCCGAATTGAAATAGCCCGAAAGCTCGCGCCTGTAAATAGCCGTCACGAAGCCTCTCCCCCTTTCGCGTTTTCAGTAAGCCGCAGATACAGCTCTTCAAGACTTTCGTCGCCCGACTTCATCTCTAAAATCGGGGCGTTTATGCGCTCCATAGCGCTGAACACATCACGGCGGATATCCTCGCCCTGCTTGTATTCAACGTAATATTTTACGCCGGGATCAGCCGCTCCGCCGCGTCTGACCTTTGTCACCGCGGGGATCTTCTCAAGCTCTGAGGTGATCTCGGCGGGCTTGCCCTCGGCAACGAGCGACATCCGCTGACCGCCCGACAGCGCCGCGGAAAGCTCGTTTGATTTTGCGTCAGCGATTATTTTTCCGTCGCAGATGATTATTATCCTGTCGCAGGTGGCGGAGATCTCGCTTAATACGTGCGAGGAAAAAATGACCGTGTGCTTTTTGCCGAGGCTCTTTATCAGTTTCCTGATTTCGATTATCTGCTTGGGGTCGAGTCCTACGGTCGGCTCGTCGAGGATTATCACCGGCGGATTTCCGAGCAAAGCCTGCGCGAAGCCTACGCGCTGCTTAAAGCCCTTCGACAGGTTCTTGATGAGCCTTTTGCCGTGCTTGTCAAGCCCCACAAGGCGCATTATCTCAGCGATATGCTCCTTTTTCGGCAGCTTTACGCGCTTTAGGTCGAACATAAACTCAAGATACTTGCGAACGGTCATATCGATATAAAGCGGCGGTATCTCGGGAAGATATCCGATTTTTTGCTTTGTCTTTTTAGGCTCGCTCAGAATTTCCGAGCCGTCGACCGTGACGGTTCCGGACGTTGACGAAATGTAGCCCGTTATGATGTTCATTGTGGTTGACTTTCCCGCTCCGTTGGGACCGAGAAAGCCGAGGACCTCGCCCGTATCGACCGTGAAGCTTATATCGTCCACGGCGGTGATTTTGCCGTAGCGCTTGGTAAGGTTTTTGACCTCGATCATCGAATCACTCCTTGGCAGTCTGTCTGCATTTTTTATCATTTTATATTGTAACATAAAAATAAAGATTTTGGTAGCTTTTTTTGGAAAAATTCAGCTTATCTTCACATTTTAGAAGATTTGGTTAATTCTATAAAAAACGGAAAACCTATATTCGGGAGGAATTCTATGCAATTTATATTCGCGTTTCTGATTGGCGGCGCGATCTGCGTAGCGGGTCAGCTGCTTATCGACAAAACAAATCTCACACCCGCAAGGATACTGACGGGCTTTGTGGTCGCGGGCGTTATTCTCGGCGCGCTGGGGCTGTATCAGCCGCTGGCGGACTTTGCCGGGGAGGGCGCGGCGATACCTATCTCGGGCTTCGGCAACCTTATGGCGCAGGGCGTGCGCGACGCGCTGCGGCAGGACGGCGCCTTGGGCATCCTGACAGGCGGGATAACAAGCGCGGCGGCGGGGATAGCCGCGGCGGTTTTCTTTTCGCTTTGCGCGGCTTTGGCGGTGAAATCACGCGACAAATGATTTTACGCTATTGAATTTGGCGGTAATATTTGCTATAATATAGGGTAAAGCAATTTACGGCTGAAACAAGCCGAAGGAGGACAAAATATGTGTGAGAAAAAACCGTATTATATCACAACGGCTATCGCCTATACCTCGCGAAAGCCCCATATCGGCAACAGCTACGAGATCGTGCTGACCGACGCTATCGCGCGCTATAAAAGAATGCAGGGCTACGACGTGTTTTTCCAGACGGGAACCGACGAGCACGGTCAGAAAATAGAGATGTACGCCCAGCAGGAGGGCTGCACGCCGAAGGAATATGTCGATAAGATCGCGGGCGAGATCCGCGACATCTGCGACGTTTTGAACACCTCTTACGACTACTTTATCCGCACCACCGACGAAAAACACGAAAAGGTCGTTCAGAAGATTTTCAAAAAGCTGTATGAGCAGGGCGACATCTACAAGGGCAGCTACGAAGGACTGTACTGCACGCCGTGCGAAAGCTTCTGGACCGAAAGCCAGCTTGTCGACGGCAAATGCCCCGACTGCGGCAGAGAAGTAAAGCCCATGAAAGAGGAGGCGTATTTCCTCCGCCTTTCAAAATATCAGAAGCAGCTTGAGGAATACATCGAGAGCCATCCCGACTTCATCTATCCCGAAAGCCGCAAAAAAGAGATGCTCAACAACTTCATCAAGCCCGGACTTCAGGACCTCTGCGTTTCGCGCACGAGCTTCAAGTGGGGCATTCCGGTCGATTTTGACGACAAGCACGTTGTCTATGTGTGGATAGACGCGCTGTCGAACTATATCACCTCTATAGGCTACGATCCCGACGGAAGCAGCGAGATGTACAAGAAGTTCTGGCCTGCCGACGCTCACATCATCGGCAAAGACATAGTCCGCTTCCACACCATTTACTGGCCCATTATGCTTATGGCTTTGGGCGAGCCTCTTCCCAAGCAGGTGTTCGGTCATCCGTGGCTGCTGTTCGGCGAGGACAAAATGAGCAAAAGCCGCGGCAACGTCATCTATGCCGACGAGCTTGTTCAAATGATCGGCGTTGACGCCGTGCGTTACTACCTGCTCAGCGAGATGCCCTTCGCAAACGACGGTTCCATCACCTACGACACAATTGTCGAGCGCTTTAACTCCGACCTTGCCAACACTTTAGGCAACCTTGTCAACCGCACTATCGCGATGAACAACAAATATTTCGGCGGAGTTATTCAGGAGCCGAACGCTCCCGAGGAGCTCGACGACGAGCTGAAGAAGTTCTGCCTCGACACGGTAAAGAAGGTCGACGACGCTATCAATGTTTTCCATATCAGCGACGCGGTGGAGGCTGTTATCAACCTCGCAAAGCGCTGCAACAAATATATCGACGAAACAGCTCCGTGGGTGCTCGCCAAAAACGAAGAGGACAAACCGCGCCTCGGCACGGTGCTCTACAACCTGCTTGAAAGCATCCGCTTTATCGCGGTTTTGCTTGAGCCGTTTATGCCCGACACCAACAAGGCGATTTTCGATCAGATAAACTGCGACACCCGCGACTACAACAGCCTTTCAGCTTTCGGCGCGACAAAAGCAGGCGTTCAGCTCGGCAAGGCTGAGCCCCTGTTCGTAAGGATCGACCCGAAGAAATTTGAGGAAGAGATTTCCGCAAAGCAGAAAGCAGCCGCAGAAAGCGAAAAGGCGTTTGAAGAGATCGACGAAGCTCCCCAGGATCTCGAGAGCATCCCGAAGATCGGAATCGACGACTTTGCCAAGTGCGACATCCGCGTGGGCGAGGTCAAGGCTTGCGAGAAGGTAAAGAAGAGCAAAAAGCTTCTGCAGTTCACTATTTTTGACGGAACAGGCGAGCGCACGATCGTAAGCGGTATCGCGAAACACTACGCTCCCGAGGAGCTTGTCGGCAAGAAGATTCTTTTTGTTTCCAACCTAAAGCCCGTAAAGCTGTGCGGAGTAGAGAGCCGCGGAATGATCCTTTCCGCAGTGACCGGCGAGGGCGACAACGAGCAGCTAAAGCTCATTATGGTAGACGAAAGCCTGCCCGCGGGGTGGAAAATCTCGTAACCAATGCGTAATTCGTAATGCGTAATTCGTAATTATATTTTATAGGTGATGTTTTATGAAAACAGATAACATTATTGTAGATAAAAGCAAGCATTTCGCGTTACGAATCATTGCGCTGTATCGTTATTTGATAAATGAGCAAAGGGAATTTGTTTTATCAAAACAAGTTCTCAGAAGCGGAACAAGCATTGGTGCAAACGTAAAAGAGGCAATTCGCGGTGAGAGCAAACCTGATTTTTACCATAAAATGAATATCGCTCTAAAAGAAAGCAGCGAGACCGAGTATTGGCTTGAATTACTTTACGAAGGTAAATTCATAAACAAAGAGTGCTTCAACAGTATTTATCGGGATTGTCAGGAATTGCTGAAAATATTGATGTCTATTACAAAAAAACAACACGAAACGTAGTTCCATGCGTAATTACGCATTACGAATTACGAATTACGAATTTATGAAATACACTAACATCTTCGACAGCCATGCTCATTATGACGACGGTTGGTTCGACAAGGACAGAGAATCTCTTCTGGAAGCTCTGCCGTCGAAGGGCGTTTGCGGCGTGGTGAACAACGCCGTCGATTTGGAGTCGGCAGCACTGGCGATCAGCTTCGCCGAAAAATATGAATATTTTTACGCGGCGGTGGGTTTTCATCCCGAAAACCTGGAAAACCTGCCCGACGATTACCTCGACCGCGTTGCGGAGCTGACAAAGCACCCGAAGGTGGTGGCTATCGGCGAAACCGGGCTTGACTATCACTGGGACATCCCGCGCGAGCTTCAACAGCGCGCCTTCAAAGAACAGCTTGAATTGTCGCTCGATTTGAAAATGCCTATCGTCGTTCACGACAGAGAGGCTCACGGCGACGTGTTTGATCTGCTGCGGCACTACAAGCCGAAGGCGCTGGTGCACTGCTTTTCGGGCAGCGTTGAGCTTATGCGCGAGGCGGTGCGGCTGGGCAGCTACATAAGCCTGGGCGGCGTGGTGACCTTTAAAAACGCGCGGCACAGCGTTGAGGTAGCGTCCGAAATACCGCTCGACAGGCTTTTGCTCGAAACCGACGCGCCGTATATGGCGCCCGTGCCTTTCCGCGGCAAGCGCTGTGACAGCTCGATGATAGTGTATGCCGCCGAAAAAATAGCAGCCCTGCGAAACAT
>CACXGW010000069.1 GCA_902767325.1 uncultured Ruminococcus sp.
AACCTGCGGTTTGGTCAAGACCAAACCCTACATTTTTATATATTTAGGTACAATGTGCACTTGAATTAAGCTTTTGAGCCAGCCCCCTACTTCTAACTTCTAACATCCGGCATCTAACTTCTGGCTCCCGCTCTCCAGCGCTCCGTTTATGCCGTTGAAGCTCATTGTACTTATCAGCTGCGTAACTTCCTCTATCGGTACGGTGCGGTCGGAGTTGAACCACCGCTGATATACCGACAGCATTCCCGAAAGCACAAAGCTTATCATTATCTCGGCTTTTTCCTGTTCAACGTCGATCTGCGCCACCATGACCTCGCAGGTTTTGTCGATCAGCAGGCGCATTATGCGCGTTATAAGGTTTATGTTGCCGTTCATCGTAAGCAAATATCCGAAAAACTCCGGGTCCATATTGATAAGCTGGCTGAATCTTTCAAAAAGCGAGTACGGCGCGTTCATATATTCCTTGAACTCCACCTTGCCCAGAAGCCGCTCATAGCTTGTGGAAATGTCGTTTTCAATGTCCTCAACCACCTGATAAACTCCGGAGTAATAGTTGTAAAAGGTCTTGCGGTTGATGTCGGCGGTCTCGGCAAGCTCAACAACGGTTATGTCGTTGATGTCTTTTTCGACCATCAGCTTCGCAAAGGCGTTGCGGATGGCGCGTTTTGTCTTTATTATCCTGCGGTCTGTAGGTGTTATTTTGTCGCTCATAGTCAAGCCTCTTTCTACAACTTTTTCGGAAAATGCGTAATAAGATACAAAACTGCATAAAAGTGTATAATAAGTTACATAAAATCAATAAAATGACCATTATGTTTTTCGCGGTTTTATTATAATATATAGGTTGGGCAAAAGTCAATGTTTTTTGAGAACATTTACGCAATTATTGATTTAGGAAGATGAGTATATGGAAACAACTGTTTTAGACGGCGCTTTATACGCCAAGCTGCTCAGAGGCGGCGCGGCGAATCTTAAAGCGAACATCACCACCGTCAACGACCTCAACGTTTTCCCGATCCCCGACGGCGACACGGGCGACAATATGTTCCTGACCATCAACGCAGGCGCCGGCGCAGTGGGCGAAGGCTCCGAAAACCTTTCGCAAACCGCGGGCAAAGCCGCCAGCGGAATGCTGCTGGGAGCGCGCGGTAATTCCGGAGTCATCCTTTCCCGTATTTTCGCGGGACTGGCAAAGGGACTTGAGGGCGTAGACGCGGCAGGCGTGACAACGCTTGCAACGGCGTTTGAAAGCAGCGTCAAGGAAGCCTACGGCGCTGTTTCCGTTCCGGTCGAGGGAACCATCCTCACCGTGCTCAAGGATTCTGTCCGCTGCGCAAATTCCCGCATAGGCGACGAAAGCACGCTTGAAAGCTATTTTACAGACTTCCGCACCGAGCTCGGTCTTTCGCTTGAACGCACTCCCGATCTGCTTGACGTGCTGAAGGAAGCCGGCGTTGTCGACAGCGGCGGCGCGGGCTTGGGATATATCATCGACGGAATGATAAACGCCCTCAACGGCGTTGAAGCCGAGGGCGATCTCAGCACAGGCTCACAGACGCGCAGCGTTGATCTTAACGCCTTCACCGAGGACAGCGAGCTTGAGTTCGGCTATTGCACCGAGTTTTTGCTGCGTCTGCAAAAAAGCAAGATCGACATCGACAAGTTTGATGTCAACGAGATGATCTCTTACCTCAACAGCGTGGGCGATTCGGTCGTATGCTTCCGCGAGGGCACTATCGTAAAAGTCCACGTTCACACAAAGACCCCCGGAACTATCATAAACCACATCCAGCGCTACGGCGAGTTCCTCACCTTCAAGATGGAGAATATGACCCTGCAGCACAACGAAAACCATATGCAGGAAAAATTCGCTCCGAAGGTGAACAAGCCGCACAAGCCCTTCGGCATCGTCAGCGTTGCCGCGGGCGACGGCATCAAGGACGCGTTTTACGCGCTCGGCTGCGACGTGGTCGTTGACGGCGGACAGAGTATGAACCCCTCCGCCGAGGATATGATCTCCGCGTTCAAGGAGATAAACGCCGACGTTATCTTTGTTTTCCCCAACAATTCAAATATTATAATGACAGCCGATCAGGCGGCGCAGCTTTACAAGGAAGCCGACGTAAGAGTGGTCCCGTCAAAGACTATCGGCGAGGGCTATGCGGCTATTTCGATGCTCGATACGACCGTGGGCGACACCGACGCCATTATCGAGGACCTTAAAGGAGTTATCGCGGGCGTTGTCACAGGTATGGTTTCACGCGCTGTGCGCGACACCGAGATGAGCGGAGTCGAGGTGCATAAGGACGACTTTATCGGCTTTGTGGGCGACACGGTTTATGTTGACTCACAAGAGCGCAACGAAGCCGCAAAGGTGCTTTGCGAATCGACAAAAGCCGGACAGTACGACATTATGCTGCTTGTTTGCGGCGCGGACGCCTCTGCCGAGGAGGCTCAGGCGCTCTATGACGAGCTGCACAAAGCGTACCGCTACACTGAGATCGTTATGATTGACGGCGGACAGCCGATTTACGATTATATAATTATTTTAGAATAGGAGAATGTATATGAGAAATGTAAAAATCGTTACCGATTCCTGCGCAGATCTCCCCAAGGAATTAAGAGAGAAGTATGACATCGACTACATGATGATGAACACAGTCTATGAAGGCAAGGAAACCCCTGCCAGCCTCGACTGGGAATTCTACAGCCCCAAGGAGCTGTACGATATTTGCCGCAACGGCGGACGCGTGACCACCACAATGGTTCCCCCCGACCGTTTCCAGGAATATTTCAAGGCTGAGCTTGAAAAGGGCAACGACATCGTTTACATCGCCTGCTCGGGCAAGCTTTCCGGCTCGGTAAATGTCGGCAAGGTAGAGGCTGAGACTATCCTCAAGGACTATCCCGAAGCGACCATCTGCTGCGTAGACTCCATCAACGCCAGCTTCGGCGAGGGCATCATCGCCATGAAGGCTGCCGAAATGCGCGATCAGGGCATGAGCGCCAAGGAGATCGAAGAAGCCCTCCTGCCTATCCGCAACAACGTAAATCAGTTCATCACCGTTCATAACCTCAACGCTCTTAAGGCTGCGGGCAGAGTAACCGGTTCCTCCGCGTTCTTCGGGAACCTGCTCGGCGTTAAGCCCATCATCATCTCCGACTCCGTCGGCAACAACACTCCCATCAAAAAGGCAAAGGGCAGACTCAACTCCTTTAAAGAGCTTGTAAGCCTTGTCGCCGAGGGCGTGGAAGGTCAGGAGAATCCCGACATCTGCATCGTTCATGCCGACTGCATGGACGAGGCTGAGGACCTTGCCAAGATGGTCGAAGAGGCTATACCCGGAGCAAAGACCTACATCACCTACATCGGACCCATAGTGGGAGCTTCCATCGGAGCCGACGCTATCGGCTTGTACGCCTACGGCAAGAGCATCGAGAGATTCGACGCACAATGATAATGAGTGTAAGCCTGCTGGTTATCGCCGTTATTTCCTACGTTCTCGGCGGCGTTAACGGTGCCATCATTATGTCACGGCTGGTTTATCACGAGGACATCCGCAAGTCGGGCAGCAACAACCCCGGTTTCACAAACTTCAAACGCGTATACGGACTCAACGCGGCGGCGTGGTCGGTTTTGCTGATAGATATCCTCAAAACCGCGCTTCCCGTTTTCGCTGCGGCTGTGTATATGAGCTTTATGTTTGAAATGTGGCAGTTCGGCGCGCAGTTCGCGGGACTGTTCTGTATGCTCGGACACTGCTTCCCGGTTTGGTACGGCTTCAAGGGCGGCAAGGCGTTCATCGCCGGCTTTGCGACCATATGGTTCGTAGATTGGCGAATGACCCTCATCGCTATGGCGATCTTCCTCCTGCTGCTTTTCACGCTGAAATATATGTCTGTGGCTTCCTGCGTGGCTGCGTTCAGCTGTCCCATTTCGCTTTATTATCTCGGCTTTACAAACGTTTGGGTCGAGGTTCTGGCGATCGCGGCGGCGGCGCTGGTCATCGTGCGCCACTATCCCAACTTTGTTAAGCTCGTTCACGGCACCGAATCAAAGTTCAGCCTTTCGAGCAAGCACTGATTTTAACGGCTCCCTTCGGGGAGCCTTTTTAATTCGGAATTCGGAATTCGGAATGCGGAATGCGGAATTATGGTTTTCTTTGAGAAGACTCGCAGGGGCGCATCCATGTGTGCGCCCCTACTTTGTTGCAGAAACGTTTAGGATATTAAAATAAATGTAGGGAGCGGTGCCCTCACCGCTCCGCTCTCGCAATTTATTGCGAGAGAATGACAGAGGCAAGCCCTGTCACTATGATCATATACAACCTATCTGTAATAACGCAGGTAAATTCTATATTTAGAATTCTTACAAAAGCTCTTGCAATTCTGTTTGAAAAACAGTATAATATGTATAATGCGGAGGCTGTGCGCCGTTCCGTAACAAAACTTACTAAAGGAGACATCACTATGGGTATTATCAGAGCGGCTGTAAATGCCGTAAAAGGCGGACTTGCCGATACATGGCTTGAAGTATTAGAGCCCTCGTCAATGGGCGAGCACACCGTCGTTGTTCCCGGTCAGCTCATCACTCAGAACGGCAAAAGCCAAAACAAAAAAGGTTCATCCAACATCGTTTCCAACGGCTCCATCATCCACGTTTATGACGAGCAGATGATGATTTTGGTCGACGGCGGCAAGATCGTTGACTACACCGCAGAGCCCGGCTATTTCAAGGTCGACAACAGCTCCATGCCCTCGCTGTTCAACGGACAGTTCGGCGACGCTATCAAGGAGAGCTTTAAGCGTATCATGTACGGCGGCGTTCCCTCGCAGTCGCAGCACGTTTTCTACATCAACTTAAAAGAGATCAAAAACCTGAAGTTCGGCACAACCAGCCCTGTTCAGTATTACGACAGCTTCTATGAGGCTGAGCTGTTTATGCGCCTGCACGGCTCATATTCCATCAAGGTGACCGATCCCTTCAAGTTCTATCAGCAGGTCATCCCCAACAGCGTTATCACCAACAACGAGAGCCTCGAGTTTGAGGGCGAGTTCATCAGACAGTACAACGAAGAATTCGTTACCGAGCTCGGTTCGGCGTTCAACCAGTATTCCGCAGACGGCAACCGCATCAGCTTCATCACCTCCAAGGCTAAGGAAATGGCGAAGTATATGCGCGACGCTCTCGACGAGGACTGGAACGAAGCCCGCGGCTTTGAGGTTTTCCGCGTTTCGATGGGTATGCCTTCCTACAGCGACGCAAGCCAGAAGATCATCGACGAGCGTGCGGCAATGGGCGCTTCCGTCAGCTATCTGCGCGACGGCGCCAACCAGCAGGCGTTTATGGCTAAAAACATCGCCGAAGGTATCAACGCGGCAGGCCACAACGAGGGCGGCGCTATGGGCGCGTTCCTCGGCATGGGTATGGCAAACAACATGGGCGGCAACATTATGGGCGGCTATATGCAGAATCCCCAGTACGGTCCCGCTAACAACGGCGGTATGCAGCAGCCCCAGCAGCAACAGGCGGCTCCCCAGCAGGCAGCTCCTCAGCAGGCGGCTCCCGCAGGCGGATGGACTTGCAGCTGCGGTGCTGTAAATACCGGCAAGTTCTGCGCGGAATGCGGCAGCCCCAAGCCCGCGGAGCCCAAAAAGCGTTTCTGCGGCAACTGCGGCGCTCAGCTTTCCGAAGGACAGAAGTTCTGCCCCGAGTGCGGCACCAAGCAATAATCCGTTGCCACGGCAGGGCAGCGCGCCTTTGATAAACGCGGATTGATTTGAAACCACGGCATAACGGCGCGTCAACCCTCAAAGTAACACAAAACAAATCACATTTGACCGGGGCGCACCTTTGCGTGCGCCTCAAATTAAAATACACGGCTTGATAAATAAATTGAGCCGGGCTATAACGGAGCAATTATATGGCTACTATGAACTATAAGTGTCCGAATTGCGACGGACCGTTAACGTTTAATCCCGACAAACAGCTTTTCTGCTGCGAATTCTGTCTGGGCGAGTTCTCACCCGCGCAGGTCCAGCAGATGAGCGCCGAAAAGGAACAGCGCGAAACCTATGACGAGCGCGAGGTAAAGCACGCCGAGCAGGTCAGTCAGGAGGCAAAGGCTCAGGGCGTTGAGGGCGACGACGGCGAATATCCCGTTTCCTACACCTGCCCGAGCTGCGGCGCCGAGGTCGTAACGACCTCCACCACAGCCGCCACCACCTGCTTCTATTGCTACAACCCCGTCGTTCTGGGCAGCCGCCTTTCGGGCGAGTTCAACCCCGACCGCGTGGTTCCCTTCGAGCTTTCCAAGGAAAAAGCGATGGACAGATTCCTCGCTATGTGCGGCAAAAAGTGGTTTTTGCCCAAGGGCTTCGCGGGCAAGCAGCAGTTTGAAAAGCTCAACGGCGTTTATTTCCCCTATTGGTTCGCCGACGAGCAAAAAACCGCTCACCTCGCCGCCACCGGCAAAAAGATCCGCACCTGGCGCAGCGGCAACAAGGAATACACCGAAACAAGGATTTTCCACGTTGTGCGCGGCGGCAACGTCATCATCAAAAACGTCTTTGAGCGCGCGTTAAAGAATGAAAGCAGAGAGATGCTCCAGAGCGTTCATCCCTACGATCTCAGCAAGGCTCAGCCCTTCGCGATGAGCTATCTTTCGGGCTTTCAGGCTGAAAAGCGCGACCTCGACAAAAAGGACGTAGAGCCGATCATCGAGCAGAAAATGCACGAATACGCCGAGCAGGCTTTGAAAAACACGATGGACGGCTACGACGTTATCGAAACCGAAAGCTTCAACGAGCGCACCGATCTGTCGGCATACACCTACAACCTGCTTCCGGTTTGGATGGTGACCTATAAATTCAAAGACGACATCATCCCGTATGCCATCAACGGTCAGACCGGCAAGGCTTACGGCAAGCTGCCCGTGGCTATGGGCAAGCTGGCGGCGTTCTCCGCGATCCTCGCTTTGATCGTGTTTGTAATCGTTGTGTTGGGAGGTATGCTGTTCTTATGATAAAGAAAGTATCTTTAAGCGTATCGGCTCTCCTTGTTGTGCTTCTGCTGGTTTGCGCCGCGGCGATCCCCGCGTTTGCTGAGAGCACCGACACATACGCCATCACCGACGACGCTGCGGTATTCAGCGCCGATCAAACGGATAAACTCATCGAAGAACTCGACGAGGCGGGCAAAGAGACCGGCTGGCAAATCATTGTCCACACCTCAAACGACGGCATCTCCTCGGACGACGATCTGGAAAGCCACTATAATAATTATTACGACGTCCAGTATAACAAAGGCGACTTTAAATACGACGCGCTGATGCTTATTATCGACCGCAAGTCGAACAAGCGCGACATCCTGTGCTACGGCAAGGTCAGAGATTATTTCAAGGACAAATCCCGTTATGATATAATCAAAAACGCCATGCGTCCCTATCTCACCAATGACGATATGTACGGCGCGACGCTTCAGTTTATCGACAAAGCGGAAGAGATCCATGATATGGGCGTGCCGAACACGTTCCTGCTGTCGCTTAAAAAGTACGGCTTGATAGGCGGCATAGCGGCGGTAATAATCGGCTTGATTTTCTTCCTTGTCAACAAGTCGCGTTATAAGAATATGGGCAAATCCGGCACATACGACCTCGCGTCCAACAGCAGCGTCGATCTGCAGGAGGTCGAGGACACCTTCGTCACGCAGCACACCACTGTCAGGACGATCCAGAGAGAAAGCAGCGGCTCCTCAGGCGGCGGCGGAAGCAGTCATTCCGGCGGCGGCAACAGCAGCGGCGGCTTCTAAAACAGAATACAAACAAGCTCAATGCGAAAATTATATTGACGCAGCGACCTTTGTAAACAACGCACCCGATTTTCGGGCGCGAACAATTGCGTTACAACGGCGGTGAGCTATATCACCGCCGTTTTTACTTAAATAAAAAAGGATATAATATATGGAAAACACTTCAAACACCCGCGTGGCGGTCATCAGCATAATCGTTGAGGAGCCCGAGCGTGTGCCGGAGATCAACAAGATTTTGCACGACGCGTCCGACCATATCATCGGAAGGATGGGGCTTCCTTACCGCGAAAAAGACATCAGCATAATAAGCGTTGTCGCCGACGCGCAGCAAAACGAAATCAACAACATCTCGGGCAGGCTCGGAAGACTTTCGGGCGTGACCGTCAAAACCGCTTACTCGAAACAATGAACACACTATCAATAATAGAAAAGCTTAAAACCGAACAAAACGCTTCGCGCGAGGAGCTTGTTTTTCTGCTTGAAAACATCACCGACTCCGAACGCGAGGAGCTGCGGCGTGCCGCGCAGGAAAAGAGCCTCAAGATATTCGGCGGCCGCGTTTATATCCGCGGGCTTATCGAGATCTCCTCTTACTGCAAAAACGACTGCCTCTACTGCGGGCTGCGGCGTTCCAACAAAAACGCCGTGCGCTACCGCCTTACAAAGGAGCAGATACTATCCTGCTGCGAGCAGGGACACGCGCTGGGATTCCGCACCTTTGTGCTGCAAGGGGGAGAGGACGGATATTTCACCGACGAAGTGATGTGCGACATTGTAAGCGAGATCAGGCGCCGTTATCCCGACTGCGCGATAACGCTATCATTGGGAGAGCGCAGCGAGCAGAGCCTTCAAAGGCTGTTCGACTCGGGAGCTGACCGCTATCTTTTGCGGCACGAAACAGCCGACGAAAATCACTACGCGCGGCTCCATCCCGATATAATGAGCGGCGCCCGCCGAAAAGGCCTGCTCTGCACGCTGAAAAAAATCGGCTATCAGACCGGCGCGGGTTTTATGGTCGGTTCACCCTATCAGACGATTGAAAACCTCGCGGACGATCTGCTTTTTGTCAAGGAGCTTTCGCCGCAGATGTGCGGCATAGGACCGTTCATCCCGCACAAGGACACCGTGTTCCGCGATTTCGCTCAGGGCAGTCCGGAGCTTACGCTCACGCTGCTGTCGGTTTTGCGGCTGATGAATCCTCGTGTGCTGCTGCCCGCTACCACGGCGCTTGGTACGATCCACCCGAAGGGGCGCGAGCTGGGAATATTGCACGGCGCGAATGTTGTAATGCCGAACCTTTCCCCGCGCGAGCACCGCAAGGACTACGCTATTTACGACAATAAGATCTGCACCGGAGATGAGGCTGCCGAGTGTATCCGCTGCCTTTCCGGCAAGCTTAATGCGATCGGTTATCAGATCGTGACCGACCGCGGCGACTATAAAAGCGAATAATTCAGGTCGGGCAGTGCCCGAACCCGATTCTTATAATAACTAAAAGGAGTAATCAATATGGCAATCTACGACCCCAAATCTCTCAAAGCTGAGGAATTCATCAATCACGAGGAGATCCTTTCCACCCTGAAATACGCCGACGAAAACAAAGATAATTTTGAGCTGATAGATCAGATCATCGAAAAGGCAAAACTGCGCAAGGGAATCTCCCACCGTGAGGCAAGCGTGCTGCTCGCCTGCGAGGATGAGGAAAAAATCAAAGAGATATACGCCCTCGCCGAGCAGATAAAAAAGGACTTCTACGGCGAGCGAATCGTTATGTTCGCGCCGCTC
>CACXGW010000070.1 GCA_902767325.1 uncultured Ruminococcus sp.
CGCTATCGCAACCGTCAGCAGCAGCGGCGTGGTTTCCGCCAAGAAAGCCGGCACCTGCACCATCACCGCCAAGACCTTCAACGGCAAGACGGCAACCTGCAAGGTCACTGTAAAAAGCAAAGCAGTAAAACCGACATATGGCGTAACTTATATCTTAAACACCAATTCACATAAGTTCCATTATCAAAACTGTTCATACGTTAGTACTATGAACGAAGCAAACAAAAAAGTATATAACGGCAGCAGAGATTCCGTTATTGCAATGGGTTATACCCCATGTTCAAGATGTAATCCGTAATTATCCTACAGTCAAAGGCTCCCTTTCGGGAGCCTTTGTTCCTGTTAAAACGGTGCAAAGGCGCTGATTGTATTTTTTCCTTTACTTTTGATTTGTTTTGTTGTATAATATACGTTACGGATTGTGGAGTCGTATGCGATTCCATTAAAAAGGAGGGAACGGCACAATGATCAGCGGCGCTGAAATAATGGTCAAATGTCTGGAAGCGGAGGGCGTAAAGGTCGTCTTCGGCTATCCCGGTGCGACGATTTGTCCGTTTTACGACAAGCTGTATGATTCTTCCATAAAGCACGTTTTGGTGCGTCAGGAGCAAAACGCGGCTCACGCGGCAAGCGGTTATTCGCGCTGCAGCGGACTTCCCGGCGTCTGTGTCGCCACCTCGGGTCCCGGAGCCACCAACCTCATCACGGGAATAGCCACCGCGTATGCGGATTCGGTCCCGATGATCGCCATTACCGGTCAGGTCAAAAGCGACCTGCTCGGCAGAGACGTTTTCCAGGAGGCTGACATCACCGGCGCGTGCGAGCCGTTTGTAAAGCACAGCTATCTTGTGTCGAAAACCGAGGACCTTCCCCGCGTTTTCAAGGAGGCGTTCCACATCGCTTCCACCGGCAGAAAGGGCCCCGTTTTAATAGACATCCCTATGGACATCCAGTCCAATGAAATAGAGTCTTTTGAATATCCCGACAGCGTCAATATCATCGGCTACAAGCCCAACACCCGCGGTCACGCGGTACAGATAAAGCGCGCGGTCGAGGCTATCAAAAAGAGCAGACGTCCGCTCATCGTTTCGGGCGGCGGCGTGCTCGCTTCGGGCGTAAAGCTCAAATTCCAGGCGTTTGCCGATAAAACCCGCATCCCCGTCATTTCAACGATGATGGGCATAGGAGTTATGCCCAGCGACCACGAGATGTATCTCGGAATGCTCGGCACCCACGGCAAGCCCGTTGCAAACCGCGCTCTTCACGACGCCGATCTGGTCATCGTCTGCGGAGCAAGACTCGGCGACCGCGCCGTAGCCGCTCCCGACCAGATGAGCGAAAAAACAATGGTCATCCACATCGACATCGACCCCGCGGAGATCGGCAAAAACGTAAAGACCGAGATCCCGATAGTCGGCGATATGAAAAACGTTTTGCAGATGCTCAATGATGAGATCGGCGACTACGTCGTTCCCAACCAGTGGCAGGAGACCGTCAAGGGCTGGAAAAAGAGCTTTTTCCGCACCCCGCCCAAGTTCGAGGGTTTTGTTGAGCCCCGCGCGCTCGTAGCGCAGCTCAGCTCGATGCTCCGCAGCAAGGCTATCCTTGTTGCCGACGTGGGACAAAACCAGATCTGGTGCGCCAACAACTTTATGATCCGCGACGGCCGCTTCCTCACCACGGGCGGTATGGGCACGATGGGCTATTCCATCCCCGCTTCCATCGGCGTAAAGTTCGCGCGTCCGACCCGCGACGTTGTTGTTGTGTGCGGCGACGGCAGCTTCCAGATGAGTATGAACGAGCTTGCGACTATCGTCGGAAACAACCTTGCGATAAAGATCATCATTATGCGCAACCACCGTCTGGGAATGGTTCGCGAGCTGCAGGACATCAATTACCAAAAGCGCCACTCAGCGACTATTCTGGAGGGCGATCCCGATTTCCAAAAGCTTGCCGAGGCATACGGCATCGACCACGCCGAGGCTAACTCCAACGAGGAAGCCGAGGAGATCATCAAAGGCATGGTAAAATCGGACAAGCCGTTTATCCTTGTCTGCAACGTCTATCCCGACACGCCGTCGATATGAGGTGAAGAGATGCAGTATACGTTATCTATCTTGGTTGAAAACCACGCGGGCGTTCTGTCCAAAATATCGGGACTGTTTTCGCGCCGCGGCTTCAACATCGACTCTCTCGCCGTCGGCGTGACCGGCAACCCCGAGGTGTCGCGAATCACCATCGTTGCCAACGGCGACGAATATGTGGTAGAGCAGCTTGAAAAGCAGCTCAACAAGGTCATCCCCGTAATCAAGGTAAAGCGCCTTTCCGAGGGCGACTTCATCAGCCGCGAGCTGATTTTGATAAAGGTGCACTGCGCGGCATCAAAGCGTGCCGAGATCATCAAGACCGCCGAAATAATGCAGGCGAAGATCATCGACGTTGCGCCAAGCTGTGTTACCGTTGAGTATTGCGAATGCACCAACCGCGTCAACACGCTTATCGATCTGCTCAAGCCCTACGGCATACGCGAGATCGTCCGCACAGGAACCATCGCCATCGACCGCGGAAACACCGCGCTTTCTGTTTAACAGGTATTCAATCGGTTGTAGGGGCGAGCACTGCTCGCCCGGAAAATGCGGCTATGCATCAGGCGACCAATGTGATTCCCCTTACAGGGGAAATGGCACGAAGTGCCAAAAGGGTTGCCGACCGGCTACGGTCGCCCCTACAACTGACTTATAATAAGTAGGAGGAAATCAAAATGAAAGACTACAAAGAAAACATGACAGCACCCATTTATTATCAGAGCGACTGCAACCTTTCCCTTCTCGACGGAAAGACCATCGCAATCATCGGCTACGGCAGCCAGGGTCACGCTCACGCGCTCAACCTGAAGGAATCCGGCTGCAACGTAATCATCGGTCTTTACAAGGGCAGCAAGTCCTGGGCAAAGGCTGAGGCAC
Source organism: uncultured Ruminococcus sp. (assembly GCA_902767325.1). GTDB lineage: Bacteria > Bacillota > Clostridia > Oscillospirales > Acutalibacteraceae > Ruminococcoides. The sequence goes on from CACXGW010000070.1 coordinate 2,964, forward strand.
AGGGCTTTGAGGTATTTACCGCTGCCGAGGCTGCCAAAAAGGCAGACATCATTATGATCCTTATCAACGATGAAAAGCAGGCGGCTATGTACAAGGCTGACATCGAGCCCAACCTCGAGGCAGGCAATATGCTTATGTTCGCTCACGGCTTTGCTATCCACTTCGGTCAGATCGTTCC
>CACXGW010000071.1 GCA_902767325.1 uncultured Ruminococcus sp.
AAGAAGGAATACCTTAGGATCACGAACGATAGCACGACCCATAGCAACACGCTGTCTCTGACCACCGGAGAGAGCCTTCGGCTTTCTTTCGAGGAACTGCTCGATGCCGAGGATCCTTGCAGCTTCTTCAACTCTTCTCTTGATTTCTTCCTTGGGAGTCTTTCTGAGCTTAAGACCGAACGCCATGTTATCGTAAACGGTCATATGGGGATACAGAGCGTAGTTCTGGAAAACCATCGCGATATCTCTGTCCTTGGGAGCTACGTCGTTAACGAGTGTGTCGCCGATGTAGAGCTCGCCCTTGGAGATGTCCTCAAGACCCGCGATCATTCTAAGGGTGGTGGATTTACCGCAACCGGAAGGACCTACGAAGATGATGAACTCTTTGTCGGCGATTTCCAGATTGAAATCCTTAACGGCCGTTACGTTGCCGTCATAAACCTTGTACACATTTCTTAATGATAAACTTGCCATTTAAAATACCTCCGTTTTTATGTAATAATTTATTACATATAATAATATATCACTTTACGCAAGTTTTTACTATACTGATTTTGACTAAATATTTGTTTCGTATTTTATTTAAAATAATTATAAGGTAAAAAATGACTCATAATTTTAGTGTATATTGCCGATAAAAACTTGCTTAATTTGTAAATTAGACAAAGATTTGCAGCCTCCTATGGGCAAATTGCCGTCAAGATATAAATTTCCTATTGATATTCGTTGAAGGTGCACAACTTTTAGCCCACATACGGCAAACATCCTCTTTATTTGATGAAATTTACCCTCGCAAATTGTCACAACTCCTACATTTTTGTCATTTTTTGTCCTGTGTTCAAGCTTTGCCGGCAAGCATCGCGTTCCGTCGGAGAAAACTATCCCTTCCTCAAAACGCCTTACGGTCTCGTCGGTTATTTCGCCGTCGAGCTGTGCGACATACTTTTTATACACATGCTTTTTCGGCGAGAGCATACGGTGTGCAAAATCGCCGTCGTTCGTTATGATCAGCAGCCCTTCGGTGTCCTTGTCGAGCCGTCCTGCGGGAAACAGCCCCCGACGCCTCAGCTCGGGAGGCACCAGCTCCAGCACGGTCTTGTCGAGCTTGTCCTCGGTCGCGCTGACATAGCCTGAGGGCTTGTTCATCATGATATAGACGAACTCCTCCCCCGTCACGGCTTGTCCGTTCACCGTGACCTGAGCCGAATCCGTATCAATTTTTGTTTCACAGCTTTTGCATGTTTCTCCGTCAACGCTCACCGCGCCGCTTTTTATAAGCCGCTGAACGTCCTTTCGGCTGCCGTAGCCGCGTGAAGCCAAGTATTTATCCAGTCGTTCCATCTTCATCCGTCTTTAAAAACAACGGCAGCATTTCGCCGCCGTATTCTCCGTTAGTTAAATGTCCTGCTATAACGCGTCCCTTGCAAACCAAAACAGAAGCAAAGCCCGCCTTGTCCGATTTGACCGGAAAGGTCAGCAGCTCTGCCTTTTCTCCGCGATAACGCGATAAATCAAGCCCCGAGCGCTTTTGAAGCTCATTGTACTCCTCATATGTTTTTTTGAATTCGCAGGGGATCGTAACGCTTTTTCTGCTTATGTTATCCGTATCTGCCTCTATACCCAGCTGACCGAAAAACGCCTGATAATCGCCGTTTTCAACATTAAGCGACAAGCCGTTTACACTCCGCGAGGGCTTGTCGAGCAAACGCACGGTCGCCGTGAAACACACGATCGCGAGAATCGTCCCTACAACAGCTAACACCGCCGTTATGATCTTTGATTTTTTCAGCGAGAATTGAAGCGCAAGCATAATATCACCCGCTGAATATCTATGCCGGAAGCGGCGCTGATATTACTCCGCGCTGCCGATGAGCGAAGGTATATCCTGAGGTGTTTCAGCGAACACAGTCGCGCCCTCGCTTCGCATTTTTTCAATATCGCCGTAGCCGTATTTCACGCCGATGAAGTCTACGCCGCTTTGAACCGCGCCGCGCACGTCAAAGTAGGTGTCGCCGAGCATAACGGTCATGCTTTTATCACGCGCGAAATCTCCGCCGAGTGTCTCAACGGCATACGGGATGATGTCGCATTTATCCTTGCGGGTTCCGTCGACATTTGAGCCGCAAACTGCGTCAAAGTATTTTGTAAGTCCCAAAGCCTCGATTATCTCTTCGGCGAAAGGCTCGTATTTCGAGGTGCATATGGCGAGCATGCAGCCCATCTTTTTTAATTTGATAAGCGTGTCCTCTATCCCCTCGTAAGCATGATTGAGATAGATGCCGCGCTTGCTGTAATAGCTGCGGTACAGACGCGCGCCTATCTCGGCACGCTCGTCGTCAAGCCCGACCATATTCTTCATTGTGTCGATAAGCGGCGGTCCGATATATCGCGTATAGTCGTCCAGATCGGGCACGGGAACGCCCAGCTCATTTATAGCATATTCAAGAGACGTGCGTATGCCCTCAGCGCTGCGGCTTATCGTGCCGTCAAGGTCAAACAGGATATAGCGGTAGCGGTTGAATTTTCTGTCGGTTTTCTCCTGGAACTTCACGGCATTCACGCTCACGCGCGTGTGCGTTCCGCGGGCGATCTCGCCTTTTTTGTCGGAAGCGCTTACTTCAAACGAAAATGTCCTGCCATCCTGCTCGATAAGCTTTGCGGTAGCCGTTATTTCCGCTCCCAAAGGCGTGGGGCTAGTATGCTCTATCGAGATCATAGTGCCGACGGTCGTCAGTGTTTCATCGCCGAGAATCTCGTTCGCGAGCGACGCGGCGGCATACTCCATCAGCGCTACAACTGCGGGCGTTGCAAGCACATCAAGGCTTCCGCTGCCCATCGAAGATGCGAGCTGAGGCTCCTCTACTTTCAAAAAAACGGTTTTTTCTGTCATAAAAATCACCTTTTTCTTGTAATTCCCTCATTTTTATGATACTATATTATAGTGATTTTCGCAAGTATTTTATCTTGTTTTAAAGGAGCAGATTGTAATGAAATTAGGTATAGTAGGTCTCCCAAATGTGGGAAAGAGCACATTGTTCAATGCTATCACAAACGCGGGCGCGCAGAGCGCGAACTATCCGTTCTGCACCATTGAGCCGAATATCGGCGTTGTTTCCGTACCCGACAAGAGGCTTGACGTGCTTGCCGAGATGTACGATCCCGACAAATACACCCCCGCGACTATCGAATTCGTCGACATCGCGGGACTTGTTAAAGGAGCTTCCAAGGGCGAGGGTCTGGGCAACAAATTCCTCTCGAACATCCGCGAATGCGACGCTATCGTTCACGTTGTTCGCTGCTTTGAAAACGACGACATAATCCACGTCGAGGGCAGCATTGACCCCGCGCGCGACATCGAGACCATCAATTTGGAGCTTATCCTTTCCGATATGGAAATGCTCGAGCGCAGGATAGACAAGACAAAGAAAATGCTCAAGGGCGACAAGAAATATCAGCGCGACATTGACTTTTACACCCGCGTGCTTAGTGCTTTGGAGCAGGGCAAGCCCGCGCGCAGCGTGGAGTGTGACGACGAGGAAAAGGCACTGCTCGGCGAAGTTGCTTTGCTGACTTCAAAGCCCGTGATCTACGCCGCAAATATGAGCGACAGCGACTTTACCGAAGGTTTAGACAACAACGCGGGTTTCAAAAAGGTGCAGGAGATCGCCGCCGAGGAGCATTCGGGCGTTCTGCCTATCTGCGCACAGATAGAAGAAGAGATCGTCGAAATGGACAAGGAAGAAAAAGAGCTTTTCCTCGCCGATATGAATCTGGAAGAAAGCGGACTTGACCGCCTCATCAAAGAGTGCTACGCACTGCTGGGGCTTATCTCCTTCCTCACCGCGGGCAAGCAGGAGGTTCGCGCCTGGACGATCAAAAACGGCACCAAGGCGCCTCAGGCTGCCGGAAAGATACACTCCGACTTTGAGCGCGGCTTTATCCGCGCCGAGGTGATCGCATATAATGATCTGATCGCCTGCGGAAGTATGACGGCTGCAAAGGAAAAGGGACTTGTCCGCAGCGAGGGCAAGGAATACGTTATGAAGGACGGCGACGTCGTTTTGTTCCGCTTCAACGT
>CACXGW010000072.1 GCA_902767325.1 uncultured Ruminococcus sp.
ACAATTTCCTTTGACGCGGGCGAGGGCAGCGGCGAAATGGAACCCCTCACGCAGCTTGCGGGCGTGCCGTTTAAGCTGCCCGACTACAGCTTCACCGCTCCCGAAGGAAAGATCTTCAGCGGCTATTCCGACGGCACGAACGTCTACTGGCCTGTCACGGTCACCTTCAACGAGAGCAAGACACTGACCGCGCTATGGGAGGAGGCGACCGGCATCACCTATTCCTGCAACGGCGAGGATAAGGCTATCCGATACGTGAAGGGCTCGACCGTCACGCTTCCGGAGCTTAGCGACCTCTTCACTCCGCCCTCGGGCATGCACTTCGTCGGCTGGACGGAGAAATTCAGCGGCGATCTGTATCAGCCGGGCGACCCGTTTGTTTTAAACTCCCCGACGGTCTTTACCGCGGTTTTGGAGATCCTGCAATCCGACGGAAACGGCGGTTGGTACGCCACCATGCCGGTCAACAATATAAACAGCGACTTTGTCCTGGACCTGTCAGACAAGCCTAATGGCTTCTCCTTCACGCTGTACGACGACGGCGGCTCGGACGGCAATTATGTTGATTACAACGACGGCAAGATCACTGTAAAGGCTCCCGAAAATATGACCGTTACGGTCAGCGGCAGCGGTCAGACAGAGTCCGGCTGGGACTATATGTATTTCTATAACGGTGCGACCACCAGAAGTTCGATCATCGGAAACAAAAAATACACCGGCAACTTCACGATAAATCCCGCCTATCCCGTTCAGACGGACGGCAATTACCTGACGATCTATTTCCACTCCGACTCTTCCAACAATTATTCGGGCTTCGCGCTGACGGTAACGGTTCTCGCCCAAAACCAGATCACTTATGAATTCGACGGCGAAACTCAGAGCGTTGCGGTGCAGAAGGATTCGACGATACAACTGGAACACTTTGACGACCTGTTCGCATCCAACACTAAAGAGTTCCTCTATTGGCAGCTCGGCGACGATACCTATAACGAGGGCGATGAATACTATGTCAGCGAAGACGTTACCTTCACGGCGGTCACGCGCCTGAAGCCCACCGTCACCTTAGAAGGCAGCGGCGCGACGGTCAAAGCGGAGCTCGGAGGCGACGGCACTATCACAACCTTAGGTCCCATTCCGTATCCCACGGGAACAACAGATTCACTTCCTCACGCGGCGTATATCTTCAACTACCCCGAAAACAAATACTTCGGCGGCTGGAGCTATAACGGCACAACCTACAACGTAGGCGATAAATTTACGATCACCGAGGACGTGACCTTCACCGCGATCTGGCGCGACGCTTCCGCGTGGGATCTGCTTAACGAGCAGCTGCAAACCGCTACGGGTACTATTACCCTGACGGAAGACGTCACCGCGGCGATCGGCAGTCTGCCCTTGAATGTTCCCGAAGGCGTAACAGTCACCATCGACCTCAACGGACATACCCTCAACGGCACAAACGCGGCGGCGTTTGACGGCAGTATCATCAACGTGTACGGCGATCTGACGATAACGGATTCGGGCGAAACCGGCGCGGTCACGGGCGGCAGCGTTACTTCTTATGAGAACGGCGCGTTCACACCTGACAGCACGGTCGCCGAGAGCTTCGCGGCAACCGTTACACAGAGCTACAGAGCCGACGACGAGAATAGCAACCATGAGGATTTCATCTATTCCGTTTCATGGTATCCGACCATTGCCGGCACCATGAAAGCGGCAGAGGCAACACCCTACTACGCGGACAGCCTCACGTTGCCCGAGGGCTGGACTTTCAGGTGGTATCTTACTCCAAGAGTCACCCTGCTGCAGGATGTGACCGTTGCCGAGGGCGAAACGCTCACCGTCAACTCCTTCGAAGGGATCGATCTCGATTTGAACGGACACAGCTTTGACGTTTGCGGAACGTTCAACGGAGGCATTCGGGGCTGGAGATATGAGGACGGCGAAATAATTCAGGTCATCTATCACACCAGCATCTGCATCGACAGCACCACCCCCGGCGTGTTCCGCTCAAGCGGCACGATCGACGTCAATTTACAACCTTGGACGGCGGATACCTACTACTTCACAGGCGGCACCGTGGGCGGCGTCTTAGGCGCTGACGGCGGCATTTTCCACATCAGCGGCGGTCATTTCACCGATCTTGTGATGTTCAACAACGGAAATGATGAAGCAAGCCCGGAGATCGACCTTTCCGGCGACGCAGAGTTTGACCGACTGGAGCATATAATCTACTCCGGCGAGGAATCCTCCGCTATTCATATGACGATCAATGACAACGTCCGCGTCGGCACAATGGTATTTGAAATAATGGGCGACGACGTTGTGAACTATCCTGTTCTCACAATAAACGGCGGCTACTTTACCGTCGATCCGACCACATTTCTTGATACTGCGGGAGCGGGTGAAAACGCCGTACAGATTATGGCAACTCCCGAGCAGTACGATAATCAGGCAGACTGGGCTGCGGACAGCGACACCTACACATGGCGTGTAAAAAGCACACAATATCAGCTCGGCGACGTCAACCGCGACGGCAAGGTGACCATCAGCGACGTAACGGCAATCCAGCGGCATCTTGCGGAAATTGAACCGTTGACCGATGAACAGCTTGCTCTTGCCGACACCGACGGCGACGGCGAGGTGACGATCGACGACGCTACGCTGATCCAAATGTATCTTGCGGAATATGATGTAACGTTCGGATAAACGAAAACCCTCCCGACACAATCGGGAGGGTTTCTTCTATGTGTTAATTTATCGCTATAAGCACCTCAAACTCTCCTGCGCCTACACTCGCGCGTTCGGTGCAGGCGGCGTAAAGCGAGGCGTCGCCGTTGAGGAAAAGCTTGGACCGGGTGATCGCTTCATCACCTACGGTCATTTCAAGCTGATAGTAATAATCGTCGGGGAAGTCGTCGAACTTGAACTTCGAGGTGTAGTCGTCCTGAAGCGCGGCTTTTAACGTCGAATATGTTTCCGACGTATCCAGCCCGAGATACTTGATCAGACCCTCGTTGTCAAGCTTTTTCCCGGTCGTTTTATTGAAGTTATAAACGTCGTAGGTTATCGCGTGCCCCTTCTTTTCGGCGGTGATGAGCAGCGTTATGACGTCGTCGTTGAGATACGCGTTGTAGTTTATCGTGTCATATCCGCTTTTTCCTTTTCCGGCGGCTTCGATCTCTTTGTCATATTTTTCACTTATCGCCGAGTTGATAGCTTTTGCGTCATCGGTCTTAAAATTCAGCGCAGGTATGGCAAAGGTGTTCTCGCTTTTGCCGTCCTTGTCGGTGAAGGTCTTTGTCTTTGCCGCCACAACATACTCGCTCGGGACCGGGCTGGTCGTGGGTTCAGCCGTTTCCGTCACGGCTTCGGTCGTTTCCGGTTCTGTTTCTGTTTTTTGAGTGTTGCCCCGGCACGCGGTCAAAAAGGCGCAGATCAGCGCGGCGGACAGTAATATTTTAAAGCATTTCATTGCGCAGCTCCATTTCGTTGAAGTCCAAAACATGAATCCCGAAATAACTCATGATCGCGGCGCATTCTCCCGCGGCGTCAATTTTCAGCAGCACCTCGGGGCTGTGCGCGTCATAGCCGATGACAGCACTGTTGCCGACCTCGGCGGCGATCCTCCAAAAACGGTAATCCGGGTAGTTGCGGTTGTTGAGATAACCCAGCATATTGAATTCCAGCGGGATGTTGTGCTCCTTTGCGTAGCGGCAAAGCACCGTCATCTGCTCGCGGTAATAATCATCCGGACCGCTGAAGTTGACGATGTCGGGGTGGGCGAGATAGGTGAACGCGCCCTTGTCGAGCCCTTCGATTACCTGGTTGACATACTGCGACAAAAACGCTTTGCCTCTGCCTTCGTTTGCGGTGTAGAAAGAATCTTCGTCGTATTCGTTGCCGACAAAATGCTGACCCATGATCATATAATCAAGACCCAGCGGACGGACAAAATCCATAAACGCGTCATATGTTTCCGGGTAATATTCCGTTTCAAAGCCCAGCAGGATCTTTATGTCGCTTTTATATTCCTTTTGCAGCGACCGGACGTTCTCGGCGTATTCATATGCCTGTTCGGGAAGCATCCTGAAAAAGCTGTAGTAATCTTTCTTCGGAAAAAACTGCGGACAGTGGTCTGAAAAGCCGAGCACCTTCATCCCCGATTTGATCGCGTTTTCCACATATTCTTTGTCTTCGCCGTAGGCGTGATTGCATCTTTTGGTGTGTGTGTGCAGATTATATTTCATCATTACCTTACCTTTCCGCAATATATTATACACCTAAACGGAAAGAATGGCAAATCTATTGCAAATGTTTTTAAAAAATACTATAATTGATTTAAGAACGCGGCGCTTGCCGCGAATAATCCGGAAATCAGGTGATCCGATGGATAAAAAAGAATTGGCGGTGAAGTACAAGCACAGCGGATATAACTGCGCTCAGGCAGTAATTGCCGCATTCGCGGACGAACTCGGGATCGATTTGGAGACCGCGCGCTCTCTCGGCGCCGGCTTCGGCGCGGGTATGGGCACGATGGGAGCCACCTGCGGCGCGCTCTGCGGAGCTCAGATCGTGCTCGGGATGAAAAACAAAGGAACGCCCGTTATGCGGCAGGCAAGACAGCTTTACAGTGAATTTCTTGACCGCTGCGGCGCGACGATATGCATCGAGCTAAAGGGAGTCACCACCGGCAAAATGCTGTGTTCCTGCGACGACTGTGTGGCTAACGCGGTCGCTATCCTCGGAGAATTGCTATGACAGAACAGTTTTCGCGAACAGAAATGCTGCTCGGAGAAGCGGCTATGGATATTCTGCGCCGTTCCCGCGTTGCGGTGTTCGGCGTCGGCGGCGTCGGCGGATATGTCGTTGAGGCGCTCGCGCGTTCAGCTGTCGGCAGCTTTGACCTTATCGACAACGACACGGTAGCGCCGAGCAATCTCAACCGCCAGATAATCGCCACCCGCAGCACGCTGGGCGAATACAAAGTCGATGCCGCGAAAAACCGTGTTCTCGATATAAACCCCGACTGCGAAGTCCGCGTTTACAAAACCTTTTTCCTGCCCGAAACCGAAGACGAATTCGATTTTACGCAATATGACTATGTCGTTGACGCCATTGATACGGTAAAGGGCAAGCTTGCGCTGGCACAAAAGGCGCAGGAGGCTGACACGCCGATCATATCCGCCATGGGCGCGGGCAACAAGCTCGACCCCGCCGCTTTTGAGGTAGCGGATATTTATAAAACCTCGGTGTGCCCTCTTGCCAGAGTTATGCGTTACGAATGCAGAAAACGCGGGATAAAAAAGCTGAAGGTCGTCTATTCAAAAGAGGCGCCGGTCCGTCCCGTTAAAGACAGCGGCGAGGACACCGTCCGCCGCGACACCCCGGGTTCCGTTTCGTTCGTTCCCTCGGTCGCGGGGCTTATCATCGCGGGCGAGGTCGTAAAGGACCTTGTCGCGGGAAAAGGCAGGAACGTCGATTAAAGCGGAGGAAAGGATATGTTTATGAAGCAAAAACCGTTAGTGCGCAGGCGAATTTCGTTTTACGGACAGGTTCAGGCTGTGGGCTTTCGCTATCAGGCTATGCGAGCCGCCGAGATGTACGGCGCGAGCGGCTGGGTGCGCAACGAATTTGACGGCTCGGTTACAATGGAGATCCAGGGCACCGAAAGCCAGATCGACAGCGCCGTGGCGTATATTTGCAACGGTATGTTCATTCAGGTCGACAGAATGGAAGCCAAATCCCTTCCTGTCCTCTTTGACGAGCACGGCTTCCGCGTGAAATACAGATGATATCTTAGATGCTGTTATCGCGCTGAATCTTGAAAAAGCAAAGAAATGACGGGGAAATCTGTTTTTTGTTCGGCAGACAAACTGACAAATTTTTCAAGAAATAAAACAGAAAAAACTCCTTACACTACTATTGCGGCGATAAGTTGCGAAGGCATCTCGCCGCTTAAGATAGATGAGTTAAGGAGAAAGAGAACAATGGCAAATAACAATCAGATCAATGTTCCCGAGGCAAAGGAAGCTATGAACCGTTTTAAAATGGAGTGTGCCAACGAAGTCGGAGTAAATCTCCGTCAGGGCTACAACGGCGACCTTACCTCCCGTCAGGCGGGTTCCGTCGGCGGCCAGATGGTCAAAAAGATGATCGAAAGTTATGAAAACGGCATGAAGTAATTTTTGCTTCACGCAAAAACGGTTGTATCAGAGAACACTTTGATACAACCGTTTTAATTTTGCTTTGATTAAAAGAGTAAAAACAATTGAAAAACCATAAAGAACGGAACAGCAGGTAATACAGATTTAGACGCCAACTTCAATCGGTCTTTATAACTGACAGCGTCCTTATATCTCAAAAAGATAAGAATAAACGCAACCGAAAGAAAAGCCCAAAGCAGAACACCCACACAGTACCATATCAATGCACCCCAAAAAGGAGCGGCATCCTTTATGGTAAGAATTATTCCTTTTTCAAATGCCGTTGTCCAAGAGCCGGAATAAACAGAGGCTATAGAATAGTAAAAGAGAAAAGCGCAAATTTCCGATGCAGTCAGCGACAAAAATATACGCAGACCAAAGTTAACTGTTATTTCGGAATAAGGTTCTTTCCGCTCATACTTTTTTTGGACCCATCTGCCGACAAAGAAATCTCTGAGAAAAGACAGCAAAAGCAACGCAGCTATTATCACAATATTCCAGATCGCAGAGTGTTCAAATAAAGAAACATAAAGGGATTCTACCATAGCGTAATCTCCGTAAAAGGTTTATGCATATTATTTTTCTTATTTCGCTTCCGCTCTGTTTATCGCGTTGAGAACGCCGCGGATCGAAGCGATGTTTACGTTGGAGTCGATGCCAACGCCGAAGATGCGCTTGCCTTCGGGAGTTTTCAGCTCGATGTACGAAACAGCCTTCGCGTCCGAGCCTTCGCTTATCGCGTGCTGGCTGTAGCTTCTGAACTGATAACGGTTCAGACCGACCTTTTTCAGCGCGTTGAAGAACGCGTCGATCGGGCCGTTGCCGGTGCCGTGTATCCTTATTTCGCCTGCGCCGTCAACAAGAATTCCGCCCTTGAAGTGTACGTAATCCTTGCCGTCCTCGCTCTCTTCGTATATCCTCTGATGAGTGAGCTTGAACTTCTCGGGATGATTGAGATAGTTGTCCTCGAACACCTCGAACAGCTCCTTCGGGATAAGCTCGCGCTCAAGCTCCTCGCATTTTCTCTGTACAAGCGCGGAGAATTCCGGATGCATCTTCTTCGGCAGATCATATCCGAAGTTGTTGCTCATAACAAACGCCGCGCCGCCCTTGCCTGACTGCGAGTTTATGCGGATGATCGGCTCGTACTCTCTGCCGACGTCGGCGGGGTCGATTGGCAGATACGGTATCTCCCAATATTCGGTTCCGCTTTCGCGCATATACTGGAAGCCTTTGTTGATAGCGTCCTGGTGCGAACCGGAAAACGCGGTGAATACCAGCTCGCCGATATACGGCTGGCGCGGATCGATCTTCATATTTGTGCAGCGCTCGTAAATATCGCGCAGGTGGGGCAGATTGCTGAAGTCGAGCTTGGGGTCAACGCCCTGCGTAAACATATTAAGGCCCATCGTCACGATGTCCATATTGCCGGTGCGCTCGCCGTTGCCGAAGAGCGTGCCTTCAACGCGGTCGGCTCCCGCAAGCAGCGCAAGCTCGCCCGCAGCTACGCCGCAGCCGCGGTCGTTGTGGGGATGAACGCTGATGATCGCCGCCTCGCGGTTCTTCATATGACGGATGAAATATTCGATCTGGTCGGCAAAGGTGTTAGGCGTGCACATCTCGACCGTGTTCGGCAGGTTGAGGATAACGGGATTCTCTTTTGTTGAGCCGAGCTCTTCCATAACTCTGTCGCAAATCAAAACCGCGTTCTCAGGCTCGGTGCCGCTGAAGCTCTCGGGGGAGTATTCAAAGCGAATGTTCGTGTCGCCGGTGTATTCGTCGGTCAGTTTTTTGATAAGGCGCGCGCCCTCAACGGCGATGTCGATAACGCCCTGCATATCGGTCTTGAAAACGACCTTTCTCTGCAAGGTGGAAGTGGAGTTGTAGAAGTGAACGATAACGTTCTTCGCGCCCTTGATCGCCTCAAAGGTCTTGTGGATAAGATGCTCTCGCGCCTGCACCAAAACCTGGATGGTAACATCGTCGGGGATGTGATTGTTCTCGATAAGCTCACGGCAGATCTCATATTCGGTTTCCGAAGCGCTCGGGAATCCGATCTCGATCTCCTTAAAGCCCATATCAACAAGCGCGTGGAAAAACTCGAGCTTTTCTTTGAGTGTCATCGGGTCGATCAGCGACTGGTTGCCGTCACGCAAGTCGACGCTGCACCATATCGGCGCCTTGGTGATCGTCTTGTTCGGCCAGGTGCGGTCGGGCAAATCGATCTGTTTGAACGGAATGTACTTTTCAAAAGACGGTTTCATAATTTTGCCTCCATATGACTATTCCGGGAAAAATCCCGCATAATAAAAAGAAAGCCCCTTAAATACAACATAGTTGCAATAAGGGACGAAATCATCGTGGTACCACCCTGATTCAAGCATACGTCGCCGCATACTCCTTACAGACTTCCAACAAAGTCCTGACTGTTAACGCTGTCAATGCGTTCCGCGCTAATAACTTCACGCGGAAAACTCGGGGATGAGCTATCCATATAAACCTTCGCGTTGCCTTACACCAACCGGCAACTCTCTGCGCCGAAGCGTTTTATATCTTGTTCCCGTCACTGTCTTTAAGG
>CACXGW010000073.1 GCA_902767325.1 uncultured Ruminococcus sp.
AGAGACTCGAACTCCCGACCTTCTGATTCGTAGTCAGACACTCTATCCAGCTGAGCTACCGGCGCATATGCGGTTTTTTAACCGCAAGATATATAATAGCACACTTCTTTAGAAAATGCAAGCCCTTTTTTCTGTTTTATAAATACGCCGAAAAGGGGAGAGTTGTTTGAATATCAGCTGCATTCTCTTTAAGCTGCCATATAAAATCCGGCGCTTATTTTAGAACCGGAGTTTATTTTACTTTTCCTTTTTAAGATTATAGCCCTGGGTTTCGGAGCTGAGCTTCAGGAAATTGTCCGAAAGGGTCGTTTTCAGCGTATAGGTGAAGGTGACCGGTTCGTTCCAGGTGTCAAGCTGGATCACAACAGTGCCGTCATCCTTGTTTACCGAGTATGTGCCGCCGGCGCTGGAGGCGTTAGGTTCGCTTTTGAGCGTGCATTTGTTTTTTCCGTCAAACGTCCAGCACCAGTCGTCGATCGTATCGGTAACAGGGATCCAGTTTCCTTCAAGAACCTGATTGGATGTGTTGTTCAGCCCGAGCTCATCGCGGACAGCTTCTTTTACGCTGCTTTTAAGGTCGCTTACGTCTCCGTCGATTCCCAATTCACTTTGCAGATAGCTTTTTGCATCGCTTACAATTTTGTTACCTTCTTTTTTTGCTTCCTCTTTTGAACAGGCGCCCAAAACGAAAATACAGGAAAAGGCAACAGCCGCAGCCGCTGCGATCGAAAGTATCTTTTTCATATTATTGACCTCCGTATTGGATTTTCATTTCGATTATAACACCAAGCCAAAAAAATAATTTTCTAAAAATGAAAAAAAGACTTTATTTTTCTGAATTAATATGCTATAATAGAAAATAGAGCGAATTGCTTTTATTCGCTTTTGGAAATATAATTTGCAAAAACCGCAATAATTACAAGATATTGTGAATAGTGTAGCAAATATGTCTGTATAGTGTATCAATTATCGGCGAAATACGGGTTTGATTTTTTTTGACATATGTGTTAGAATAACTTTGGTTACATAATCGTAATAATTACGATCAAATAAAAGATGATTCGACAAAAACAGACCAATCTTCGGAAAGGATGATTTTTTGAAACGAAACGTTCTTAGAAGTATTTCTGCTGTCGCACTGACAGTAACGGTTTTATTTACAACTGTATTTTCCATTTCGATCTTCGCGAGCGCGGCGTCGTTCTCTGCGCGCCTGTCTGCTCCCGCAAGCACAAACAAATATTATTACAACAGTAACTATAACGTTTTCCAGAAATACGGTTACGGAATGCCGAACTGCACCGCGTATGCCTACGGCAGAGCGTATGAGATCCTCGGCAAGGAACCCAAGCTTTCCTGGAACGGCGCCGGACAGTGGTACGGCTACAACAAGTCCAATGGTTATTACAAATACGGCAGCACTCCCAAGGTCGGAGCGATCGCCTGCTGGTCTTACAGCGGCGGCGGTCACGTAGCGGTCGTTGAGAAAATCGACAGCAACGGCAATATGACCCTTTCCAACTCCGAGTGGGGCGGACGTACCTTCTATCTCACTTACGCCAAAAAGACCGACAAGAACCCCGGCGGAAACAGCTGGTGGACTTTCCAGGGATATATCTATCTTATAGATTCCGCAACAACTACAACAAGCACAACTACATATAAAACAGGCAAATATCTCACACAGGCAACGCTCAATATGCGTACCGGCGCAGGTCTCAGCTACTCGGTCATCAAGACCGTTGCCAAAAACCTGACGCTGACCATTCCCAAGGTAACGACAAAGGACGGCTATCACTGGGGATATGCGACTGTAAACGGTCAAAAGGGCTGGGTCGCTCTGGAGTATTGCAAGTATTTGTCGGCTCTGCCTGCAACTACTGCTACTACAAAGGCGCCCACAACAACAAAGGCGCCCACGACAACAAAGGCGCCCACGACAACGAAGGCTCCTACGACGACAAAGGCTCCTGCAACAACAAAGGCGCCCACGACAACGAAGGCTCCTACGACGACAAAGGCTCCTACAACAACAAAGGCGCCCACAACTACGAAGCCTCAGACAACTACAAAGCCTGCAACAACGGTAGCACCCACGACGAAGGCTCCGGCAACAACGGTTCCTCCGACGACTGTTGAGCCTACAACGGTTCCTCCTCTGAGAAGAGAGATCGAAAAGTATAAGAACTATTCCGGAAACATCGGTGACGTCACCGGCGACGGAAAGGTAACTATTCATGACGGAACCGTAATCCAGAAATACCTTGCGGGTATGATGGAACTTACCGAGTCTCAGCTTTCCTGCTGTGATTTTGATTACAACGGAAAGGTATCGATCGACGACGTAACCTGCATGCAGCAGTATATCGCGGATCTTGTCTGATAATAAACAATTACGGCACAGCTCAGGCTGTGCCGTTTCTTTATGAACAAAAATGGATGCCGCTCGGCTACGGGATGGCACCCCCCCTGTCACACAATGTTTTTTCAACATACGCAGTAATATAGATTCGGTCGGGGACTAAACGCAGTGCATAAGCAAATCTGTCTGCTCGACCTGCATTATTAATCATTAATCATAAATTATTAATTAAAAAACGGCTCCGTTAAGAGCCGCTTTTTTGGTTTCGTTTTTTTATCAATCGGGGAATTCAGCGAGGAAACGCTGGATCTTTGTGGCGTCGTCGATATTTATCACGCCGTCTTGGTTATAGTCGGCGTTGGAGGCGTTTATTCCCTTCAGGGTGATAAACTCAGCCAGATGACGCTGTATTTCCGTTACGTCGCGGATGGAAACGACTCCGTCCCTGTCAACATCTCCGAGCAGTGTGGGGGAGTAGTCCTTGACGGTAATCGCCTTTATAACGAATGTGCCGCCGACGTCGTCGTTGAGATTATCTTGGTAATAATCCATAACATCCATAATCTCTCCGTTTTGCATCAGGTAGCTTTCGCCGCGCTGTGTCTCGTTGATAAAGACATATTCGTATGAATTGGTCAGCCATTCGCCGACGCCGATTGTGCTTTTCTCGCCGGAGGAGGAGTTGTCGATCTCCACGGCGACCGAGCCTTCGCTGTCTCTGTATTCAAAGTCCTCGATGTCCGCGCAGATATAACCGGTGTAGTCGACAGTGCCCTCATAAAGCAGCGTCCAGTTGTCGGTGTTCGCGTCCGGAATGTCATTGTTGCCGTCGGGGACATAGAAGATACGGTAGTCGGCTCCCAAAGCGTCGGTTTTGAACACTACCTTGTCGATCTTGTTGTAATCGGTGTCGAAGTGCAGGCGGTTCATAAAGGTCAGATCGGTGTCCTGAGCGTATTTGAACTCATATGTAGCGCCGTATATCTCGTTCTGGATAAGCTTTTTGTCGCTTGTTATCTCCTCAAAGCCGGTGATGCAGTAGGAGGGAACATATTTTTTGGAGAACAGGTACACGTCTTCATAGGAAATCCAGAAATATCCGCCCAAAGCGTTGTTGTCGCCGTAGCTGTTCTTGATGAGCCACGCGCCGTTATTGCTTGGCATTCCTGCGTTGCCGGTAAAGTTTGAGGCAGCGTAGTTGTCATCCCAGCCGACGACCTCGATCGAGTGGCCGGAATAGCTTCCGCTGTAGTTCGGCGGCATATAATAGCTTATCCTGTCGGCGCTGCGGCAGTTGGCGGTCGTCGCAAAGGAGGTATAAACTCCGCCGTGCTCCATGATGCAGCGCTTTATCTCTTCGGGATCGTTTTTGTTAAGATACTTCACCGAGGTCACGCCGTAGCGCGCGAGGTCAGTCGGGACCTGATCGCCGTATAACCCGCTGTTCAGCGGAAAGTTTCCGAGGTCCGAGGCGTAAACGCCGCCCTGCCACGAGGTGAGATAACCCAGCGCGATCGAGGGATAGCCGTCATAGTTGACTTCGCGTATCCAGCCCTTGCCGTTGGTGCGTGTCGTCGCCCACAGGTTAAGGTGACTTGTCGACATATCGTCGGCAGGAGTTCCGATGCCGTTTCTGAGCAGCAGCGACTCAAAAGTCGCCATAGAGGCGTATGCCCAGCAGGAGTTGTATTCCTGACTTTTAACAGAGGTCACATAGCCCAGGTCAAGCGAGCTGTAGTATGAGGGGAGCGCTTCGGGCTCCGACACGGGTTCGCTTGTCAGTTCGGTTCCGACGCTTTCGTCGAGGTCGATCTCCGCAGCCGCGGCGCCGACGCTGCCGACGCTGACAGCGAGCACACAGACGCAAGCCGCGCAGATCAGTTTTTTCCAAATATTTATTTTCATATTATGCCTTCCTTATATAGAAATATACTTATAATAAGTATAACAAATAAATAGTGTTTTGTAAAGAATAATCCGTTCGATTTTTCCGAATAATAATCAGGAAAAAATATGCTATAAAGCACAGCGAGGTTGATGATATGCAGTTGAGGACCGATCTGGCGATAGAAGCCAGAGAGATCGCGGGCGAAAAAGTTTCGGGGATGGAATATCACGAGTACAGCGAAAACGGAATGAAGATATCGCGGCTCAATGTAAAGAACCAAAAGGCAAAGCAGGCGCTCGGAAAGGAGATCGGGACATACATCACAATCGAGCTGCCGTCGCTCACCGACAACTTCACCGAGACCGATGAAAGGATAAAAACCATCGGGACTGAGATCAGGCGGCTTCTGCCTGTCAACGGTCTTTTGCTCGTCGCGGGGCTTGGGAATGAAGAGATAACGCCCGACTCACTCGGTCCCAAAACAGGCGCGAGGGTGCTCGCCACACGGCATATCACCGGCGAGCTGGCGCGTTCAACCGGACTTGACAGGCTTCGTCCGGTGGCGGTGATGAACACCGGCGTGACGGGGCAGACCGGCATCGAAACAGGCGAGTATATCCTCAGCATCGTAAAGCGCATCCGTCCCAACGCAGTTATCGCGGTGGACGCCCTCGCTTCCCGCAGGGTGGAGCGGCTCGGCTGCACTATGCAGATCAGCAGCGCGGGCATCTCCCCGGGAGCAGGCGTCGGCAACCACCGTACAAGCATAAATCAGGAGACGATAGGCGTGCCTGTGATCGCTATCGGAGTGCCGACGGTCATCGACGCCCGGACCTTCGCCAACGACATCATCGGTGAGGGAGTGAAAGCAAATGCGCGGTTCTCGCTTCCCGAGGGCAGACAGATGATAGTCATTCCGCGGGAGATAGACCTGCTCACCGAGCGCGCGTCGCGGCTTTTAGGCTTTTCGCTGAACGCCGCCATGCAAAACGAGTTTGAGCTGAAGGAGCTTATTTCGCTGATGTAAAAGTGATTATATCATCCGAGCCGGCATATATATTTCTTATAATTACAATATGGCGGTGATCATGTGAAACGCAAAGGAAGGCTTAAACGAGCGGCAAAGCTTTTTGTTTCGGTCATTTTGGTTTTTGTTGCCGCGGCTTGTGTGTTCAGGCGGCTGCCCGAGACCTTCGGGAATCGCGAGGCTGTTCTTGCCGCGGCGGCATTTACTCTGACCGACGGCAAATATCCCATAGAGAGCGGAACAGCGCCTCAGACGACCTCCGCAGTGCAGGAAACCGTCAGTACTACTGCCGCCGGGACCGTTCCGCCCGCTACATCTGCGCAAAACAAGGAAAAGCCGAAGCAGCGCGACAAAAGCGGCTATTACGATACCGACGCCGATCACAGCGGCGAAGAGGTTTATGATATAGCAGAAAAGACCATAGCCGGAAGCGGCACCGCTGTTGACAGCTGTTACATAAAAAACTACGCGGGAATGAGCCTCGATTTTGAAGGCATACTAAGCGCTCCGCTGAGCTTTCAGGTGAAGAAATCTTCCGATGAGCCGCAGGTGCTTATATATCACACACATACAGGCGAAAGCTATCTTGACAAGGACACCGATCATTTTTACGAGAGCTACTATTCCCGAACGAACAACAACAGCTTCAATGTCGTCGCGGTGGGGGACGTGATGACCGAAACGCTTGAGAAAAACGGGATCAAAACGCTTCACGACACCACCGTCCACGATTCCAGCTACAACGGTTCCTACGACCGCAGCGCTCAGACCGTGACGGACGATATGGAAAAATATCCCTCGATAAAAGTGGTGCTGGACATCCACCGCGACGCTCTGGGAACGGAGACCTGCAAGGTGAAGCCCGTTTTTGAGTACAACGGAAAAAAGGGCGCGCAGATAATGATAATGTCGGGCTGCGACCCCGACAACGAGCGCGGCTTTGCGAATTGGCAGAACAACCTCGGCTTTGCGCTGAAGCTGCAAAACACGGCTGAAAAGCTATATCCCGGTATGACGCGTCCGCTCAATTTCGACTATTTTGCCTACAACGAGTATATCTGCGACGGCTCGCTGCTGATAGAGGTCGGAACCGACGCCAACAGCGTGGACGAGGCGGAATACACCGGCACGCTCCTCGCGGACGTTATCGCAAAGGTGCTGGCAGGGGAGGAGAAGTGATTTAATGGTGAGTTTGTTGCGGTAACTGTGTGTATGCCGTAACACTAAAACTTCATTTTATCAGCCCGTGATGTAGGGTACGGTCTTGACCGTACCGCACACGATAAACAAGACGCTGAGGACTCAAACGGCGGTTCGGTCAAGACCGAACCCTACAAAAAGCTTTATATAGCATTAGGTGATACAACGTAGGGGCGCACCCGTGTGTGCGCCCCTACACCGTTAAGGCAACCTCCGCGTTATTGGAGCTTGCCGCCCTGATTTGTTAATAAGTAACATATGATACGCTCAGTTTGAGTTCAGCTTCTGCAAGAAAGCTATTGCAAAGGCGCGCGGTTTTTGGTATAATACATTTAAATATGTAATCATCCGAGGGATGTCAAATGTTTAAAAGAATAAAACAAATCGGGTTGACCGCGCTTATCGCGGCTGTTCTCGCACTGTTTTTCGCGTTCGGCGCTGCCGCCGAGGACGTCGGAGACGACGCTCAATCAAGCGTTGCGGACGAGCCTTCGGCTGTTGAATCGGTCGTTGAGCCTGTTGAAACCGAGCCCGTGCCCGTTGAGACCGAGCCTGTTGAAACCGAGCCTCAGCCGGCTGAAACAGAGGCTGAGCCCCCAACCGAGAATGCAGAGCCCGCAACCGAATATGTACCCGCGGAAACCGAGTATACACCTGATGAAACCGAATATGTCGCGCCCGTTGAGGAAACTCAGGATAATAACGACGAAAATAATTCGCAGTCGCTTCAGGACGAGTATATCGCGCTGATCGAGGACGCTCAGGAGGCAACGAACTTCATCGCTCCTCAGATGGACAAGTCCGTCAGCAGCAAAACCTACTCAACCGACTACACCGCCGGCATCGTTTCGTGGATATGCGTCGGCGTAGGTATCGTTGTTGTGATCATTGTTCTGATAACAACAAAGGTCAGCGGCGCGCGCGCGTCACAAAGACGAGTATGACAGACGTCACTATCGGCGGCGTAAGGCTGCCGCACAAGGCGCTGCTCGCTCCGATGGCGGGTGTGTCCGACCGAGCCTATCGCGAGCTTTGTATGCAGATGGGCGCCGGTTATTGCGTAAGCGAAATGGTCAGCTCAAAGGCGCTGTCATTCGGCAGCAAAAAAAGCGAAGAGCTGATGGAAATATCCGAAAGTGAACGTCCCTGCGGCATCCAGATCTTCGGCGACGAGCCGTCCTGTATGGCTGACGCGGCGCGTCACGCAATGGAAAACAAGCCCGATATAATCGACATCAATATGGGTTGTCCCGCTCCTAAAATCAGCGGAAACGGCAGCGGCAGCGCGCTTATGAAGGACCCTAAGCTATGCGGTGAAATCACCGAAGCGGTCGTAAAAGCCGTCAGCGTTCCCGTTACCGTCAAGATTCGCAAGGGCTGGGACGACAGTATGATAAACGCTGTTGAGGTGGCAAAGCTCTGCGAGCAGGCGGGCGCCGCGGCAATAACCGTTCACGGCAGGACCCGTCAGCAGTACTACAAGCCTCCGGTCGATTATGACATGATCCGTCAGGTCAAGCAGAGCGTGAGCATCCCGGTCATTGCGAACGGCGACATCGACAGCGCCAAAAAAGCAAAGCAGGTGCTTGACTTTACCGGCTGCGACTTTGTTATGGTAGGCAGGGCGACGCTCGGAAATCCGTGGATATTCTCACAGATAAATTCTTATCTTGCCGATCCTACTAAGCCGCTTTATGCGCCTTCGCTTGAGGAAAAGCTCGACGTAATGGTCTCTCATATAGCCAAGATGGTCGAGTACAAGGGCGAATACCTCGCATTAAGACAAGCCCGAAAACTCGTCGTGGGCTATTTCAAGGGGCTCAGGGGCGCCGCGGCTCTGAGAAACGACGCAGGAAAAATCTCAACAATGGACGATTTGATTCGTTTAAAGAATAAAGCTTTAAATTCCAATTAATATAATCAAGTACAAAGGGGAAATGAAAAATGAGTGAATTGACAAATATCGCGTGCCTTGAGTATCTCAGGGAATACGATCCCGCAGTCGGCGACGCGATGAACAGCGAGCTGAAGCGTCAGCGCAGAAATCTTGAGCTGATCGCCAGCGAAAACATCGTAACTCCCGCTGTTATGGCGGCAATGGGCAGCCATCTGACAAATAAGTATGCCGAGGGCTATCCCGGCAAGCGCTACTACGGCGGCTGCGAGTGCGTAGACGTTGTTGAGGAGATCGCGCGTCAGCGTGCCTGCGAGCTTTTCGGAGCCGATCACGCCAACGTTCAGCCTCACTCGGGCGCACAGGCAAATATGGCTGTATACTTCGCAATGCTGAATCCCGGCGACACCGTTATGGGTATGAACCTCAACGAGGGCGGACACCTCACACACGGCTCGCCCGTAAATATGTCGGGCAAGTATTTCAACTTCGTGCCCTACGGCGTTGACAGCGTTACTCACCGCATCGACTACGACAAGGTTCTCGAGATCGCAAAGGATTGCAAGCCCAAGATGATCGTAGCGGGCGCTTCCGCATATCCCCGCGTAATCGACTTTGCAAAGCTCAGAGAGATCGCCGACGAGGTCGGAGCTTATCTGATGGTAGATATGGCTCACATCGCCGGTCTGGTCGCGGCGGGCGTTCATCCCAATCCCGTGCCTTACTGCGAGTTTGTCACCACCACTACCCACAAGACCCTCCGCGGTCCGCGCGGCGGTATGATCCTGTGCCGCGAGGAGTTCGCAAAGCAGATCGACAAGGCGATCTTCCCCGGAACCCAGGGCGGTCCTCTTATGCACACCATCGCCGCAAAGGCTGTCTGCTTCGGCGAAGCGCTCAAGCCCGAATTCAAAGAATACGGCAAAAAGATCGTCGAAAACTGCAAGGCTCTTGCCGACGGTCTTATGAAACGCGGCTGCAAGCTCGTTTCGGGCGGTACAGACAACCACGTTCTTCTGCTCGACCTGCGCGATTCCGACGTAACGGGCAAGGAGCTTGAGGCGCGTCTTGACGACTGCTACATCACCGTCAACAAGAACACCATCCCCGGCGAGCCCCGCTCTCCGTTTGTTACAAGCGGCGTTCGCATCGGCACCGCGGCTGTGACCACACGCGGTCTGGGCGTTGAGGAAATGGACCTTATCGCCGAGTATATCACGCTTGTTCTTAACGATTACGAGAACAGCAAGGATAAGGTAAGAGCGGGCGTTGAGGCTATCTGCAACAAATATCCGCTTTACGAATAATTCTATATTAGAAATATGGGCTGTCAACCGGCAGCCCGTTTCTTCTTTAGTGCATAGTGCAAAGTGAAAAGTGCAAAGTGTCGGTCAAGCAGACAAAAGTATTAAGCAGAAGCCTATGATTCCCGACCGCAGTATTATAAATTAGGTCGGGAGCTAAACATTGTGCAAAAGAAATGCTTTCTTCACGACCAAAACTTTGAACTTTGCACTTTGAACTTTTAACTTTAGTAAGAGGTTGATTCTATGAAAACTCCGCTTGCAGACCGTTTTCGTCCGCAGTCGCTCGACGATATCGTCGGTCAGCGCCATTTGCTCGGCGATGGCAAGCCGCTGCGCCGCATAATCGAAAGCGGCGAGATCCCTAACTTGATATTCTACGGTCCCTCGGGCGTCGGAAAAACCACGCTTGCGACCTACATCGCCAACAAGACGAACAAGACGCTGCGCAAGCTCAACGGCACCACGGCGTCCACCTCCGACATAAAGGAGATCGTCGCACAGCTCAACACTTTTTCGGGGCTCAACGGCATTTTGCTGTATCTCGACGAGATACAGTACTTCAATAAAAAACAGCAGCAAACGCTGCTGGAGTTCATCGAAAACGGCAGTATCACCCTGATAGCATCCACCACCGAAAACCCGTATTTCTACGTATACAACGCGATATTGAGCCGCAGTACGGTGTTCGAGTTCAAGAGCGTGGAGCCGGATGAAGTCGAAAAGGCTGTTTATCGGGCGGCAAAGCTTCTGGAACAGGAGCAGGACATCGGAATCGAGCTGCCCGAAAGCTGCGCGCGCAAGATAGCTTTCGGCTGCGGGGGCGACGTTCGCAAGGCTATGAACGCCTTAGAATTGTCTGTTATCGCTGCAGACACCGACGGCAATAAAAAAGTCATCACGGATGAAATCGTATCACAGCTCGTCCAGCGCAGCGCTATGCGCTATGACAGAGACGGCGACGAGCATTACGACATCCTCTCGGCATATCAGAAGAGTATGCGCGGCAGCGACCCTAACGCCGCCTTGCACTATCTCGGAAGGCTGCTTGAAGCGGGCGACCTGCCCGGAGCGTGCCGCCGTTTGATGGTGTGCGCCTGCGAGGACGTCGGGCTTGCCTATCCTCAGATAATCCCGATAGTGAAATCCTGCGTGGATATAGCACAGGCGGTCGGTCTGCCCGAAGCGCGTATACCGCTCGGCGACGCGGTGGTTATGGTGTGTAACGCGCCGAAGTCGAACTCGGCATATCTGGCGATGGACGCGGCTCTTGCGGACATCCGCCGAGGCAACACCGGTCCCATCCCGCGTCAGCTCCAAAACAAGCATTTCGACGGCGAGGACAACCCCAACAAGGGTCAGAACTACCTGTATCCCCACGATTATCCCGACCACTATACGCCTCAGCAGTACCTCCCCGACGCGATAAAGGACAGAGTCTATTATCACAGCGGCGACAATAAAAACGAACAGGCATTCAAGGCGTATTGGGAGAAGATAAAGGGGAGATGCTAGAAGCTAGAAGCTAGAAGTTAGAAGTTAGAAGCTAGAAGCTAGAAGCTAGAAGCTAGAAGCTAGAAGCTAGAAGTTAGAAGTTAGAAGCTGGAAGTTAGAAGCTAGAAGTTAGAAGCTAGAAGTTAGATGCTAGAAGCTAGTATCTATTATCTATTATCTAGTCTCTAGCCTCTAGCCTCTAGCCTCTAGCATCTAGCATCTAATCTTCCCCCGCATTTCCCGCAGCGGTAGCGTTCGGGGTGCTGTATGAGCGCCGAGCGCTTATATCTCTCGTAAACCGCTCCGCAATTGGGGCAGACGACCTTATACCGCGGCTTGTGCGCAAGCTCCTCGGGCAGCGCGTCCTTTGAGGCGGTGCGGCTTATGTTGCAGCCATAGGCGGCGTTTACCTTATCTGCGAGCTGCTTCCATTTTCCCGTGTGCTTCATACACCCCCTGCAGGTGTGCAAAATCTCGTGAAGGAGCGTGTTTTCAAGCTCGCTTTCGGGCACGCGCTCATCCAGCAGGGCAGAGGCTATCTCGATCAAATAGCTTTGTCCTGTCTTTTTGCACACGCCCAGCCGTGTTTTCGCGCGGGTGTTTATTTTGAATTGAATGTCCTTTGCGCGGCGTATCTTCAGCACGTCGATTTTCTTCAAACAGCGTTCGGCGTAAGGCTTTAAATCTCTCATAATCGCTACTCCGGGAGCATATATGTTTATTGGTACTTGACAACTCTTCCGTGAGATGGTATAATACCTATTGTTGTGAAACGGCGACATAGCCAAGTGGTAAGGCACGAGTCTGCAAAACTCTGATGCGGCGGTTCAAATC
>CACXGW010000074.1 GCA_902767325.1 uncultured Ruminococcus sp.
AAAGGATTGATGACAATACCCCCGATTTGTGAAAATGAACACAAAATTTCAAAATATTTTTATAATATGCACAAGTTATTTATTGACATTTTGGAAAAAAAATTAGATAATGTAAGTATGACTATACTTTCCATGGGAATGTCTGCCGATTATTATGAGGCGATATTGAATGGAGCAAATATGGTTAGAGTCGGCTCTGCGCTGTTTGGCGAGAGAAACTATAATATATAAATCAGGAGGAAAAAGAAATGGCAGGAATAGTAGACAAGTTTAAACGTATGTGGGACGCTCCCGACGACGAGTACGAGTATGACGAGTACGGTTATGCCGACGAGGGCGAGGACGAGTACGAGGAGGTCACATCTCCCAGAGATCGTGACAGAGATTATGACCGCGACCGTCAGAGCAGCGTTTCCGGCACCAGAAACAAGGTCGTAAACATCAACGCGACCGCAAAGCTTCAGGTAGGTATCTTCAAGCCCGAGCGTTTCGGCGAGGAGACCCGCGCTATCGCGGACGAGCTCATGAAGACCCACACCGTTGTTCTCAACCTTGAAGACACAAACAAGGATATGGCAAGAAGGATCCTTGACTTCCTCAGCGGCGTTGCATATGCCAACAACGGAAAGATCAAGAGAGTTGCCACCAATACATATATCATCATTCCCAGCAATGTCGACCTGACAGGCGACGATCTTTTGGACGAACTCGAAAACAGTGGCGTATACTTCTGATAACGACCCTCTTTTTCTGTCCAAGCTCGACGACGGCATCTACCTTTGCGAAAAACGTCAGAAGCCCTATTTCTTTTCGTTTTTGACGGAAAGGGAACAGGCAATAGCTCAGCGGCACCTTGCTTCGCGCGGGTTTAAAAACTATTTTTTCTTCGGAGGATATGAAAACGCCGAAAGAAAGGTTTTGGGTCTGTTCTATGAAGAAAAGACCGACTTCCCGGTTTGCGCTCTTTCGTTTTCGTTTCGAAAAAGCGACAAGCTTACTCACCGCGACTTTTTGGGCGCGCTGATGTCTCTGGGTATGGAGCGTGAAACCGTCGGAGATATTCTGGTCGAAGACGGCAGATGCGTGACGTTTGTTAAAGAGGAAGTAAAAAGCTACATAACGTCTCAGCTTTTCAAGGTCGGAAACGTCGGAGTAAAAATTTCCGAAGCAGAGCCTGATGATCTGCCGAAGGGAAGAGGCTTTGACACAAAGGACCACACGGTTTCGTCTTTGCGGCTCGACGCTGTCGTTGCCGCTGTTACCGGACTTTCCCGCGAAAAGACAAAGCAGCTGGTTTTGTCAGGCAGCGTTGCTCACAACCACCTGATATGCCAGAACGTCAGTCAGACGATCTGTGCGGGAGATACCGTTACCGTAAGGGGTAGGGGTAAATTTGTTATTAGCGGTGTTCTCGGGGAAACTAAAAAACACCGTATCAGGATTTCAATTATTCATTATAGATAAGGAGTGTAGGAAAAATGCTTACGATTGATGAAATCAAAAACATCAGCTTTAGAAAAGCTACGCTCAGCGGCGGTTACCGCGCTGAGGACGTCGACGCTTTTATCGATGAGGTAATCGCGTCATTCGAACAGCTCAAGAAGGAAAAGACCAATCTTGTCCATAAGATCGACAGACTGGCTACCCGTCTTGAGGAGTACAGAGAAGATGAGGAAACCGTAAGAAACGCGCTTCTCACCTCTCAGAAAATGTCCGACGCCTGCATCAAAGAGGCAAAGGACAAGGCGGCAAAGATCGTCAGAGAAGCGGAAGAAAAGGCTCAGGAGCTCGTATCCGACGCCAACAGAATGACCGCTCTGGAAAAAGAAAACTATCTGCAGCTTCAGTCTGACGCAGTTGCGCTCAGAAACGAGCTTATCGAGCTTTACAGCAGACATATCAAGACTATCGACGACCTTCCCACATCCGCGGATGTCGAGGAAAGCCGCGAGCAGCTCGATGAAAAATATCCCACCGAGCCCATCGAGCAGCCCGCTCCTCAGCCTGAACAGGCTCAGCCCGAGCAGCAGCCGGAGGAAGCTCCCGCTCAGGCTCCCAAGGTGACCGACGCTACCACCAGAGTCGCTATCAAGCGCCCCGGCAAGTTCAATCACCTTAAATTCGGCGATAATTACGACGTTTCCGAGTAATTAGCCGGCTTAAACATTCATTTTATTGGAGAGATCAATTCATATGTGTATAGATTGTAAGGATTATAACGCAACTTTAAATCTTCCCAAAACCGATTTTCCGATGCGTGCGGGTCTGCCCAAAAGCGAGCCCGTTATGCTCAAGCAGTGGGAGGATGAAAAAATCTATGAAAAGCTGATGCAGCATAACGAGGGCAAGCCCTTGTTCGTGCTTCATGACGGACCGCCCTACGCCAACGGCGACATCCATCTCGGTCACGCGCTTAACAAGATTTTGAAGGACTTTATAGTTCGTTACAAAAATATGGCGGGCTTCAAGTCCCCGTATGTTCCCGGTTGGGATACCCACGGTCTTCCCACAGAGCTAAAGGCAAGACAAAAAGCGGGCATCGGCAGCTCTGCCGACATTTCCGTCGTCGAGCTCAGAAAGCTTTGCGAGGAATTCGTTACCGGTTATATCAACGACCAGCGCGAGCAGTTCAAGCGTCTGGGCGCTATCGGCGAGTGGGATCATCCTTACATAACTCTTACACATGAGTTTGAAGCCGAACAAATCAAGGTTTTCGCCGAAATGGCGGATAAAGGCTATATCTACAGAGGACTAAAACCCGTTTACTGGTGTCCCGAATGTAAAACCGCGCTTGCCGAAGCGGAGATCGAATACGCAGAGGATCCCTGCCATTCCATCTACGTAAAATTCAAGGTCACCGACGACCTCGGTAAGTTCTCCGCAATGGGCATCGACCCCGAAAAGGTTTCGTTCGTTATCTGGACAACCACCACCTGGACGCTTCCCGCGAACGTCGCGATCTGCGTCGGTCCGCGCTATGAGTACTCTGTGATCAAAAGCGGTGACGAATTCTATGTCATGGCGACCGATCTTTATAAAAACGCCATGGAAGAAGCAGGTATTGCCGATTATGAAGTAGTCGGAACCATCAAGGGCAGCGAGCTTGAGTATATGAAAACTCAGCATCCGTTCCTTGACCGTGAATCCCTGCTTATCGTCGGCGACCACGTTACGCTCGAAAGCGGTACCGGCTGCGTTCACACAGCTCCCGGTCACGGTGTAGACGACTACAACGTCTGCCGCAATTATCCCGAGATCCCCGTCATTTGTCCCGTTAACGGCGACGGCGTTCTCACCGAGGAAGCAGGTCAGTTTGCAGGACTTACCACCGACGAGGCAAATAAAAAGATCGCGATCTACCTTGACGAAACCGGCGCTCTCTTCGCGCTTAAAAAGATAATCCATCAGTATCCGCACTGCTGGAGATGTAAGTCTCCCATTCTTTTCAGAGCGACCGACCAGTGGTTCTGCTCCGTTGACGATTTCAAGGATGAAGCCGTCGACGCCATCAACACCGTTGAGTGGATCCCCGCGTGGGGCAAGGACAGGATCACCTCTATGGTCCGCGACAGAAAAGACTGGTGCATTTCCCGCCAGCGCAAATGGGGCGTTCCCATTCCGATCTTCTACTGCAGGGACTGCGGCGAGCCGCTTATCGACAAAGAGGCTATGCTCGCGGTTGCGGAATTGTTCGGAAAGGAAGGCTCAAACGCCTGGTTTGCCTATGACGCTAAGGACATCCTTCCCGAGGGTACAAAATGCGCCAAGTGCGGCTGTGCCGATTTTGATAAAGAAAAAGATATTATGGACGTTTGGTTCGACAGCGGTTCCTCGCACACCGCGGTCTGCAAGCGCCGTGATTATCTCGGTTTTCCTGCCGATCTGTATCTCGAGGGCAACAACCAGTACAGAGGCTGGTTTCAGTCCTCGCTGCTGACCTCTGTCGCCACAAAGGGCGTGGCTCCGTACAGGACCGTTCTTACTCACGGAATGATCCTCGATATGGAAAAGCGCAAGATGAGTAAATCTCTCGGCAACGGCATCAGCCCCCAGGAGGTCATCAAGCAGTTCGGCGCCGATGTTCTCCGTCTTTGGGTCGCTTCCTGCGACTATCAGTCGGATGTAAACATTTCGTTTGATATATTAAAGCAGCTTTCCGAATCCTACAGAAAGATCAGAAACACAGCCAGATACATTCTCGGCAACCTTTCCGATTTTGATCCCGATAAAGACACGGTCGCGTTTGACGATCTGCTGCCCATCGACAAATGGGCTGTAGCGACTCTCAACGACCTGATCGAAAAAGTAGCTCAGTCCTACAGCCGTTACGAATTCCACATCGTATATCACAGCATCCATAACTTCTGCGTTGTCGATATGTCCAACTTCTATCTCGACGTTCTTAAGGACAGACTGTACACCGAAAAGGCTGACAGCCATTCCAGAAAGGCGGCTCAGACCGCGATCTACACGATCCTCAACGCAATGACAAGAATGCTGGCTCCGATCCTCGCCTACACATCCGACGAGATCTGGAAGTTTATGCCTCATTCTTCCGACGACAACGCCGATCACGTCATCTTCAACGATATGCCCGAAAAGCTCGACATCTCCATCGACGACGGCTTTATGGCTTTCTGGGACGAGATCCATGCTCTCAGAGACGACGTCAAGAAAACTCTTGAGCCGATGATCAAGGAAAAGACGATCAAGGGCTCGCTTGAGGCAAAGGTCACCCTTGCCGCCGGCGGAGAAAAGCTTGATTTCCTCAAAAAGGCTGAAAACGAGCTTGCCGCGGCGTTCATCGTCAGCGATGTCAGCATCGAAGATAATGGCGGTGAACTTGAAATCACCGCGGACAAAGCCGAGGGCGAAAAGTGTCAGCGCTGCTGGTCTATAAGCCCCACGGTCGGAGAAAACAGCGAGCATCCTACACTTTGCGCGCGCTGCTGTGAGATCCTTAAATAATGAATATTTTTATCGTAAATCGGTGTGATGATGATTACACCGATTTATTGATATGGGGGAAATAATATGCCTTTTATCGCGCTTACAGCCGGCGCTGTGCTGGCGGCGATCGACCAGATAATCAAATACTTCATCATAACCGATCTGAAGCCTGTCGGCACCGTTAATGTCTTGGGAGACGTTTTTAAGCTGACCTATGTTGAAAACAAAGGCGTGGCTTTCGGAATGTTTCAGGGAATGCAGTGGATCTTCATTGTGCTGACCGCTGTTTTGCTTGGCGCTATCATCTTTTATATGTTCAAAAAGCGTCCCCAAAGCAAGTTTTTCTACGTTACCGTCGCGCTGATCGTTGGCGGAGGTATCGGCAATCTTATCGACAGGGTAGCCTATAACTATGTTGTGGATTACCTCAGCTTTTCGTTTTTCCCGCCCGTCTGCAACTTTGCCGATTACTGCATTACCGTCGGCGTTGTTCTTCTTGCCGTATATCTGCTGTTTTTTTCTGAAAAAGAAAAAAGAGGTAAGCTCCAATGACGTTTCATCAGCTTATTTGTGATGACGGCGGCGTCAGGCTCGACAAGTTTTTATCCGACGCGGGAATCGAGCTGTCGCGCAGCATGGCGGTAAATCTTATCGAAAACGGCGCTGTCACTGTAAACGGCTCTCCCTGTAATAAAAAGCAAAAGCTGTCTTCGGGAGATGTTATCGAAGTAAATATCCCCGACCCGGTTCCGTATGAAGCGAAGGCGGAAAACATCCCGCTCGACATCGTTTATGAGGACGACGACCTTCTTGTGGTAAACAAGCCTAAGGGGATGGTCGTACATCCCGCGGCGGGAAACTATGAAGGAACGCTCGTCAACGCCCTGCTTTATCACTGCGGCGACAGCCTTTCGGGGATAAACGGTGTGATGCGCCCGGGCATCGTTCACCGTATAGATAAGGACACAAGCGGACTTTTGATAGTCGCGAAGAATGACTTTTCTCATACAAAGCTTGCACAGCAGATAAAAGAACACTCGTTTACAAGAGAATATGAAGCCGTAGTTTTCGGAACGCTCAAAAACGATGAGGGAGAGGTGAACGCGCCCATCGGCAGACACCCCGTTGACCGCAAAAAGATGTGCGTTACCGAAAAAAACAGCAAGCACGCCGTCACTCATTACTCGGTGATAAGCCGCTGCAAGGGCTATACTCACATAAAATGTGTGCTGGAAACCGGCAGAACTCACCAGATACGCGTTCATATGGCGTATATCGGTCATCCCGTAGCGGGCGACCCTGTTTACGGAGTGAAAAATGAAAAGGTTTCGTTTGAAGGTCAGTGCCTTCACGCGAAAAAAATCGGATTTATCCATCCTAGAAGCGGAAAGTATATGGAATTTGGCAGTGAATTGCCGCGGTATTTCCGTGATTTTTTAATCAAATTGGAAAATATCAGTAAATAATTTTGCCTTTTTCAAAAAAAGACTTGAATTATAATTCCTTTTATGATATTATATTTAAGTGTTTGAGACCGTCGTTACTCGCGACGCGATTCACAAAACGGCTTTAGCCGTCAAAATGAAGCTGATAGTCCGCTGCCAATGGGTAAGAATATCGGGTAAAATCAGGAGGATAAAAATGGACGCATTAAAGACCATCGCTGCCGACTCGGTAAAAGAAACTACCCCTGAGTTCGGCATCGGCGATACCGTAAGGGTATCGGTAAACATTCGCGAAGGCGAAAGAGAAAGAATTCAGATGTTCGAGGGCACCGTCATTGCCAAAAGAGGCAGTGGAGTTGCCGAGACTTTCACGGTAAGACGCGTAGCTTACGGCGTCGGCGTTGAAAGAGTATTCCCGCTTCATTCCCCCAACGTAAAGGACATCAAGGTCGTTCGTTACGGTAAGGTTCGCAGAAGCAAGCTCTACTATCTGCGTGACAGAGTCGGT
>CACXGW010000075.1 GCA_902767325.1 uncultured Ruminococcus sp.
TACATTATAATATGTATAACTGTTTGAACTTTGTCTATCAAATAAAAGGGGTTGACCTTTATGGTCAGCCCCTTTTTTCAGCCATCGTAATCGTTATTAAAATGTCATTCCGACCAACGCGGAGGTGATTTTCCTGACATGGGAATGTCATAAACTTAAGCGTTGTTTGAGCGTTGTGTGTAGGGGCGCACCCGTGTGTGCGCCCTACAATAATGCAGACTGTCCTTAGGGCGCACACGCAGGTGCGCCCCAACATTGATAAGGAAAACCTGTTTTTGTTTTCAGAATGACAGTTTATTCTGCATTACATTTTCTCAAACCTCTTGATCTGTCTGCCGTCGCGCCAAATCGTTTCGCGGAACATCTCGTACGGTCTTGCCCAAACCTCTTCGGGATTTTTCAGGCTTCTGTACAGCACAAGCTTTTCCTCGGTCTCGCTGTGACGCGCGAAGCCTATGACTTCATACTCGTTGCCCTTGAAGTGACGGTACTTACCGAGGGTGATCTCTTCTTTTGTTTCTTTATTAGAATTATCTTCGGCGTTTGTATTATCCGATTCAACACTTTCAAGCTTGAATTCGCCGTCGTTAACAACCAGTATCCTTGCGGAATACGGCTGCATTTCGATTTCGCACCAGCCGTTGCAGTCGAACACCTCATTGTTTCCCAGCACATCCGTAAGCTTTGCGCTGCAGCGAGAGTCAAAGCCGACTTTTTCATAACGGTCGGTCAAATTGAACATCACAAACACGGTCTGGTTTTCGGTATAACGCTTATACACCAGCTTTTCGTTCATAATGTTCACATTTTCATACTTGCCGTATTTCAGCGCTTCAAGAGAAAGGCGCACGCGGCTGAGCTTGCCGATATGTTCGCAAAGCTGCGTGTTCGCGTTCGGAACGTTGTTCAAATCAAGACACGGGCGCAGGTCGTAATCGCTTTCCCAGGTGCGCTTGCCTTCGATCCCGAACTCGCTGCCGTAGTATATCGACGGCACGCCCGGCATGGTATAGAGCATCGTGTATACATTATATAAGTGGTTTTTGTCGTGCAGCTCGCTGGCGATACGGTTCACGTCGTGGTTGTCGACAAAGTTGAACGTGTAAATGTTCTGATAAATACCGCCGCTTGAGAACTGTCTGCCCAGCGAATGAGCGATCTCAAAATAGTTGTGGTCGTTGTGGCTGGAATAAATGCCCTTATAGCACTCGTAATTCGTTACGGAGTCAAGCGTTTCGCCGCTGACGATTCGGTTGTAGTCGCCGCCGACGATCTCTCCGTAGAGCCAGAAATCGGGTTTTTTGCTCTTGCACAGGTGGCGCAGCTTTGTAAAAAATCCGCAGTCGATAACGTCTGCCGCGTCGATCCGCAGACCGTCTATACCGAATTCGTCTATCCAAAAGCTTACTGAGTCGAGCAGATAATTCACAACGTCGGGGTTTTGCAGGTTCAGCTTGACCAGATCGTAGTGACCTGCCCAGCCCTCATACCAGAACGGATCGCCGAAGGGGCTTCTTCCGTCAAAGTTCAGGTTTTGAAACCAGCCGCAATAGGGGGAGTCCCACTTTTTTTCCTGAACATCGCGGAAAGCGAAGAAATCTCTGCCAACGTGGTTGAAAACGCCGTCGAGTATAACTCTTATCCCGTTTTCGCGAAGCGTGTCGCAAATGCGCTTAAAAGATTCGTTGTCGCCGAGGCGGCAGTCGATCTTGCGGTAGTTGATGGTATCGTAGCCGTGGCGGGAGCTTTCAAATACGGGATTGAACAGCATAACGTTTATTCCCAGTTTTTTGAAGTGGGGGATACAGTCTAATATTTTATCCAGTCTGTAGCTTTGAACGCCGTCATTTTCCTTCGGCGCTCCGCAGTAGCCGAGCGGATATATGTTGTAAACAACAGATTCCTGAATGTAACTCATTAAATATCATTCCTTTCTTTTGCCAAACAAGTATATCACAAAAAAACCTATTGTGCAAACCGGAGTTTTGTGTTACAATAGAAAAAGTGAAATTGCAGGGGGTTAATTATGGTTAAAAGACCTGATGTAAAAACAAGAAAAAAGCTTAGGCTCGCAATGTGCGTTTTCTATCTTTTGCAGATAGTCGTCTGCACAATGCCGTTTATTCAAAACATTGATTCCGAGCACATCACGTCCGCTTCGCCGTTCTTTATGTTCACGCTGTTGTTCGGTTCGCTTTCCGGTCTGGATTCCACCACAACGACTATGTGCGTGCTTTGTATCTTTATGATAGTTATCCCGATCATCGGATTTTTGTTCTGCTCGCTTGATAAAGAGCGCAACCTCAAAAACCTGGTTTCGGCGTTTTGCTGTCTTGCGGGTGTGTTTATCATCCTTGCCATTCCGTCGCAGTATATTTCGCTGGGTGCTATCATCGCAATAATTTTATACATCATTATTATGCTTCTTACGTCCGTCGCGATGGTAATGAGACTTTCAAAGGACGAATAATAATTCTATATCAGAATAAAAAACAGGGCTGTCGCTTTTGCGGCAGCCTTTAATTCTTTATAACTATTTATATAACGTAGTCGTTTGCTATCATTTCTTTATTATTGTCGATAATGTCCTGAAGCGTGATGGAATCGAGATAATCGGAGATCACTTTGTTAAGCCCCTTCCAAACAGGCAGCGTCAGGCAGTCGTCGCAGCGCTCGCACTGAATCGGGTCGTAATCCAGACATGATACGGGAGCAATGCTGCCCTCTGTCAGGCGGAGAATGTCGCCGACGGTGTAGTGCTCGGGAGTTTTCGCAAGCCTGTATCCGCCCTGATAGCCGCGGTTCGCGTTGAGAATATCCGAGCGGTTAAGAATAGGGATTATCTGTTCAAGATATTTTTTCGAGATGTTCTGACGCTTTGCGATGTCCTTCAAAGCGACAAAGCCTTCGTTTTGATGTTCCGCCAGATCGAGCAGCATACGCAGGGCATAGCGGCCTTTTGTTGATATTTTCATACAAATCCCACCAATTAAGTATGTATTGTAATTATAATATCATATCCTGCGCGATTTTGCAAGTAAAATGCAAAAAAAGACTGACAGAACTTATCCGTCAGTCTAAAACTCGGTAAATATCAAATGCGCCTGCGCGTTGTCGAGGGCGAGGGGATGCTTCAGCTCAACATTATTGATCGAGCCGAACAGTCTGCCGAAGACCACCACGGTTTTGTCCATATGCGCTGTCATCGGCGCGCCGCCCACGGTAAAGGGCTTGAAGGTGATGTCGACCGCCGTGGTGCCGCCGTGGAAGAAGAACGGTCGGTCAAGCCTTTTCGGGTTGCCTTTTACGTTGATGTTATATAGCTTGTGGAGCTTGCCGTCCACAAAGAATGAGTTTTCGTTGCCGAAGCGGTTGTCGCCTACGCGGCTTGCAAGGCAAAGCGAAACGCGCTTGCCGTTTGATATAAAGTCAGCGCTCAGCCTTTGATAGTTATGGTGCCGCGGTTTGAAAAATCGCGTCCAGTCAAAATATGCGATACCTTTATTTTCGTTTAAAGAATATTCCAGTCCTCCGACGCGGATAACGCCCTCGGCGATGAATTTCGGAACAAAGCGCTTCAAATAAAAATACTTTCTGTTGCGCTCAAAAGGGGCGAGCTCGTTGAGGCTTTCCCCGGAAGTCTTTTTTAAAATCAAATTGAAGTAGAGATTCTTGATCCCCGCAAAATCAATGAAGTCGCATTTCAAAAATCTGCCCTGCGGTGTGTTTGTCAGCTGCAGCTGAACCCGTTTATCGGAATAGAGAAATTCTCCGTTGTCGCCGGCTTCGGGCAGCTCGTTTTTTACAAGGTTGAGCTTCTTGACCACAAAATCGCTTATCACGCCGCCGCGCTTGAGGTCAGCCACGGCGATTTTTATCGCGAACTCCAAGCCGAGATTCTCCACCGAAAGATAAAGGGAAACTTCGCCGTTGTTGATAAAATAGCAGTCGCGTTCGCTGTGTTTTCCGCAGGCTTTGCTCATCGGCTCATTGTAGATAAACACCGGGCTGCGTGACCAGCCTGCCTGCATGACTTCGCCGTTGCTTTCAAACACGTTGCATTCGTTTGTTATCTCGTGCTGCATAAGGCTTTCTCCCTTCTTTTTCTTTTCGCCTATTACTATATCAAATATCATTTTGCTTTTCAAGAAAAATAACAAAACTGTAAATGAATATATCCTGCCTTTTTTGAATATCATAGTATAATTCTATACTATTTTATATGCGGGGCGGAAAAAATGAAAAAGAAATTTGTCGCAGCTTTAATTTTATTGCCGCTGATTTTTTGCGGCTGCGAAACAAAACAGACAGGAAACGTTTACGAGCTGACGCGGTACAGCTGGCAGGCGAAGTTCGAAAACGGGGGAAAAGTGACGCTTTCCTTCCGCGGCGAGCGCGCGTCGCTTACGCTTAAAAACGGAGACGAACAGGATAAAATCGAGGGGAAAGTCATCGCCGACGACTCATCTTTTGTGATCTTCGACAGGGACGACGCGCAAAACTACGGTTTTGAGTATGTTCCGCGCGGAGAAAAGCTCGATCTTACCTTTGAGGGCAGCACTATAGAGATGTCAGCGGTTTCCTGACACTTTCCCGAATGTCATACTTGCTAAAGCCGAGGGAATGTGGTATAATGATTAAGAATGTATCATTATGCCATTTTTACGGGGGAATTGTTTTGGTCGTGTTCGGAATTGACCCGGGATATGCCATTGTCGGCTGGGGCGCCATAAAATTTCAGGCTAACACATACAAGCCTCTGGGCTTCGGCTCGGTGGAGACTCAGGCGCATACCGACTTCAACGAACGGCTGGAATATATCTACGATGAGCTTTATTCCATCCTGTCGCGGTGCCGTCCCGACGCGCTGGCTATCGAACGCCTGTATTTTCAAAACAACCAAAAAACCGCTATCATGGTGGCACAGGCGCGCGGAGTCACGCTTCTGGCTGCTCAAAAGCTGAAAATACCGATTTTTGAGTACACTCCGCTTCAGGTCAAAACCGCGGTAACGGGCTACGGCAAGGCGAAAAAGCCGCAGGTCATGGAAATGACGCGCCGCTTGCTCAATCTCCCCGAGGTGCCCAAGCCGGATGATACCGCCGACGCGCTCGCAATAGCCATCTGTCACGCGCAGGCGGCGGGGTCGGAGCTTCGCAGGGCGCTCAATAATAACGATCAGAGGTAAACTATGCTGTATTCCGTCAGAGGAAAATTGATAATGACATCGGAGTCTGCCGCGGTCGTCGAGTGCGGCGGCGTCGGATTCCACTGTCAGACCACCATAAATACATTGAAAACGCTGAAACTCAACACCGAGGTCACGCTTTTCACCTATCTCAACGTCCGTGAGGACGCTATGGAGCTGTTCGGCTTTGCCACAAAGGCGGAGCTTGATACCTTCAAAACGCTGATAGGCGTAAGCGGAGTCGGTCCGAAAGCGGGACTTGCTGTGCTTTCCGAGCTCAGCCCGGAGCGGCTTGCAATGGCGGTCGCTACCGATGATGTTAAGTCCATCACCCGCGCTCAGGGCGTCGGCAAAAAAACAGCGCAGAGGATAGTGCTCGAGCTCAAGGACAAGCTTGCGTCGTCTCTGTCGTCCGACGACGGCTTTGCAAATGTTTCGGCAGGCGCAGTTTCCGTATCTTCGGGCAACGTGCCAAAGGCGGTCGAGGCTCTCGGAGTGCTTGGTTACGCTCCCTCGGACGTTACGCCCGTGCTTGCGACGCTCGACAGCGATCTGCCGGTGGAACAGCTTATCGCGCAGACATTAAAGCAGATGGGAAGACAGTGATATGGCGAATATGCAATTTTCAGATGAATTTGATTTTGAAAACCGAATGATGGATCCCGCTGAGATCCCGGAGGATAATTCCGAGAGCGATAACCCTCTGCGCCCGAAAACCCTGGACGAGTATATCGGTCAGGAAAAGGCAAAGGAAAATATGCGCGTATATATCGAGGCTGCGAAGATCCGCAGAGAGACACTTGACCATGTGCTGCTTTACGGTCCTCCCGGTCTGGGAAAGACCACGCTTGCCGGCATCATCGCCAACGAGCTCGGAGTGAACATCCGCGTCACCTCGGGTCCCGCTATCGAAAAGCCCGGCGATCTTGCGGCAATCCTTACAAACCTCAACGAGGGCGATGTGCTCTTTATCGATGAGATACACCGTCTCAGCCGTTCGGTCGAGGAAGTCCTTTATCCTTCAATGGAGGATTTCGCGATAGATATTATCACCGGCAAGGGACAGATGGCGGCGTCTTATCATCTGCCGCTCCCGCGTTTTACTCTCGTTGGCGCTACAACCCGCGCCGGTCAGCTCACCGCTCCGCTGCGCGACCGTTTCGGTGTGCTTTTAAGGCTTGAGCTGTACACGCCCGAGGAGCTCGCGAAAATCGTCACGCGCAGCGCCGGCATACTCGGAATCGAGATCGACTACGAGGGTGCGATAGAGATCGCCTCGCGTTCGCGCGGAACACCTCGAATCGCAAACCGTATGCTCAAGCGTGTGCGTGACTTTGCGCAGGTCATGTCCGACGGAGTCATCACTCTTGAAACGGCGCAGACCGCGCTTGACCGTCTTGAGATCGACGAGCTCGGTCTTGATAATAACGACAGGCGAATGCTTGAAGCGATCGTGAAGTTTTACAACGGCGGTCCCGTCGGTTTGGAAACTCTCGCGGCGGCTATCGGCGAGGAAGCCGTTACCATAGAGGACGTCTACGAGCCTTATCTGCTGCAGATCGGCTTTTTGAGCCGCACTCCGCGAGGAAGATGCATCACCGCCGAGGGCTGCCGCCATTTAGGCTACGATTTCCCAAAGGGAGCGGTCATCTCCGCGGCGACTCAGCCTAATTTACTCGATAACAACTGATATTTGTTTTACATAAATCGCGGCCTTTTCAGGCGGCAGGGAGTATAAAAATGCGTTTATCGGAAAACTGGAAGGATTATGAGCTTATAGATACCTCCGACGGAGAACGTCTGGAGCGCTGGGGCGACATCATCCTCATCCGTCCCGACCCGCAGATCATCTGGTCGTCGGAAAAGAAAAATCCATTGTGGAAACACGCGCACGCGCGCTATCACCGTTCCAACAAGGGCGGCGGTTATTGGGAGCAATATAAAAAAGTTCCCGACCGCTGGGCGATCGGCTACGGCGACTTGGTATTCAACATAAAGCCGATGGGCTTTAAGCACACGGGCGTCTTTCCCGAGCAGGCGGTCAACTGGGACTTTGCCGCTGAAAAGATAAAGAAAGAAAACCGACAGCTTAAAGTTCTCAATCTTTTCGGCTATACGGGTTGCGCCACGCTTTCGTGTATGAAGGCAGGAGCCGCCGTGTGCCACGTTGACGCTTCAAAGGGTATGGTGCAGTGGGCAAAGGAGAACGCCCACTCGAGCGGTATCGCCGATCTGCCGGTTCGCTGGCTTGTGGACGACTGCGTAAAGTTCGTTCAGCGCGAGATCCGACGCGGCAACCGCTACGACGGCATCATCATGGACCCGCCGTCCTACGGCAGAGGTCCCTCGGGCGAGATCTGGAAGCTCGAGGAACAGCTTTATCCGCTCGTTGGGCTGTGCAAACAGGTGCTAAGCGAAAAGCCTGTGTTCTTTATACTTAATTCTTACACCACGGGCTTGTCTCCGGCGGTGATGGAATATCTGCTCGGAACGCTGCTCAAGAAGGAATTCAAAGGCAGTGTCTCAAGCGACGAAATCGGTTTGAGGGTGAGCGAAACGGGGCTTGTGCTGCCCTGCGGCTCAACCGCAATCTGGGAGAATAAATAATGAGTTTTGTTTCCATTCGTGACGTGCGTTTTTCCTACGCTCAGGAGGGGGAGCAGCCGGTCGTCAACGCCGTTGACGGAGTGAGCCTTGACATTGAAAAGGGCGAATTCATCGCCGTTATCGGTCACAACGGCTGCGGAAAATCCACTCTCGCAAAGCATCTCAACGCAATGCTGCTGCCCGACAGCGGCAGCGTTGTGATTGACGGAGACGACACGTCCGTTGAAGAAAATACATATACCATCAGAGAAAAGGTAGGTCTGGTGCTGCAAAACCCCGACAATCAGCTCGTCGCGAGCATTGTCGAGGAGGATGTGGCGTTCGGTCCCGAAAACCTCGGCGTCGAGCCGTCAGAGATTCGCCGCAGGGTGGACGAAGCTTTGAAGGCGGTTGATATGTACGAATACCGCGAGCACGCGCCGCACAAGCTTTCGGGCGGACAAAAGCAGCGCGTGGCGATCGCAGGCATACTGGCAATACAGCCGCAGTGCATCGTGCTCGACGAGCCTACCGCCATGCTCGATCCAAGCGGCAGGCAAGAGGTCATCTCCACGCTGTTGAAGCTCAACCGCGAGCAAAAAATGACGGTCGTCCTTATAACCCATTATATGGACGAGGCAGTTCTCGCCGACAGGGTAGTGGTCATGGACAGCGGCAAAATTTTGATTCAGGGTACGCCTGACGAGGTCTTTTCGCAGGTGGAGCTTCTCAAAAAGCACCGCCTTGACGTTCCGCAGTCAGCCGAACTCGCTTTCAGGCTGACAGGATGCGGACTGTCATTAAAATCTATCCCGCTTACGCAGGCAGACTGCGTGGCGATGCTCGAGGAGGCAATGCGA
This sequence comes from uncultured Ruminococcus sp., assembly GCA_902767325.1. Taxonomy (GTDB): domain Bacteria; phylum Bacillota; class Clostridia; order Oscillospirales; family Acutalibacteraceae; genus Ruminococcoides. Next base: position 8,635 of record CACXGW010000075.1, read on the forward strand.
TGAGTTGTGTTCTTGAGCTAAAAAATCTCGGCTTTGTCTACGGCAAAGGCACTCCCTTTGAAAAACGCGCCGTTGACGACGTAAGCCTTACGATCGAAAAAGGCGAGTTCATCGGAGTAATCGGTCACACGGGCTCCGGGAAAAGCACTCTGATGCAGATGCTCAACGGTCTGATCCGTCCCACGGAAGGTCAGGTCATCCTTGAGGGAAAAGACATCTGGGAGGAGCCGAAAAAGATTCGAAGCGTCCGCTTCAAGGTCGGAATGGTTTTCCAATATCCCGAATATCAGCTTTTTGAGGAGACCGTTTACAAGGACATCGCCTTCGGCGCTCAGAATATGGGCAAGGAGGGCGAAGAGCTTGATAAAGCCGTCACACAGGCGGCAAGGTTTACCGATCTGAAGCCCGAGCTGCTGCAAAAATCTCCCTTCGACCTTTCGGGCGGTGAAAAACGCCGCGCGGCTATCGCGGGAGTTATCGCAATGGATCCCGAGGTCCTCGTGCTTGACGAGCCGACCGCGGGGCTTGACCCGATGGGACGCGAGGTGCTTTTAAGCCAGATGGTGCGCTACCATAAGGAAAGGCAGAACACCGTTTTGCTTGTGTCGCATACGATGGAGGACATCGCGCGCGTTGCCGACAGGATCATTGTTATGAACAAGGGCCGGCTGGCTATGTTTGAAAACACCAAAGAGGTTTTCCGTCGCTCGGACGAGTTGGAGCAATACGGTCTCAAGGTGCCTCAGATCACCAAAATAATGCAGGATCTGCGTCAAAAGGGCTTTGATGTGCCCGAGGGCGTGCTGACGGTCGACGAGGCGTTTTCCGTGCTTGTCCCGCTCCTGAAAAAGGAGGGAAAGCTGTGGTAAGAGACGTTGCTTTCGGTCAGTATTTTCCCGGAAAAAGCCTGATCCACAGGCTTGACCCCCGAGCGAAGATCCTGATGTTTATCGCATATATCGTCATTATCTTCTGCACCTTCAACTTTGCGGCTCTGGGCGTTACCGTCGCGTTCACCGCGCTGTATCTGATACTCAGCCGCATTTCTCCGAAGTTTTATTTCAAAAGCCTGAAGATAATCATTTTCATTGTTATTTTCACCTCGCTGCTCAACCTCTTTTACGGTACCGGCGATCCGCTGTGGCAGTGGGGGATATTCAAAATCACATTAAACGGAATAAGCAGGGCTGTTTTCGTTTCGGTCAGGATAATCTGCCTGATACTCGCAAGCTCCTGCCTGACGTTTACCACCTCGCCCAACGAGCTGACCGATGCGATCGAACGGCTGATGAAACCGCTCAAGGTCATTCATTTCCCTGTTCACGAGATCGCAATGATGATGTCGCTCGCCCTGCGTTTTGTACCGACGCTTCTTGAAGAGACCGACAAAATAATGCAGGCGCAAAAGGCGAGGGGAGCGGATATGGAATCGGGCAACCTGTTCAAGCGCGTCAAAGCGCTCGTACCCATTCTTATCCCGCTGTTTGTTTCCGCGTTCAGGCGCGCCTATGATGTGGCGACCGCCATGGAATGCCGCTGCTACCGCGGCGGGGCGGGACGGACAAGAATGAAACAAATCCATCTGTCAAAGCGCGACGTGGTGGCGTTTATCACGCTGGCGCTGGTGATCGGCGGTGTTATTGTATGCAACATATTTGTGACGAGCGTGTTGTGAGAAATCTGTCGCTCATTATCTGTTATGACGGCAAATGCTTTCACGGCTGGCAGATACAGCAAAACGCGTATACGGTCCAGGAGGCGTTCCAGACCGCGCTGGAGAAGATAATCGGCACGGACTACGACGTCAAGGGCTGCAGCCGTACCGACAGCGGCGTTCACGCCAACCGCTATTGCATAAGCGTAAAAACAAAGCATCCCATCGCACCCGAACGGCTCAAGGCGGCGCTCAACCGCTGGCTTCCGATGTCCGTCGCGGTGCTGGAATGCAGCGAAGCGGACGCGGATTTCCACGCGCGTTACAGCTGCAAAAGCAAAGAATACATTTATAAGATATGGAACAGCGAGGTGCGCAATCCGTTTTTGGACGGCTATGCGCTGCATTATCGCTATCCTATAGACGAAACCATGCTCAACAAGGCGGCTCAATCTTATGTCGGCACGCACGACTTTACTTCCTTCTGCACGCCCGACAGCCGCGAGCAGGACAATATGACCCGTACCGTAAAGCATTTTTCCGTCACACGAGACGGCGACATGGTAACGATGCGTGTGGAAGCGGACGGCTTTCTGTACAATATGGTGCGGATAATGGCAGGCACGCTGCTGAGGATCCAGCAGGGCAAGATACCGCCCGACGGGATCCCCGCCATTCTTGAAAAAAAAGACAGACAATACGCGGGACCCACCGCGCAGGCGTGCGGGCTTTATCTTAACCGGGTCAATTATTAGGGTAAATCGGCGTTAGATTTAAGGTGAAACTTATGTTCAAAAAACTGAAAGGGCGGTATGCCGAGCGCAAGGAGAACAAGGATCGCTCAGTGATCAGCTACGAGGATATACCCCTCGACGATTACGAGCAGGAAAAAACCGAAATATCTCCGAAAGCGGTCAAAAAAATAATATTGGGCGTCGTTATCGCGCTGGTGCTTGGCTTGATCGTTTTCGCGTTCGCAAACCGGGACAAGCTGACATGGGACAATATAACCGTCTGGTGGAACTACGAGGTACTCGGAACCGCGGGCAAGGGTTATCCCGTTAATATAATCGGCAGCGAGGTCGAGCCCGGCAATTTCGACATCAATCAGGGGCGCGTAGCCTATGCATCCGACACGTCGTTCGTTACGCTCAACTCAACGGGCAGAGAGGTCTGCAACGTCCAGCTGCGCTACACCAAGCCCGTAATGAAGGCGGCGGAAAATAAATTTTTGACCTTCGGCTTGGGAGAGCAGGGCTACCAGATCCAAAGCTTCGACAGCAAGCTTTACACCGGCACTGCCGAGGGCGGCATCTACGCGGGCGACATAGCCTCAAACGGCAGATACTGCTTTGTTATCGAAGGCAACGGCTTTTATTCCGAGCTTTTTGCTTTTGACAAAAACAACAACCGGATATTCAAATATTCTTTTTCGGAATATTACATAAACTCCGTTGCGATAGACAAAAACGGCAACGGCTGTGTTGCCTGCGGCATAAGCAACAACGACGGACAGATAAAAACAGGCGTTTATGTTCTTGAATTTTCCAAGGAAAAGCCCGTTGCCAAATACGAGATCGACGGCGACTTCATCCTCGAAAGCAAATACATCAGCAGCAGCCGCGCTGCGCTTGTGGGCAGCAACGCTTCCTATGTCGTAAAGGTCGACGAGGGCAAGCTCAAAACCGTAGATTACGGCGGAAAGCCGATCAAAAACTATTGCTTCGATCCCAAATCCGGCACGTTTTCGCTTGCGCTTTCAAAAAGCGGTGACGGAAGAAGCTGCGCTCTCATAACCTATAACGACAGCGGCGAAAAGGATTTTGAGATCGACAGCAGCTACGGCGCGGAATCGTTCTCTTCCATAGGCGGGACCGTGGCGGTGCTCGACGGAAATATGATTTACTCCTACGACAAAAACGGAAGCCTGCGCTATTCCTGCTACGCGGGAACCGGCGCAAAGAGGATGATCCTCAGCTCTGACACCGAAGCCTTTGTCCTCAGCGTAAATCAGATAAGAAAAATAGATTTGACCCGCCAATCCTCACCCGATTCGGCGAAAAAATAGGATCATATGATAGCTGATATAATAATTATACTTATCGCGGTGCTGTTTCTCTTTTTGGGGATCAGACGCGGCGCGGCAAAGACGCTGCTCAACCTCGCGGCTGTCGGAGCCTCGGCAGTGCTCTCTCATTTTCTTGCTTCACGTATAGCCGAGGCGGTATACAACGGCTTTTTCAGGGAAACTGTATTAAGCAATCTTGAAAATGCCATCACCCAAAAGGGAGAACAATTTGCCGCTCAAAACAGCATAGACGCGCTGCCCGACCAGCTGAAGGGGATAACCGGATTTTTCACAGGGATCTTCGGGGTAAAGCCCGAGGACTTGCAGGGCAGGCTGGTTCCATCCTCCGACGTGACGGGGGAGATAGCCCGTGCAATCGAAGAGCCTCTGGCTCAGCTTTGCACCTGCGTGTTGACGGTGCTGTTTACGATAATCTTTTTTATCGTTTTGATGATCGTGTTCAAGCTGCTCATACGTCTGGCGCTGGGATTCTTTGAGATACCCGTTATCCGCCAGGTAAATAAGATCCTCGGCGGCGTACTGGGCGCCGTTGAGGGCGTGATATTCGTTGTCTTTTTGGTAAATATTTTTTATATTATAATGAGCTACGCCAATCCGCTGCTGTTGGAAAACAAAAGCGTGTTCGGCAGCGTGTTCAACGCGTTGGCGTTCTTTAAGTAATCTGTTAAGGGTACGGTGATAGGAATGGATAGTTGGAAGTTCAGACCGCGCGATTTGGTGACGGTCCCGAATCTGATTACATATGTCAGGTTTTTGTTAGTGCCGCCGTTTGTGTACTTTTTTCTGAAAGAGAATTATATTGCGGCAGGCATAATGATAGGTTTGTCGGGGCTCAGCGACTGCTTCGACGGATTTTTCGCCAGAAAGCTCAATCAGGTGACGTCTCTCGGCAAGATACTCGACCCGATCGCCGACAAGGTCACGCTGATCGCGGTGGCGGTGTGTATGCTCATTTATATGCCCGCTATTTTGCCGATAATGCTTGTGCTGGTGGTCAAGGAATTTCTTATGCTTCTGGGCGGATTTGTTCTGCTCATCAAAAAAATCGCTCCGCCGCCCGCAAATATTTTCGGAAAAGTCGCCACGCTGGTGTTCTATTTCACCATCTGCATCATAATCTTTTTGAAGGCGGTTTTCCAGATCGAGATCATGTCGCTTATCGTCATAGGCTCTGTCATTGTCGCGTTGACAATGCTTGTGGCGCTTGTGCAGTACGCGATCATATTCGTAAAGCTGATCAAAAACAGCGATAAAACCAAAGCGTGAAAATTAGGTGAATTTACTTGATTTTACAGGAGTAATCAACTATACTATAGAAAATCTTATTTTAAGGAGAATGTTATGCTTTGCACCAGATGCGGGAAACGACCCGCTGTTGTGTTTGTAACAAACAATCAGTCAAAAGACGCTCCCACAGTCGGCTATTGTCTCAGCTGCGCGAAGGAGCTTGGTATAAAACCCGTAGAAGATCTTATCAGTAAAATGGGAATTTCCGACGAGGACCTTGAGACCGTTCAGGATCAGATGAATACTCTGATGCAGGGCGGCGACATCTCCCAGCTGATGGAGCAGCTCGGCGCCGACAATCTCGCCGAGCAGATGGATCAGTTCGCTCAGGAAGACGGCGGAAGCGAGGATGACGATTTCAGTCACGGCGCTCCGGCTTTCCCCGCGTTCTTCAATAATATTTTCGGTGGAAAAGCTCCCGACGGCAAGTCCGCTCCGACCGATAAAGGCTCCAAAAAGGAAAAGAAAGAGAAAAAGAGAAAGCACATCAACCTCTATTGCGAGGATTTGACCCGCAAGGCGAGAGAAAACAAGATCGACCGCATCATCGGCAGAGATACCGAGATCGAGCGCGTCATCCAGATATTGTCGCGCCGAACAAAAAACAATCCCTGCCTTATCGGCGAGCCCGGCGTAGGTAAAACCGCTATCGCCGAAGGTCTTGCGCTGCGCATAGCTCAGGGCAATGTGCCGCAGAGACTCAAAGACAAAGAGATCCAGCTTCTCGACCTCACGTCTCTTGTTGCCGGAACACAGTTCCGCGGACAGTTTGAAAGCCGCATCAAAGGCCTTGTGTCCGAGGTCAAGGAAAGCGGCAACGTCATTCTGTTCATCGACGAGGTGCACAGCCTGGTCGGCACAGGCGACAACGAGGGTACTATGAACGCTGCCAACATCCTCAAGCCCGCGCTTTCACGCGGCGAGGTACAGGTCATCGGCGCCACAACCTTCAACGAATACAGAAAATACATCGAAAAGGATTCCGCGCTCGAGCGCCGTTTCCAGCCCGTTAAGGTCGGCGAGCCGACTATCGCCCAGAGCATCGAGGTCATCGCGGGAGTAAAAAGCTACTACGAGGCTCACCATAAGGTGACCGTTGACGACGACATCGTAAGAAAAACCGTCGTGCTGTCCGAAAGATATATCACCGACCGTTTCCTTCCCGACAAGGCAATTGACCTGCTCGACGAAAGCTGCGCCTGCGCCGCTCTTCGCAACAAGGAAATGGAGCGCTACGAAAAGCTGACAGATGAAAGAGTTTCTCTGCTTCAGACAAAGGACGACCTTTCCTCGATGGAAGAGGTAGACTACGAGGCGCTTGCCGAGGTCAATACATCTCTCGCTCAGATCGACAGCGAGCTGGGTCAGATCGACCCTGATAAGCTCATCGCGAAGGTCACCGAGGAGGATATCGCTAAGGTCATCGAGCTTTGGACGGGTATCCCCGCGTCGCGTATCCGCGAAAACGAACTCTCCAAGCTTGCCGATCTGGAAAGCGAAATGAAAAAGAAGATCATCGGACAGGACGAGGCTGTCGAGGCGCTGGCTTCCGCAATCAAGCGCAGCCGCTGCCAGATCTCGCCGCGCCGCCGTCCGGCGTCCTTCATATTCGTAGGTCCCACCGGCGTGGGAAAAACCGAGCTTGTCAAGGTGCTCAGTCAGCAGCTTTTCGATACTCCCGAAACACTCATCAGGCTCGATATGTCCGAGTTTATGGAAAAGCACTCCGTCTCAAAGATCATCGGCTCGCCGCCCGGATATGTAGGCTACGACGAAGCCGGTCAGGTCACGGAAAAGGTGCGCCGCCGTCCGTATTCGGTGCTGTTGTTTGATGAGATCGAAAAAGCGCATCCCGACGTGCTCAACATCCTGCTTCAGATCCTCGATGAGGGCAAGGTGACCGACGCTCACGGCAGAGCGGTCAACTTTGAAAACACCGTTATCGTTATGACCTCCAACGCCGGCTCCGCGGGCAAAAACTCAGCTCTCGGTTTCGGTAAAACAAGCGAAGAAGCGTCCAAGGAAAAGGTTATGAAGGCGCTTGAGGACTTTTTGCGTCCCGAGTTCATCGCGCGTGTTGACGAGGTCATCGTGTTCAATACGCTCAGCGAGGAGAGCTTTGTAAAGATCGCCGAGTTGATGCTCAGCGAGTACATCCCCACAATGGAAGAAAAGCACGTCAAATTCACATTTGACGAAAAGGCGTGCGAATATCTCGCCAAAAAGTCATGCAGCGGCAAAAGCGGCGCGCGCGACCTGCGCAACACGATCCGTCGTGAGGTAGAGGAAAAAATCGCCGAAGCGATGATCAATTCGCAGACCGGCGACCTTTCCGCGATCCATATCACATCCGACGGCGAAGCCGTACAGCTGCAAACCGTATAACAAATCAGATAATGACCCCCGCCTCTGTAGGCGGCGGACATCATCTGAATTCAGTAGGGAAACAATCCCCTGCTGAATTTGCAACGCTGCGCGTTGCTTGCTTTGATAAAAGCAAAGCTTTGAAAACAAAACCGGGCAGACGGCGTGAATCGCGTCGTCTGTTCCGGCGAAAGTTGAGGAAGAATATATGATAGACCGTTCCGAATTTAACGACTACGCGGAAGAAATGACTCCGCCTACCCCAAAGAAATCCAGAAGTCTCATCATTGCGTCGGTTATAGGCTCTGTGGCGTTGCTCGGCGCGCTGTTTTGGTTTATCTTTGCCGGTATAAAAATCATTTTCCCCGACTATATCGCGGGCAATACGATCATAAAGGCGGACGGAAAGATCATCTGCACCGACAATAAATCAATTTTTTATTATAAAAACATCAACGACGAACCTAAAAAGATAATCGACGCCGACTGTGAAAGCACGCTGCTCTCAAACGGCAGGACCGTCTACTATGTTACCGGCGGCGACATCTGTTCGGTAGAGCTCAACGGCGAAAAGCAAAAGATCATCCGCGAGTCGGAAAACGGCATCACATTGGTTCACCGTTTTCATGATCTGCTATATTTTATTTCCGATAAAGAAAATACAGACGCGTATTATCTTTATCAAATAGACTTAAAAACAGGCGAGGAAACCGAAATAGAAGGTTTTGAGTCTCATTCGCCAAGGGTTTATGTCTATGAGGATAAGCTGTATTATTACGCTTATCCAATGAATGAAAGCAGAGTTGTAATGCAGTTCAACTTCCATAATAAGGAGATCATCGAATACCTGACAGACGCGAATCTTTACTGCCGTTTGGGGTATGGCGAACCTCCGTATCTTTGCGGATATGATAACAGTGGAAAAACGGATATAAATAATGTTTGTGATTCATCGCTTTATAAGGCTTCCGGAAACGAGCCCGAGAAGCTGTGCGATCTGCCCGATAACGTCCGTGTGGCATGTATTCCGTCCGGCAGCGATAAGATCCTTATCAGTTCGTCCGAAAAGCAAAGCGATACTGATTATCGCGTCACGCTTTCACTTTTTGATTATAAAACAAGCGAAAAGACAGATTTGATAACAGATACGGGCAAATCGGGATTTACTCTCCAGGATTGGCAGCATCCCGAGCAAGTGTATCTATGCTATTACGAATACGTTGATAAAGAAGATTTAAACAATACAAATATAAAAATCACAGACGTTTATCTCATAAAAGACGACAAGCTCAACGAGTGTACGATCGAAGGCGATCCGATCACATCGGACGAATCCCGTATCATTATAATCGACGGAAATATTCTCGACAATGAGTTCAAGCCACACAAGCTCACGGTAAAAGAAGATGGAAACTGATTCTCTCCAAAGCCGTGCACGAGCGATCGAGGTTTCGCTTACCCGCCGGCGCCGCTTCAAGGAAAAGCTGGTGCACCGTTTCGCTCAGGCTGTGGCGGATTTCCGATTGGTGGAGCCCGACGATAAGATTGCCGTCTGCATTTCCGGCGGCAAAGACTCCATGCTTATGGCAAAGCTCTTTCAGGAGCTGAAGCGACGCAACAAAATCCCGTTTGAACTCGTTTTTCTCGTGATGGACCCGGGATACAACCCCGAAAACCGTCTCAAAATCGAGCAAAACGCGGAGCTTCTCGGTGTGCCGATCACCGTTTTTGAAAGCGATATTTTCAATTCTGTTGTCAACGTTGAAAAATCTCCCTGCTATCTCTGCGCGCGTATGCGCCGCGGTCATCTTTATAAGAGGGCACAGGAGCTTGGCTGCAATAAGATCGCTCTCGGTCATCACTACGACGATGTTATCGAAACAAGCCTTATGAGTATGCTCTGGGGCGGACAGATCCAGACGATGATGCCGAAGCTGCACAGCACAAATTATCCCGATATGCAGCTCATTCGTCCGATGTACTACATCCGCGAGGATGACATCATAGCGTGGCGTGATGAAAACCGCCTCAGCTTTCTTCAGTGTGCCTGCCGTTTCACCGAAGGGCTGTCTGAGGAAAGCGGAGAAGAGGAATCCGCGTCCAAACGCAAGGAAACAAAGCAGCTCATTCAGCAGCTGAAAAAGACCAATCCCGCGGTGGAGGCAAACATTTTCAACAGTATGCACAACGTCGCTCTCGACGCTGTCATCGCCTATAAAACAAAGGGCGAAAAGCATCATTTCTTAGACACATATTAAGGAGTATCAAATGCTTCCCAACGACCCGATGATCCTGCTCAGCTTCATAAATACCAAGCTTCGCGACGACTATCCGACGCTCGACGCCCTGTGCGACGATCTGCAGGAGGATAAAACCGAGCTTGTACAAAAGCTCAAAGCGATAGATTATACATATGATGCAGAGCTTAACAGATTTGTATAATAATAAGCATAAAAGCGGAAGGACACGATTTGTGTTCTTCCGCTTTCGCTTGATCAATATGGCATTTTCAATTTGCAGTCGCTCAGTATTTCCGCTACCTCACCCTTTTTGTCCATTTCTGATGAAACGCAAATCACAGTGTAACAGTTTAGGGAAACATAGCTGTAAACGCCTTCGTTTCCCGAGGTCGTGTAAAGCGCGTTTATTATTGTATCATAAGACCAGGTGTTTATCATATCCTCGATCTTGTTCATCTCCGTGCTTTGCATGCTGTAAAACGCGCCGTGCGCCGAGCGGACAGCCAATCCGCGTACGTCCTCGATAAAGTGCATATAGGTTATCGTGATCTCGCCGTCCTCGCTGAGCGCTTCATAACATTCCCACAAATAATCCTCAGGATGATCCTGATTTGCTTCCCGGACGACCATATTGTTTTCTTCGGCGATTTTTAAAAACGCCTCGGGAGAAAGCTCTCTTTGATTGAAGTCAAACACCTGATAACGGATATTGTAATTAACAAAGATGAAAACCAGCACTGCCAGAAGCGCACAGCCGGAAATTACTAGGCGCTTTGCTCTGAGTTTTTTTATGCATTCCGTAAGACCGAGCGCCAATGCCGCCGCGCCGGTGATATAAGGCGTCAAATACATCAGCCAACGCAGAGCGTCAGGTGTTTTCGCGTCAACAAACAGCAGATATTTTATATCGATAAACAGCACCGTCAATGCGATACAAGCGACAAACAAAAAGTTATTAACAATCAGCAGCAGCTTTGCGCGTCCGGCGCTGATTTGCCGTTTATCCTTTGAAACGAGTTTTTTGCTTCTGTAGTTTTTGTGGCTCGTCAGAATCATCACAGCCGCGTCGCGTTCCTCGTCAAAAGAGGCTTTGTCTATAATGACCGTGCGACGGTTCGGCAAAGTGATATATAAATAATTGTCGTTCTCGTAAACCTTTTTAAGATTGGCATAGAAAAAAGAGATAGGGGAGCCGTCGCTTCCGTGAAGCACAAGACAGTCGCTGAAAAACTCTATGGATTTCGTAAAGCCTTTTGCCCATTCGCAATCGCGCTTATAAAACACAAACCGCATTATAAGAAAAAACAGAGCCGCGGCGGCACCGGCTGAAATGACGCTCATTTCTATCGGAAAATCGATATCCAGCTCCAATGCACCGTAAACAGTTTGGTATTCGGCTCTTACGGTAGTCGTCCACAACAGCAGATACGCAAGCACCGAAAGCGTCGCGGTAATTATGATCGCGACCGTAGATATAAAGCGGAACCCGCCGGCTTTTCTTAAATCTTTTTTGTTTGTCAGTATTTGCGCGGTGGATAAGGGAGCCTTGTCCTCCTCGTCCTTTCCCAGCAGACGGTCAAGGCTTATGTCGAACAGCTGACTGAGCTTCACCAACAAATCTACAGCCGGCATAGCTTTGTCATTTTCCCATTGGCTAACGCTTTGGCGTGTTACATAAAGCGTTTTTGCCAAAGTCTCCTGCGACCAGCCCTTTTCCTTTCTCAGCGCCTGGATCTGCTGACTGAATGTCATTGTTTTCCCTCCAAAAATCATCTATTTTGATTATAGAAGTATAAGTAAAAAATGTCCAGCAATTCAGGGATTTTTATAAAAAAATAATTAGTAGTATACTGTAGCGTTTTTTTGTGAAAAATATCCTATAGTAAAGTAAATTTCACTAAAAAAGAAGGAAAAATTTTTTCAGAAAAATTGGATAAAATCTCTTGACAAGGAAGGTGAATTGATATATAATAGCAAATGCGCTACTGTGAAAACTGCGTCAAAAACGTGGTCGGTAAAACA
>CACXGW010000076.1 GCA_902767325.1 uncultured Ruminococcus sp.
GGGCGTGCAATGCACGCCCCTACTACTGCCAACTGACGGCTGACAACCGAGTGGTCGTCAACTTTGCTTTTTAAATCCAAATCACTTAACCGGACCGAGGAGCTTTTCCCATTCCTTGATGATCGCGCGGTCGGCGAAATAATCGATCCTCATGGCGCTCTGCACCCTTGCGAGGGTGGCGTTCGTGGTCTCTCTCGCCTTGGCGGTTCCGGATGAAAGGATGTCGTAGACCGTGGCGATGTCCTTCTCCCACTTGGCGCGTTCGGCGCGGATCGGGCTGAGCGTTTCCTCAAGCACCTGGATGAGGAACTTCTTGCACTTGCCGTCGCCGAGTCCTCCGCGGCGGTAATGCTCTTTCATCTCCTCGAGGTTCTGATACTCGGGCAGATACTCCGCGAAATGGTCGTCGGTGCAGAAAGCGTCGAGATATGTGAACACGACGTTGCCCTCGGTGTGACCGGGGTCCTCGATCCTGAGATGAGTGGGATCGGTGAACATCTTGCCGTTGACCTGCTGCTTGACGGTTTTGGCGGTGTCGGAAAGATAGATGCAGTTGCCGAGCGACTTGCTCATCTTAGCCTTGCCGTCAACGCCGGGCAGGCGGCGCTGGGTCTCGTTTTCGGGGATGAGCGCCTTGGGAAGAACGAGCGTTTCGCCGTAGAGGCGGTTGAACTTCTCAACGATCTCGCGCGTCTGCTCGATCATCGGAAGCTGGTCCTCGCCTACCGGGACGACGGTGGCGTTGAATGCGGTTATATCCGCCGCCTGAGAAACGGGATACGCGAAAAATCCAACAGGCAGACCTTCATCCGCAAAGCCGCGCATCTGGATCTCGGCCTTTACGGTCGGGTTTCGCGCCAGGCGCGCGGTGGTAACGAGGTTCATATAATAGAACGTGAGCGCGTGCAGAGCGGGCAAAGCCGACTGAACGCAGATGGTAGTTTTTTCGGGGTCGAGACCTACGGAAAGGTAATCGAGCACGACGTTGATGATGTTATCGCGGATCTTGCCGGGGTTGTCGGCGTTGTCGGTAAGAGCCTGATCGTCGGCGATGAGGATGTTTATCTCGTCATACTTGCCCGAGTTTTGCATCTCGACGCGCCTTTTGAGCGAGCCGACATAATGACCGAGGTGGAGCCGTCCGGTGGGGCGGTCGCCTGTGAGAATGATTTGTTTTTGATTATTCATTTTTCAGTCCTCCGTGATCAAGAATTGGCAAGCTTTCCGAGGATCCTGATGCCCTTTTCAAGCTGCTCGTCGGTGGGCGTCGAGAAGTTGATCCTGAAGCTGTGGCACTCCTCGCTTTCATCGGTGAGGAAGGCGTTTCCGGGAACGACACAGACCTTGTTGAGCACCGCGTTTTTGCAGAAGGCGGGCATATCTACGTCCTTCGGCAGATCGCACCAGATAAACAGACCGCCGTCGATCTTGTTATAGGTGATGGCGGGAGCGCAGTAGCGGTCGAGCAGATCCATACAGAACTGCGCCTTCTTTGTGTATATTTCGCGCAGCTTTTGCAGGTGCGCGTTGAAATCGTATTTTGTGATGAACTCATCGCAGATCATCTGCGACCAGATGTTGGTGTGGACGTCGCTGCCCTGCTTGCACACGACGAGCTTCTGGAAGATCTCCTTGGGAGCGATGGTGTAAGCCACGCGGATGCCCGGGGAGATGACCTTTGAAAACGAGCCGGCGTAGATAACGATGCCGTCGGTGTCGAAGCTCTTGATGTTGGGCAGGCTTTCGCCGCTGTAGCGCAGGTCGCCGTAGGGATTGTCCTCTAAAATCAGCACCCCGTACTTCTTCGCGAGCTCGTAGACCTTTTTGCGCTTTTCGAGGCTCATGGTAACGCCCGAGGGATTCTGGAAATTCGGGATGGTGTAGATGAACTTCGCGTTGGGCGTGTCCTTGAGCTTCTGCTCAAGCTCCTCAATGCTCATACCGTCAGGCTCGACGGTGACTCCGACGAGCTTCGCGTTGTAGGCGCGGAAGGTGTTGAGCGAACCGATAAACGACGGAGCCTCGCAGATGACGGAATCGCCCTCGTTGACGAGCGCCTTGGTGCACAGATCCATTATCTGCTGAGCGCCGGTGGTGATTAGGATGTCGTCGCTGTCGCTGCCGGTGTTGTGCTCGCGGCGCATATATTCAGCCATATGCTGTCTGAGAGGCGTGTAGCCCTCGGTCACGCTGTACTGCAAAACAGCTATGGGATTCTCGCTGAGAAGCCGCGCGGAGATCTCCTCGATCTCCTTTGCCGGAAAAGCGTCGGGAGAAGGATTGCCCGCCGAAAGGGACACGACCGTCGGGTCGGCGGCGTATTTGAAAATCTCGCGGATAGCGCTGGGCTTTAAATTTGAAACTCTGTCTGAAAACTTGTACTCCATTATATTACCTCCAAATCAGCCGCGGTACCGGCTGAAAACATATTCTATTATATCGTTGTCGACATTTTCGTCGAACTTCCTCGCAAACAGCATTTTTGACGAGTCGATCTGCTCTTTGTCGTCCATTGTAAAGGTGTGGGGCGAGGAGCCTACGTTGCGTATGCGGTCGATGTAGCGCATATGACCATCCCACGAGACCTCCTTGCAATACACCTCGTCCCAGTAGGGCGAGTCGTAAAGCACAGTGCCGAGAAACATCTCGTCGGCGCAAACAGTGTAGCGCGTCAGCTTTTTTATGAAATCGCGCTTGGAATAAACAAATCCGGCGCAGTCGCCCGTAAGCGAAAACCAATTCGCGGTCTTGACGACCTTCATATCCTTTTGCTTTTTCAGGCGGTTTAAATGCAGCGTGCCGCGCGTAAGCCCGATAAGGAAGTTCAAAACAGCGTCGGCTGCGGCGCGAAGCCTCATCGGCACCCGTCTGAGCCGCATAAAGAAATGGTATTTTGTAAGCCTGTCCATATGCTTTTCGACGTTTCCCACCTGGATGAACTGCGTGTGGGGACGGCTGTCGAAAAACGCGTGTATCTCATCCTGAGTTTTGATCGGCAGATCGACGCCGGAGATCAGATGGACGAACGCGTAATCGCCTTTTTTCAGACATTCCCCAAGCAAAAGCAGCTCGCAGTCGATCCCGGAGGAATCTCCCCAAAACACCTTTAGGCGGGGCGTGAAGATAAGCTCCGCTTTTGTGACGAGCTTTCTGCACGATTCAAAATCAAAGTCGCGGTAATGCCGGTCGATGTGCAGGAAAATGTCGTTGCGCGGGTCGTCTAGCATCGTCAAAAGCTTTTTCAATATGGAAATGTGACCGTGCGCCATAATCAAAAACGCGTGCTTTTTCGGCATTTCGACCCTCCTGCCTGAAAGATTTTTAATTTATCACCAAAGATTTACGATGTCGGTGTCGGTCGCGAAATTGTCCATACCGTAGAGCACCAAAACCTGCTCGGGCTTTTCCACCTTGACGATCTGCGAGACCTCCTGGCTGTAGTAGCGCATATCGACCAAAATGACCTTGCTGTAATTCTCGGCGAGGAACGGTGCGAAGCAGTGGCTGAAGCTGTCCTTGACCACAACGATCGTTCCGCCCTTGGCGTTTTTGTTGGTGATCTCGGTCAGGGCGTGGTTGCCGTCGATGAAAATAGGATATTTGTCGTCTTCTTTGTCGTGCTCGTAGAAGAACATCGAATTGCTCTCGATGGTGCGGTTGCTCTCGGCAATCGTCACCGAGATCTTATCCTCGGTGTTTTTGGGGTTGTTCCAGACCTCCACGGTGTCGGGCGGTGTCAGCCAGAAGCCGCTTGTGGAGTAGGTGGTGCCGTAGAAACCGTCGTATTTTTCAATATTGAACGCGCTTTTGGAAACCGCGGACAGACCGAGCTTTTCGCAAAGCGCGTAATACGCTGTGTAAGCGCCCTCGGTGGTCCAGTGATGGTCGGTGCGGTAGTAGAGCTGCGTGTTGTTTTTATAGGCTTTTTGGAAGTCCGTGCGCAGGTCAATAAACCCGATGCCGGCTGTCTTGAGCTTTTTGGCGGCTCTGTTGAAGTAGGTGTCGTCGTTATAGTCGTCGTGAACGAGCGGAAGCTTGTCCTGAGCGATATATCCCGTAGACGGCACGAACATCGCGTTAACGGGAACGTCGCCGACGATCTCCTTGAACTCGGCGAGAATGTCGAGGTTTTTGTCGAGCTGGTTGTCCTTGGGGATAGGCTTGTTTATAAGATAGCCGTCGCTGCAATTATACACTCCCGAGGCGCCGTTGTTGCCCTCGAACAAAGTTGTGTAGGAGTTCACTCCGACCCACAGGTTGCGCGCCGGGAAATGGTCGGCAAAATACGTTTCAAACTCCTTGCCGAACTGTCCGCTGAAAACGTTTTCGGCAGAGGTGTTCGGAAAATCGGCGAGGACGCGCTTTTCGGACGCGCTGTATGCCGCCTTCGGAGAGAAAATGAACCAGACCGCCATCGCCAGGATGAACCCGCCGAACAAAAACGCGGGGAGATAGCCCGCCTTCATCTGCGGCTTGGGAGCCGTGGGCGTCGCGGGACATTCGGTGCGTGCGCGCCTGACCTTCGGCTGCTGCGAAAGCTTGGCTACGTCGGACTTTTTCATCGGATATACTTTTGTTTTGCCGTCGTCGGACTGAGGCTTCGGCTGCTTTACTCGCAGCGGCACCTCTTTCTTTTCAAAGCGGTCGTTTTTAATATATCGCGGCTGCTTTTCAGTTTCCGCATAGCGCTTGCCGCCGGGCTTTTCGCCGTGCCGCGGCTCGCTTTTGCGGTTTTGATCATCGGCATAATGTTTCATGTTTTCACCTGTATTAATGATTGGCAAAGCCAATCTATTCATGTCGTTTACGACTCTTCACGGCGTAGCCGATTCATGCCCGAAGGGCAATTCATCCCTAATGCTTGTTTGAAACGAGATACCCTCTCCGGAAAAACAGATCGGAGCAGAAATGAATTGAAACTACGTTTCATTAATTTACTTCGTAATGAATTGCGCTTTAGCGCATGAATTGACAGCAAGCTGTCATTAAAATCTGAAGTATAGGAACGGATTGTAGCTCTGACTTACAAGGCTGGCGGTGCTGATGAAGAGTACCGCGGCGCAGAACAGGGTCTCCGCTATCCAGATATAGCGTGTGTTTGCCACTTTTGCGTAGAGCTTGCCCGCCAGCGGAGTGCTCGCCACGCCCGCCACAACGAGCATCGGCAGATAGCTGATTATCGTGTTGATGGTTTCCTGCGAGCCGAGTCCCCTGCCGAAGTTGAACAGGTTGCCGAGGAACTCAAAGAGCTGCGCGGTGTCGGTAAAGTAGAACAGTCCCCAGCCGATGAGCACTATGAACAGCGTGTAAATGTGCTGCAAAACCGAGGGGAGCTTATCGAGAAAACGCTTGAGCACGAATTTTTCCAGGATCAGCAAAATTCCGTAGTACAAGCCCCAGAAGATGAAGTTGTACGCCGCGCCGTGCCACAAGCCCGTCAGACCCCACACGATAAGCAAATTGATTATCTGACGCGGAACGCCCTTGCGGTTACCGCCGAGCGGGATATAAACATACTCCTTGAACCACGTCGACAGCGAGATGTGCCAGCGGCGCCAGAAGTCGGTGATAGATTTTGAAATGTACGGATAGTTGAAGTTTTTCAAAAACTCAAAGCCCAGCATATTGCCGAGTCCGCACGCCATATCGGAATATCCGGAAAAGTCGAAATAGATCTGGAAGGTGTAGCCGATAATGCCGACCCACGTTCCCAAAATACCGTTGTCCTGAGTTGCGATGACCGCCGAGGTCAGCGCGCCCATCTGATTCGCGATGAGCACCTTTTTGGCAAGACCGACGCAGAAAAGCTTTGCGCCCTTTGTGAACATAGCCAGAGTTTCGCGGCGGTGGATCATCTGCTCGGCAACGTCGCGGTAGCGCACGATAGGACCCGCGATGAGCTGCGGGAACAGCGCAAGGTATGTGCCGAAGTTGATGAAGTTCTTCGACACGGGCGCGTCGTCGCGGTAGACGTCGATGACGTAGCTCATCGTCTGGAAGGTATAGAAGCTGATTCCGATCGGCAGACTGATGTGCAGGTCGGGAATATCGAGGAACGGAAGGTGATTAAGCGTTTCCGTCAGCATTCCGGTGTATTTGAACACCGCGAGAATGCCTATATCCAAAATGATGGTGAGTATCAAAAACAGCTTTTTCTTTTTGACATCCTGACGGTACTTGTCCACCAGCCAGCCGCCGACATAGTTGAACGCCACGTTGAACACCATCAGCAGCACGAGCCTCGGCTCGCCCCAGCCGTAGAACAGCAGGTTGATGAAAAAGAGAAACAGGTTGCGCCACTTGCGCGGGGTGATGTAGTAGATCACCAGCGTCAGCGGCAGATAAGCAAAGAGAAATACCAAGCTTGAAAATACCACTCTCTCATCTCCTTGTTATTTTTCATACGAAATCACATACATTATAATTGTATTATATCTTTGGTAATAAGTCAAGCAAATGCGGCATTATTCAACACGGATTTTGGGAATAAGACGCACACAAAGCAGCAAAAAAAGAAAGCCTTCGTTTGTACAGGCAACTTCATATTACAATAACGGTGATCCCCCC
>CACXGW010000077.1 GCA_902767325.1 uncultured Ruminococcus sp.
CCGGCGCAGTTATCGTTTTGAGCGGTCTCGTCGTTCATCCAGCAAGCCGGCATCGCGATATACAGGCGCTGGGTAATGACGTTTTCCCCGGGAGTGTAAACGCCCAGAGTGCCCGTGCTCGCCGAGGTGCTCACCGCGCCAAGCGACAGCATCGTGACAAGCAGCGCCGCAACGAGTATAAGGCTCAATAGTTTCTTTTTCATAATAATCTCCTTTCGTTAGATGCTAGATGCTAGATGTTACAAACCAAACGTTAGGCAAACAATAAACTAGCTTCTATCTTCTAGCTTCTTAGCTGCTTCAGCTGTGCCGCGTTTTCACTTTCCAGCACATCACAAACAGCTATTTTGCGGATGATATTTTTCACTGTTTTGTCCAGTCCCGTGTTTTCGCTGTAGTCTGCGGGATAGATGAAATCCACCCTGTCTTTTATCAAAAGCTCCTCGACCTTTCCGTCGCGCTTCTGATAAACCGCGATGGAATATCCCCCATACGCTTTCATCATCTTCATACAGGGCACGTCTGAAAGTCCGTCGCCTATGTAGATCATATTCGTAAACGGCACGCGTTTGCTGTCCTCGGGCATTGAACGGTTCAGGTCAAGGTCGTTGGCGATGTCGAGCACGCCCTTGTTTATGCGGTAAACGAATTGCGTCTTGTTTGTGTAGTTTACGTCGGTCTTGGGCCACACCGCTCCGCCGTCCTCGCCGTATAGGAATTCGCAGGCAAAAATGCTTTTGAAGCAGCGGCTGATAGGAGTTCCCTCGATGATCTCCTTCATTCCCGAGGAAATGACATAGTGCTCGACCTCAACGCCGTTGTCGCGTCCGAAGGCGGTGATCCGGTCGAACCAATCGATAACGCCCCTGAACAGCTCGACGTTGCGTCCCGTTTCAACAAGCTTTTCGCGCAGAAGCGGGATCCCCTTGTCCTTGGAGATCTTTACCATCGAGTACATATAGGCAAGCACCGAGTCCATATGCTCGCGCTGCCACATTTCATTCGTGACCTGCCAGAACTCGCTTTCGGTCATCCCGAGGCTCGGGATAAAGCTGTAGTCCTGCATATCCTTGGTGCAAAGCGTGCGGTCAAAGTCGTACATTACCGCGACTATCGGCGTTTCGTTCATAATTCCCTCCGGGAAATATAATTATGGTTTATATGTCGTTATCTCAACCGATTTGATTGAAACTCTTTCCTTAGGAACATTCTTATTGTCGGTCTTGACAGCGGAAATCTTATCAACGACGTCCATACCCTTTATCACCTGAGCAAAAACGGTGTTGCCTCGGTCGGCAGCGTTGTAGGCGCCGTCAAAGTTAGGATTGCCGCCGTTTGATTCATAAAACGTCCTGACTTTATCGGGCACGATGTCGGTGTTGATGAATTTGTCGCCGTTCTCATCGATGAACCCCTGAAGGAGGTTTGAATCCTTGTAGTTTTCAAGCTGGTCTTTGATGTTTTTCCAGGTTTCCTCATAATAGCCCCAGCCGCCGTTTTTCCTGAAAGTCTCGGCGGAGGTCTGGTTTATAAGGAACTGGCTTCCGTTTGAATCCTTTGAGCTGTTCGCCATAGCCACCGCTCCGCGGATATTGCACAGCGAATCGCAGAACTCATCCTCAAACATACCGCCGTAGGAGCTGACTCCGTTGGGACTGTCCTCATCGCTTCCGCAATGGCCGCCGCGGATATAAGAGTCGGCAAAAACCAAGTGGAACGAGGTGTTGTCGTAGCTTTTGCTCTTGGCGAGGTTGATGAAATTCGTCACCGTCTTGGGAGCCTGGTCGGGGAAAAACCTGAGAGTGATGTCCCCCATACCGGTGTGGATAACGGCTATGGTGTCGCCTTCCGCGGGCATATCAAGCTGAAAACCGACGGTGTTGTTTTCGTCGTGAAGCACGTCGGGCTGGACGTCAACAGCGGCAGGGTCGATCCCCAGCGCCTCAAGTCCGTCGTGAGCCTGAGTCACCTCAACGGTCGCCGAGCTGTTCCGAGCGTCGGAGGAGCTCTCCGAACCGCCGCAGCCGGCAGCACCGAACGTCATAGCGGCGCCGAGCGTCACGCTTAAAAACGCGAGCAGTGCTTTTCGATTTTTTTTCATAGTGATTGTTCCTTTCGGATAGTATTCAAACACACATCTAAAACACACACGGTTATTATAACATATTTTGTGCAAAATTGCAAGAGAAGCAGAATGATAGTGCAAAGTGCAAAGTGAATAGCGCAAAGTGAATAGTGCATAGTGTCAGTCGTGAAGATAGCTTTATTTTTGCACAACGCTAAACTCCCGACCATATTTATACTACTACGGTCGGGATCAAAACTATTCTGCTAAACAATTCTGTCTGCCCGACCGAAATTCCGCATTACGAATTCCGAATTACGAATTGAAATAGAATATTTTTCTATTCTGTTTCATAAACTTTCCCGAAAGCGAAATATATCGGAGGTCATAAAATGTCAGAATATGTTCCGGAAGGAAAGCGGATATTCACCCGCGAAAACCAGGCGGCGATCAACAGCGAGAGCCGTCTTTATGACGCCGTGCGTGACAAGACCATCCTTGAAGCACGGGCAAGTCTTTGCGACAAGTCACATAATCTTTGCGTCGAGCTAGGCTGTATGCGCGGCATCATCCCGCGTGAGGAGGGCGCTTTAGGCATACGCGATGGCAGCGTGCGCGACATCGCCGTGATCTCGCGCGTGAACCGCCCCGTCTGCTTCACGGTACAGCGCATAGAAATTAACGAAAACGGAGAAAGCGTCGCGATCCTTTCACGCGCACAGGCTCAGAAAATGTGCCTTGAAAACTACGTTTCACGCCTTGAAAAAGGCGATATAATAAGCGCACGCGTCACCCATCTCGAAAACTTCGGAGCGTTTGCCGACATAGGCTGCGGCATAGCTGCTTTGCTTCCGATAGATATGATCTCTGTTTCGCGGATCGAGCACCCTAAGGAGAGGTTTGCCGTCGGAATGGACATAAAGGCGGTCGTGAGATCGGTCGAAAACGGCAGGATTAGTCTCAGCCACAAGGAGCTTCTCGGGACATGGGAGGAAAACGCCGCAATGTTCTGCGCAGGAGAAACCGTCTCGGGGACCGTCCGCAGCGTGGAAAACTACGGTGCTTTCGTGGAACTTTCCCCGAATCTCGCCGGACTTGCCGAAAGCCGCGAAGGCGTTCAGGCAGGTCAGCAGGCGAGCGTTTTCATCAAAAGCATCATCCCCGAAAAGATGAAGATAAAGCTTATCATAATAGACACCTTTGACAGCCCGCGCAGAATAAAACCGCCCGTGTATTTTTACAGCGGACATCACATCGACCGCTTTCTGTACTCCCCCGAATGCTGCAGCAAGGTGATCGAAACAATCTTTTGACAACTGCCTGCTGACAACTGAGTTATAACTCAATTACTGTCCCGTTTATAGGACACCGGCTCGTTGACATTTCAAAGCTTCTTGTGTTATCATATACGCAAGGAGTGAAATCTATGGAATATGTACTTATCGCCGTGTGCGCGGTCACACTGATAGTGGCTGTCGTAACGCTGATTATTGTTCTTTCAAAGAACAAAAACAACAATAAAGACGAAATCGTTGCTGCCGTGAGGGATGAAATAAACTCGCAGCAAAGCGCTCTTCGCCAGGAGCTCGGCGCCCAGACCCAGACCTCGGTGAAAAATATGGGCGATATGCTGCTTGAAAACCAGCGCAGCTTCGCTCACAATCAATACGAGCAGATGAACAGTCTTGAGGAGCGGATGAAAACCTTCTCGATGCAGAACGAGCAAAAGCTCGAGAACATCCGTCAGTCGGTCGACAAGCAGCTAAGCGAAAACCGCGAAATGACCGAAAAACGGCTTGACGCTATGCAGAAGGACAACAACCGCCAGCTTGAGGAAATGCGCAAGACCGTTGACGAACGCTTGGAAAAATCGCTTGAAGACAAGATGAACAAGAGCTTTTCGCTTGTAAGCGAGCGGCTCGAGCAGGTTTACAAGGGCTTGGGCGAAATGCAGAACCTTGCTACCGGCGTAGGCGATTTAAAGAAAGTCCTCTCCAACGTCAAGACCCGCGGCATCCTCGGCGAGATTCAGCTAGGAAGCATCCTCTCGGAGATTCTTTCCCCCGAGCAATACGCCGAGAACGTCGCCACAAAGAAGGGATCGAAGAATGTCGTCGAGTTCGCCGTGAAGCTTCCCGCAAAGGACGACGGCTTTATCTGGCTGCCGATCGACTCGAAGTTCCCCGGAGACACCTACTCCGCTCTCCGAGAAGCCATGGAAAACGGCGACAAGGCACAGATCGATCTGTGCGCAAAGACGCTCATCAATACGATAAAAGCCGAAGCGAAGGACATCAGCACGAAGTACATCGACCCGCCCAACACCACCGAGTTCGCAATTATGTTCCTGCCGTTTGAAGGACTTTACAGCGAGGTGGTCAACCGCGGGATGGTCGAGGTCTTACAGCGCGACTACCGCGTAAATATCGCCGGTCCCAGCACTATGGCGGCGCTGCTCAACTCGATACAGATGGGCTTCAAAACTCTTGCAGTTCAGAAGCGCAGCGCGGAAGTATGGAAGGTACTCGGCGGAGTCAAAAAAGAATTCGACAACTTTGCAAAAGTTCTTGAGAGCACCCAGAAAAAGCTTGATATGGCTAATAAAGATCTGGATACGCTTGTGGGCGTTCGCACCAGACAGATTCAGCGCAAGCTCAAAGCAGTGCAAACCCCGGCAGAACTGCCCGAAGAAGCCGTCACCGAGCTTCCCGCCGAGGAAGAAACGGAATAATATAATAAAATGCAAACCGCCGCTGTTCACCTTGCAAACGCAAGACAAACAGCGGCTGTTTATTGATTAATAATTTATAATTAATAATTAACAGTGTCGGTCGGGCAGACACAAATATCTAACAGAATCGTATATCTCCCGACCAAATTTAAAATACTGCGAACTCTGATAAAACATTGTAGTGACAGGGCTTGCCCCTGTCATTCCCAATCGCAAAGCGCTTGGGACGGGCAACCGCAAGGATTGCCTCTACTTATTACTTATTACTTATAACTTGCAACTGACAACTGACTACTGACAACTGCCTGCTGACTCATTTCTTACTTCCGAGTATCGGCAAAAGATACTTCCCCGTAAACGAATTCTTGTTCTTCGCCACCTGCTCGGGGGTACCCTGAGCGATTATCTTGCCTCCCATATCGCCGCCCTCGGGACCGAGGTCGATGATGTGATCGGCTGTTTTTATAAGCTCCAGATTGTGCTCGATGACGACCACGGTGTTGCCGCCCTCAACAAGCAGCTGAAGCACATCGACAAGGCGGTGAACATCGGCAAAATGCAAACCGGTTGTTGGCTCATCGAGAATATATATCGTCCTGCCGGTGCTGCGCTTCGACAGCTCCGTTGCAAGCTTAACGCGCTGAGCCTCGCCGCCCGAAAGAGTTGTCGCGGGCTGACCGAGCTTGATATATCCAAGCCCGACGTCAAACAATGTTTTTAGCTTGCGGTATATCTTCGGGATGTTCGAGAAGAAGTTCATTCCTTCCTCAACGCTCATCTCCAGAACATCGCTGATGGATTTTCCCTTGTATTTTACCTCGAGCGTTTCACGGTTGTAGCGCTTGCCCTTGCAGACCTCGCAAGGCACATAAACGTCCGAGAGAAAGTGCATTTCTATCTTTATTATGCCGTCGCCCTGGCACGCCTCGCACCTGCCGCCCCTGACGTTGAAGGAGAAGCGTCCCTGGCTGTAACCGCGCATTTTGGCGTCCTGGGTTTCGGCGTAAAGCGCGCGAATATCGTTGAAAACACCCGTATATGTCGCGGGATTCGAGCGCGGAGTCCTGCCGATCGGGCTTTGATCGATCTCAATGACCTTGTCGAGGTTATCAACTCCGACTATTTCCTTATGCTTGCCCGGAGTGGTCTTGGCGCGGTTGAGCTCACGCGCGAGAGATTTGTACAATATCTCGTTAATAAGCGAGCTTTTGCCCGAACCCGAAACGCCCGTAACGCAGACAAACTCGCCGAGCGGAATTTTTACGTTGATATTTTTCAGATTATTCTGAGCCGCGCCGCGTATCTCCAGATACTTTCCGTTGCCGCTCCTTCGTTTTTCGGGAACCGGAACGCTCTTTTTGCCGCTGAGATACTGACCAGTAACGGATTTTTCACACGCTTTTATCGCGTTGACATCGCCCGTGCAGACGATCTCTCCGCCGTGTATTCCCGCGCCGGGACCGACGTCTACGATAGAGTCGGCGGCGTACATCGTCTCCTCGTCATGCTCGACGACAATGACCGTGTTGCCCAGGTCGCGCAGGCGTTTGAGGGTGTTAAGAAGCATCTCGTTATCGCGCTGATGAAGCCCGATGCTCGGTTCGTCGAGGATGTATAGCACGCCCATCAGCGAGCTGCCGATCTGAGTTGCAAGGCGGATGCGCTGACTTTCACCGCCGGACAGCGTTCCCGACGAACGCGAAAGCGTAAGGTATCCGAGCCCGACGCTCTTTAAGAAGTTGAGCCGCTCGGTGATCTCCTTTAATATCTCCGCGCCGATAATAGAATCCTTTTCACTTAGCTTCAGCTCGCTTATGAATTCAAGCGCGTCAACAACAGGCATTTTGCAGAAATCGGAAATATTCATCCCGCCGACTGTAACGGCGAGGCTTTCCCTTGAAAGCCTCTCTCCCCTGCACTCGTCGCAGGGTATCTCGGACATATACGCGCGTATCTCGTCCTTTATCCAGTTGGAGTTCGACTCCCTGTAACGGCGGTCGAGGTTATTGATGATCCCCTCGAAAGACCGCTCGTAGGTACCGCTGCCGTATGCCGACTGGCGGGTGATTTTCAGCTTTTCCTCGCCGGTGCCGTAGAGCACCTTGTCAAGCGCTTCGCGGGAAAGATTCTTTATAGGCTCGTCGAGCGAAAAACGGTAGCGCCGTGCCAGAGCCTCCATATACATAGCCGCGATCTGGCTTCCTTCCATAGCCCAGCCGCTGCCCTTTATGCCGTTTTCGCGGATGCTCTTCTCCGGGTCGGGAATTATCTTATCCTCGTCGATCTTCAGAAAAACGCCGAGACCCGTACACTTCGGGCACGCTCCGAACGGATTGTTGAACGAGAACATCCTCGGCGAAAGATCCTCAATGCTGACGCCGTGCTCGGGACAGGCGTATTTTTGCGAAAAGGTCACGTCCTCGCCGTTTGAAAAGCTGACCGTAACAAGCCCTCCGCTGAGCTTTGAAGCAGTCTCGATACTGTCGGAAAGACGCGAGGAAATATCCTTCTTGATCACAAGACGGTCGACAACTACCTCTATGTTATGCTTTTTATTTTTCTCTATCGGAATATTCTCCGACAGATCATATGTGATGCCGTCCACTCTTACTCGCACAAAGCCCGACTTCCGCGCGCTGTCAAGCACCTTTTGGTGCTCGCCCTTCCTTCCGCGTACTACGGGCGCTAACAGCTGAATCTTAGAGCCTTCCTCGTAACTCAACACCTTGTCAACGATCTGGTCAACGGTCTGCTGGCGTATCTCTCTGCCGCAGACTGTGCAGTGCGGCACGCCTATTCTCGCGTAGAGCAGGCGCAGATAATCGTATATCTCCGTGACGGTGCCGACGGTCGAACGCGGGTTTTTCGAGGTGGTTTTCTGGTCGATCGAGATCGCCGGAGAAAGCCCCTCGATGCTCTCGACATTCGGCTTGTCCATCTGACCGAGGAACATACGCGCGTAGCTTGAAAGGCTTTCAACATAGCGGCGCTGACCCTCGGCGTAGATAGTATCGAACGCGAGAGAGCTTTTACCCGAGCCGGAAAGCCCCGTAATGACCACCAGCTTATTGCGCGGTATCTCAACATTAATGTTTTTCAGGTTGTGCTCCTTGGCTCCCCTGACGATGATTTTATCGCTTGCCATATGATTACCCGTTTCTAAGTTTTTGTATAGAATCATTTTATCATAAACATTTTAAAAGCGCAAGAATAATAAGTTGGAATATGATAGATGATAGAAGCTAGATGCCGGAAGATAGATAAAAGGGCGTGCAAACGCACGCCCCATTAAATCATACACTTATAATCTTGTAAAAACCAGCGGCAAAAGAGCATCCTTTATTTCGCTGCTGATCATTGCCGTACCGCTTCCCTGCGCGTCGGTGATTTTCAGCTCGTTGCCGTTTTGCTCAAACACAAAATAATTGTCGGTGTTCTCTTCTTCTCCGCTTTGTGTCAGATAAAGCTTGTTGCCGTCGACTTTATAGGTGCCCTCAAAGTTTTGGCTCAGATCGATACTGTTCAGGTTGTTGTCGATGAACTGATCCTCGGAAAGACCCATTCCTTCCAAAGCTGATTTATAATCATCCACTCCGAAGGACTTGAATAATTCGGGAAGCAGACCCTTTAAATTCTCCTTGATCTTGGATTTTACCTTTTCCGCGGAAGCCTCGTCAAAGTACATCTTTGCCTTTTTATCTTCTGTAAGATCAAACCTAATATCGACGCTGACGCCATCATATGCTTTCATTATACTTTCGTACATACCCTTCATGGACTCCACCGAACTGTCCATCGGCATTGCGGAAGCGATCTTTCCGATGTCAAACGTGGACTTCCAGTTCCCGAGGATTCCCGCGGAGGAAGATGTTACGGTGCAGGCTGCCAGGGTAACGGTCATAATGACGATCAGCAAAAATGATGTGATAACTGTAAATTTTTTCATAAACACTGTTCCTTTCATAAAATGCAATCATAATTATTTGCAGTGATCTGCAAATATATTGTATCATAGCTGATGGAATTTTTCAACTGTTATTTGCGGAAATAAGCTTTTACTACAACTGACTACTGAATACTGACTACTGACAACTGACTACCGACTTCCGACTACTGAAAAACGGCGTGCCTGAGCACGCCGTTTGAGTTATTTAAATCTCTTCTTCCTCATCCTCGTCGTCGATCTCGATCGGTTCGACATAGGTGCCGTTCATGACCTTTTCAAAGTCTTCGGCGCCCATCTTTTCGTGTTTGATGAGATAAGCGGCGATCTCGTGGAGCTTGTCGATGTTCTCGCTGAGGATAAGCTCAGCTTTTTCGTAAGCGCCGTTTACGATCCGGAGCACGAGCTCGTCGATCTTGGCGGCAGTGGCTTCAGAGTAATCCTGCATTCTGCCGTAATCTCTGCCGAGGAACACGCTGCCGTCCTCGCTGCCGTAGTTGATGCAGCCCAGCTCCTTGGTCATACCGTATTTGGTGACCATGGCGCGAGCGGTCTTTGTCGCCTTTTCAATATCGTTTGACGCGCCTGTGGAAATGTCGTCAAGGATAAGCGCCTCGGCAACACGTCCGCCCAGGCTGACGATGATGCTCTCGATCATCTCGTTGCGGGAATTGTAGGACTTATCCTCGGTGGGCAGCGGCATTGTGTAGCCGCCGGCCATTCCGCGCGGGATGATGGATATTTCGTGAACGGGATCCTGGGTCTCGAGCTTGTCGAACAGGATCGCGTGACCCGCCTCGTGATATGCGGTCAGCTTCTTTTCCTTTTCGCTCATGACCTTGGATTTCTTTTCGGCGCCGACCACGACCTTGATGGTCGCCTCCTCTATCTCCTTCATCGTGATAGCCTTTTTGTTGGCTCTCGCGGCAAGCAGCGCCGCCTCGTTAAGAAGGTTTTCCAGATCCGCGCCCGTAAAGCCCGCGGTGGTTTTCGCGATGGTTTTCAGCTTGACGTCGGGAGCAAGCGGCTTTTTGCGCGCGTGCACCTTGAGGATAGCCTCACGTCCGTTGATGTCGGGATAGCTGACGACGACCTGACGGTCGAAGCGTCCCGGACGGAGCAGAGCCGGGTCAAGCACGTCGGGACGGTTTGTCGCGGCGATGAGGATAACGCCCTCGTTCACGCCAAAGCCGTCCATCTCAACAAGCAGCTGGTTGAGCGTTTGCTCACGCTCGTCGTTGCCGCCGCCGAGGCCTGCGCCCCTCTGTCTGCCGACAGCGTCGATCTCGTCTATAAAGATGATACAGGGCGAGTTTTTCTTAGCCTGATCGAACAGGTCGCGCACTCTTGACGCGCCCACGCCGACGAACATCTCAACGAAATCCGAACCGGAGATCGAGAAGAACGGAACGCCCGCTTCACCCGCGACAGCGCGCGCAAGTAGGGTTTTACCGGTACCGGGAGGTCCCACCAGCAGAACGCCCTTGGGGATCCTCGCGCCGAGCTTGTTGAACTTATCGGGGCTCTTGAGGAACTCAACGACCTCCTGGAGCTCTTCCTTTTCTTCATCAGCGCCCGCCACGTCGTCAAACGTGGTCTTGCGCTTTTCGTCGTTGGAATTTTTGATTTTTGCCTTGCCGAAGCTCATTTCGCGTCCGCCGAGGCCTCCGCCGCCCATCCTGCGCATAAAGAATATCCACGCGCCGATGAATATGACCACCACGATTATCGTGGGAATGAGGTCGATCAGCAGCGAGTTGTCGCTGGCACGGATAAGGTTATAGGTGACGTCTTTGGTAGAGTCGTATTTGCGGATATCGTCGATAAAACGCTCGATGTCGGCAAGCTGACCCTTGATGACGACCTGACCGTCCTTTGAGGAAGTCGCCGCGTTGATCGCCTTTTTGTCGGAATTGATGGCGTCGTTGTCGTAAAGGGCTTTTTCGCCCTCCTTGAGCTTCATTTCTATCGCGCCCGAGCCGTAGTTGATGGAATAGCTGTCCACCTTACCGTCGGCGAAATACTGCACCAATGTAGAAGTCTTGGGCGGATCGCTCTGGCGGGTACTCAAAAAGATCGCCGCGATAACAATAAGCAAAATAGGGATACCTAAGTAAAGCAGCAAATTGCGTACTTTCTTTTTGTTCTCCATGGGAATCACTCCTTTTCAGTCGGTTGTTTATTCAAAAACCGAACGCTTTAAAACGCCTATGTAAGGCAGGTTGCGGTATTTTTCATCATAGTCAAGTCCATAGCCCACAATAAATTTATCGGGTATCTCCGCGCCGCAGTAATCCGGCGTAAAGCTCACCTTGCGGCGGGCGGGCTTGTCGCACAGCGTGCAGACCTTCACGGAAGCCGCTCCTTCTGACAAAAGATGTCGGGTGACCGTTTCCAGCGTGCTGCCGGAATCGACGATATCCTCAACAATGAGGACGTCTCTGTCCTTAACCGGGATCGATATATCCTTGTCGATTCTGACCTTGCCGGTGCTTTCGGTCCCGTCATAGCTGGATGCGACCATAAAGTCAACTTCAAAGTCAAGATCGATCTTTGTCATCAGCTGCGCCATAAAAACGATACTGCCCTTGAGCAGTCCGACCATAATGAACTCCTTGCCATTATAATCTTTTTCGATTTGTTTTGCAAGCGAATTCACAATATTTTCAAGTTTCTCCTCTGAAATGAGAATACTTTCCACGTCCTTATGCATATTGCGCACCTTTCATTTGACGCTGATGAACAATTTTTCTGACCTTTGCAGCTCTTCTCCCTGAGCCGACCAGCCGAGCGCCTCGCACCACAGCACGGTGTCGTTTTGGCACAGCAGAAGCACCTCGCCGCGGCGTTCTTCGGGGATCTTCAGCTCGTTAAAGGCTTTTCTCAGCGGCTTTGTCAGCTTTCTTTTGGAAAAAGTAAAGCTCTCGCCGCCTTTTTTGTAACGGAATACGAGGTTGTTTAATTCTTTATCGGAATTATTAACACCTGCCGTTATTATCTTATCCCGATGGGCAAAAGAAATTTCGCCCGTCAGCGGAATTACCATATCTTTTACGTCTTTCAAATCGTCATTTTTTGACGTAATCCTGAACAAACGCTGCTTGCAAACAGCCGTAAATTCTCCCAGATCGACAGCGCCGCCGTGTTTTATCGCGTGAATCAGAAGGTCGAGATGGCGCGCTTCGGGAGAAAACCCGGCTTCGTTTTCGCAGAGGATAGCCAGAGCCTCATAAAGTACGGCTTCATCGGAATCAAGCAAAGCGTCCGCGTCATAGCCGAACTCGGTTCCGGCGCTTTTTATAAGCGCTTTTGCCTGAGAATCGACATATCTGCCAACTCTCCGCGAGCTTTCACAATAGCGTGAAACAGCTTCCTCAAACCGGGGATTAAGCTCCTTAAAAACCGGTATGACATTGTGACGAAGCTTGTTGCGAGTGTATTTATCGCTGAGATTCGTGCTGTCGGTCACAAATTCAAGGTCGTTTTCACGGCAGTACCGCTCGATCTGCTCACGCGTACAATCAATAAGCGGTCTGATATAGCGCCCTCTGACAGGCGGTATCCCCGCCGCGCCCGAAACTGAAGCCCCGCGGCAAAGCTGGAGCAGAAGGGTTTCGGCGTTATCGCTTGAAGTGTGAGCGGTAGCGATCTTTGCGCCCAGCTTTTCGGACAGCTCCTCAAAAAACGCGTAGCGCTGCTGTCTGCCGCAAAGCTCCTCGCCGATTTTTTGTTCCTTCGCAAGCGAACCTATGTCGACCCTGCGAACGAACAGCTCTGTGTTATAATTCTCACAAAGAATTTTACAGAACATCTCATCGCGCTCTGCCTCTTCCCCTCTGAGCATATGGTTGAGGTGAGCGGCATATATATTCAGATTGTATTTTTCTTTTATAGAAATAAGACAGTGCAGCAGCGAAACGGAATCAGCGCCGCCCGAAAGAGCGACGATGACGCTGTCGCCGTTCTGAAGCATATCAAAGCGGCATACCGTCTGCTCAAACGTGTTAAGCATTTGAGTCACCGTAGCGATTTTCAACGTCGGTAAAGCGCATAAACTCGCCCTGCCAGTGCAGCTTGACGGTACTCATTTCGCCGTGACGGTTCTTTGCTACGATACATTCACCCGAGTTGAGGTCCGCATTTTGGACTGCCGCGTCGTTGTCGTCTTTATCCTTCGCGTAATATCCCTCGCGATAGAGGAACAGCACGATGTCGGCGTCCTGCTCGATAGAGCCGGAGTCACGAAGGTCGCTGAGCTGCGGACGGTGGTCGGGTCGCTGCTCCGAGGCACGCGAAAGCTGTGAAAGCGTAATGACCGGAACGTTGAGCTCCTTTGCCATTATCTTCATGCTTCGGGTGATCTCGGAAATCTCGTTGACGCGGCTCTCGATCCTTCTGGTGCTGTTCATCAGCTGCAGATAGTCCACAACGACCAAGTCGATCTCGCGAAGCCTTCTGAGGCGCGACTTCATCTCGGTGATCGTAATTCCGGGAGTGTCGTCGATATACAAATTAGCGTTTTTGAGCACGTCGCTGGCAGGCACTATGCGCTGCCATTCCTCGTCGGAAAGCTTGCCGGTGCGCAGCTTTGTGCCGCTGACCAAAGCCTCGGAGGACAGCAGGCGGCTCGCAAGCTGCTCCTTTGACATTTCCAGCGAGAAGAACGCCACTGCCTTTTTGCTCTTGCAGGCGACGTTACGCGCGATGTTAAGAGCAAAGCTCGTCTTGCCCATACCGGGACGTGCCGCGAGGATGATGAGGTCGCTGCGGTTAAGTCCCGTAATTACCCTGTCAAGATCACCGATGCCGGTGGAAACAGGGCGCACGCTTTCGTCGGCGTCGCGGTTAAGGGAATCCAGACGTTCAAAGGTCTGCAAAAGCACGGAGCTCAGGCGTTCAAGTCCGCCCTTTTCGCCGTCGCTTCTAATGTCGAATATCCGCTGTTCGGCGGAATCGAGCAGAGTGGAGGGGTCGTCCTCGGCAGCCGTAGCGTCGTCGATTATCTCGCGGGAAGCGGTGATAAGCTTGCGAAGCTTGTATTTGTCCGCGACTATCTTCGCGTAATCAGCGGCGTTGGACGGCGCGGGACAGTTGTCGACAAGGTCAACCAGATATGTCTTTCCCGTCGCTTCCTCAAAAGCACTGTTCTGTTTTAGTTTGTCCAGCAGGGTAATAAAATCAATAGCCTTGCCGAAGTTCATCATCTCCTGCATAGCCGAAAAAATCAGCTTGTGCAGCGTGACGTAAAAGTAGTCGGACGATTTGATATAATCGAGAACGCTGTCAAAAGCCGTGTTGTCGATTATGATCGCGCCCAGCACCGCCTGCTCAGCCTCGGCGCTGTAAGGCAGATTGGTTGGATTATACCCGCTTGAAAAGTTAATATCAGCCATAGTTTAGTTGTCAGTAGTCAGTTTCAATTCCGAATTCCGAATTCCGCATTCCGAATTCCGAATTCCGCATTCCGAATTCCGAATTACTTTAAGCTTCGCTTACCCGGATGTCGATGTTGGCGGAAATGCCCGTAAACAGCTTGACCTCCGCCTTGTATGTGCCGTACTCCTTGATGTCGCACTCAAGCACGACCT
The DNA here is from genome assembly GCA_902767325.1 of uncultured Ruminococcus sp. Taxonomy (GTDB): domain Bacteria; phylum Bacillota; class Clostridia; order Oscillospirales; family Acutalibacteraceae; genus Ruminococcoides. Next base: position 14,328 of record CACXGW010000077.1, read on the forward strand.
TGCGCTTGTCGACGACGATGTTGTACTGCTTTTTGATCTCCTCGGCGACCTGCTTAGAGGTGATGCTGCCGAAGAGCTTGCCGCCCTGACCTGCGCGCGCGGTCATCTTGAACACCTTGCCCTCGAGCTGCTTTTTGTAGCCCTCAGCCTGCGCCTTCTGGGTTGCGATCTTATACTGCTTGGAGTTTTCGGCGTTTTTATATTCGTTCATAGCCTGGGCGTTTGCTTCCTTAGCAAGCTTTCTGGGAAGCAGATAGTTGCGGGCGTAGCCGTCGGAGGCTTCAACAAGCTCTCCCCTTTTGCCCAGAGATTTTACATCCTGTAATAAGATTACTTTCATAATGATTATCCTTTCGTTTGCCCGTCGGGCTCGCTCTCATTGAACGCGGCGTCGATCGCCGCGATGAGCTGCCTGTAAGCATCCTGTAAATTTGTATTGTAAAGCTGCGCCGCCGCCATTGTCTGGTGACCTCCGCCTCCGAGATGTTCCATGATAACCTGAACGTTGACCCTGCCGTAGCTTCTGGCGGAGATATTGATGTGATCTGTGTCATGGAACAGCACAAACGAAGCCGCAACTCCGGTTATCGTCAGCATTTCGTCAGCCGCCTGAGCCGCAGCCAGGCGAATATCCCTGTCACGCCGCTCCGAAACGGAGATAGCGCAGCCGTTGTAGACCTGACTGTTGCAGACGATCTCGACCTTTTCGCGGTAGGTGTCGATGCTGCCGGAGAACATCTCCTTGACCGTGAGCGTGTTCGCGCCCTTTCTTCTCAGATACGCCGCCGCCTCAAAGGTTCGCACGCCGGTTTTGAGCACAAAGTTCTTGGTGTCGAGCATGATTCCCGAAAGCAGCGCGTCCGCCTGTATGTATCCGAGCGACTTGTCGTCGAGATAGCTGATTATCTCACAGCACATCTCGCACGCCGACGAAGCCGACGGCTCATGACAGAACACCAGAGCGTTATTGATATAATTCACGGCTCTGCGGTGATGGTCGATAACCACCACGCGCTTGCACTTTTCATAAAGCGCGGCGCTTTCAAGCGAGTTTTTGAGGTGGGTGTCAACGATTATCAAAAGCGTTTTCGAGCTGAGCCCGCGCAGCGCTTCCTCGGGAGTGATGAAGATATTTCCCTCAACGCGCTCGTCGGTATAATCAATAAGCTGCTTCGCCATTGATGTCTCGCGGTTGATAACGACCTTGCTGTATCGCTTGAACGCCTTATCCATAATGCACTGCAAGCCGATAGCGGCGCCGACACAGTCGAGGTCGGAAAAGCGGTGACCCATGATGTAGACCTTGTCGGAATCGTTGACCGCGCGGCTGATGGCGTTGGCTATGACGCGCATACGAACCTTGCTGACCTTTTCGGTAGCAGCGGCGGTTCCTCCGAAAAACTCATAGCTGCCGTCCTTGATGACAGCCACCTGGTCGCCGCCTCTGCCAAGCGCCATTTCAAGCGCCTTCCTGGCGTTCATCTCGCTGTCCCTCACCATCTTGCAGCCGCGGCACAAGCCTACGGAAACGGTCGCAAAGTGACGGTTCGAGCTGATAGAACGCACGTTTTTGAGGATCGGGAACTTCTGCGCGATCATCTTTTCAACGTCTGCGTCACGGAACACGATCATATACCGGTTGTTTCCGAGCCGCTTATAAAGCGCGTTGTAATCGATCGCCCAGCCCTGTAAATTAGCCTCAACGGAAATAACGACGTTTGAATAGGACTCGTCGGAATCGGTAAAGAAGTCCTCGGCGTTATCAAAGCTGATAAGCGCAACGCAGGGCATATTCGCGTGGTATTCCCTCGCGGTAGCCTTGTAGTAGGTGTTGTCGATAAAGTGGCACACAGCGCCGCCGTCGTTTGACACGGCATAAACCGTGAACTCCTTGCCGTCGATGGCGATGTCGCAGCCCTCGCTGTCGGTTATATCGCGGATGTGAAAGCCCGGAAGATAGGCGTTGATGTTGTCGCCCTCGGGACTTCTTCCGCCGCAGATCGACTTCCTGAAGCGGGCGTTGCACCAGATGATGTCGCCCTTTTCTCCGGAAACCGCAACGGGATATTTATATTTTTCAAGATAGTCGGCATTAAGTCCAACGATACGTTCCGCCGTGCTGCGCACAGATGAGCGGATATAGCTTCGGAAGCGAAGCGACACAACAAAAACAGCTGTGAACGCCGCGACCGAAACAACGAGTTCAATGATGAACAGCGTTGTATCGTAGCGGAACATAAGCGCCGCCATAACAAGCATTGCCGCCCCGAAAATGATAAACCACGGGGTCAGCGTCCAGTGTTTTCTTTTCATAAAATGACCTTAATTATGTTGAAAGATAAAACATATAAATCAATTCCGAATTCCGAATTCCGCATTCCGAATTGAATTAAACTTCCTGCAATATCGGAAGGATCATAGGCGTGCGCCGTGTCTTCTGGGAAATCAGCTTGGCGATCTCCTCGCGCAAGCGGTTTTTGATGATGCCCCACTCGTGAACGTTATCCTCCGCGCATTCCTCAAGAATGGAGAGCGCGAGCTTTCTGACCTCGTCGAGCAGACCCTCGCTTTCGCGGACATATACAAAGCCGCGCGATACGATGTCGGGGCCGCTGATGACATGACCGTCATAAACGTCGAGCGAAGCGACGATGATGATAAGGCCGTCCTGACCCAGGTGCTTTCTGTCGCGGAGAACGATCGATCCCACGTCTCCCACGCCGAGTCCGTCGACGAACACCTTGCCAGCCGGAACGGAATCGACCTGCTTCATATAGTCATCGCAGATCTCAACGGTGTTGCCGATGTCGGCGATAAATATATTTTTTCTTTCCATTCCCAGAAATTCGGCAAGCTCGGCGTGCTTTCTGAGGTGCTTTTGCTCGCCGTGAACCGGGATGAAATACTTCGGGCGAACCAGACGGTGCATCAGCTTGAGCTCCTCCTGGCAGGCGTGACCCGAAACATGAACGTCATACATCGACTCGTAAATGACCTTGCAGCCGCGCTTTAACAGCTCGTCAACAACGTTGCCGACGGTCTTTTCGTTGCCGGGGATTGGATTTGCGGAAATGATGATGAAGTCGCCCTCGCCGACCATGACCTTTCTGTGATCGGAATACGCCATACGGGACAGAGCGCTCATCGGCTCGCCCTGGCTGCCCGTGGTGACGAGAACTACCTGTTCGGGCGGATATTTGCCGAGCATATCAATATCGATAAGAATGTTATTCGGCAAATCGAGATAACCGAGCTTTCTCGCGACATCCATATAGTTGACCATACTTCTGCCGGAAAAAGCGACTTTTCTGCCGTACTTCGCGGCGCAGTTTATGATCTGCTGAACGCGGTTCACGTTCGAGGCGAAGGTCGCGATGATTATGCGGTATTTCTCTGCCTTTCTGAACAATTCGTCCAGGCTCTGTGAAACCATATGCTCAGTCGGCGTATAACCCGCGCGGTTTGCGTTGGTGCTTTCGGCAAGGAGCGCCAAAACGCCCTCGTCGCCGACCTTTGCAAAGCTTGAAAGGTCGATAGTATCGCCGCTGATAGGCGTGCAGTCGATTTTGAAGTCGCCCGTGTGAACGATCGTTCCGCCCGGAGTCTTTATGGCAAAGGCAACGGAATCGGGGATCGAGTGGTTGACGTGTATAAACTTGATGCTCATACATCCGAGCTTCACCGAGCTGCCGGACTTAACGGTGTTGAGCTTCACCTTGTTGATAAGACTGTGCTCACGCAGCTTGTTCTCAACCAGCCCCAGCGTCAGCGGAGTGCCGTACAGCGGCACGTTGATCTTCGACAGCAAAAACGGAAGACCGCCGATGTGATCCTCGTGGCCATGGGTCAGCACGATGCCGCGCACCTTATCCACGTTCTGCTCGATGTACGAAAAATCCGGGATGACCAGATCAACACCAAGCATATCGCCGTCGGGAAACGCCATTCCGCAGTCGACAATGACGATGTCGTTGTTGCACTCGATCAGCGTTATGTTTTTGCCTATTTCATTAAGACCGCCCAAAAAAGATATTTTCACGGGAGGCTTTTTTACGGGCTTTGGCGCATAGCCGTTAGCGTACGGCTTTTTTCCCGATCTGCCGCCGCCCGTCTGCTTTCCGAGTTTTTGATTGTTGTTTTTTGAGTACCAGCTTTGTTTCAGCTTAAAGTTCTTTTTCCTGTTGTTTGTACTCACAAATATACCTCCGATTTCTTTAGTTTTTCCGTTCATCAATTGAGCGTATACTCAGACCCAGTATACACATATTCAGTTTATTTTACCGCAATTCATCCCTTCGTGTCAATAAGATAAAAGAATTATAAACCCGACAGCGGAAAATATTTGAAAAACTTGAACTTTGCCTCTTGTTATTATTAACGATTTGTGGCAAAATAGAAGTATAGTACGACAAACGTCCAACTGAAGGAAGGATTATTATATGAAACACGTTGACATTTTCACCGACGGTGCCTGCAGCGGCAACCCCGGTCCCGGAGGCTGGGGCGCTATCTTGCGCTACAACGGCGTTGAAAAGGAGCTTTCCGGCGGCGAGCGTGAGACCACCAACAACAGAATGGAGCTGTCTGCCGTCATCAGCGCGCTTGAGGCGCTCAAGGAACCGTGCGAGGTGACCCTTTACAGCGATTCACAATACGTCTGCAACGCTCTTACAAAGGGCTGGGCAAAGAAATGGCAGGCCCAGGGCTGGATGCGCACCAAAAAAGAGCCCGCGCTCAATCCCGATTTATGGGAACGGCTGCTAAAGCTGTGCGAAATACATCAAATGGAAATAATCTGGGTAAAAGGTCATGCCGGTCACCCCGAAAACGAACGCTGCGACCGCCTTGCCGTTGCTCAGGCTAAGAAATTTATATAACACGGGTATTTATATGAAAAAACTATTCGCAATTATCATATCCGCGGCGATGATCATTTCGCTTGCCGCCTGCTCGGAACAAAGCGGCTCCTCCTCTGATCAGTCGTCAAAGGAAAGCACGGTCGAGGAGACCACTCAGGCGTCCGAAAAAAACACGGGCGTAAAGGTCATTGACGACCATGCCGTCGCGGGAATGGAGTTCACACCCCCAAAAAGCTATAGTAACGCGAACCGCAACGTAGTCGAATCCCTGAGCGGCAGCGTTATTGAAAAGGATATGATCTACATTCTCGACGACGAAAGCGTTTTGAAGGTCATTGTGATGGCAGGCACAAAGCTTGACGACCTCATCAACACCGACGATTACAAAGACAAGGTCGAGCAGGACGGCGTCACCTTCCACACCACAAAGGCGGAAAGATACGCCTCGGCTTATACCGAAAAAGACGGCTGCTCCTACATAATAAACTTCACAGGCTCATCCGACACACCGTCTTACGAGGAATATGACGCCTTATTAAAGAGCGTTCATTTCACCGGCGAAACGGAAACCGCGATGAACGATTTTGATATGTACGACATCGTTTTTAAAAATGACAGTTCCGACTCTATGCTGGGCTATACCATCGCCGTGCAGGAGGACCCCAAAGGCGAGATCATGACAAAAAGCGTAACATCAAACTACGGCGATGATACGAGCGGTCTCGAGTACAGCATAAGGGTAAAGATTTTTAGAAACAGGACGATCGACGACGTCTTATCCGAGGTCTACACCAAAAGCTCTGTCCCCGAAACCGAGAAAAAAACCGTCAACGGAACAGAATACACGACCGCTATTCCGAAAGCCGACAGCGGCGAAACCAAATCACACGCCTACTACACTCAGCACGGGTCCGACGTTTACGCGGTTTATAACGACGGCGGCGGAGTGTATGAAATAACCCGCACCGATGAATCGTGGGCGGCTTTTGAAGAGTTTCTTGACAGCATAAGCTTTAAATAGTATTTTTTTACGGAGGAATGTTTATGAAAAAAATACTTTCATTGTTAGCGGCGGCAGCCGTAACGGTCCTCGCAGTGTCGGGATGTACCGTGACGGACGAAGACGCAATGAAAAAAGCAGCTCAGTCCGAAACCGAGCTGCAAAGCGAGATCGACATCACAACGGTCGAAGCTTCAACCGAGTCGGAAACCGAGATAACCGAGCCCGAAACGGAAGTAACCGAAGCGAAAACCGAAGCTTCCACGGCAGCGCCCGTCAAAGAGGTAAGCGTAAGACCCGCCGAATGGGTGAACGTGGAGTGGGAGTCGTATTCAAATCAATACTTCACCCTTTCCATCCCAAAGGGCTGGAACGTTCAGTGGGACGGAAACGCCAGCCGTTTGCAATGGATGGCAACAAAGCCCGACAACACCGTGGGCTTTTGCAATATCGACCATAACTACGCCGCCAAGGATGCAAGCATGGAGCAGACTCTGGGAATGAGTATGTCGCTGTCGGAGGGAACCGTTCAGGAATATTTTGAAACGCTCTACAAAGGCTCGACCGAGTATTTCACGGTTCAGAACTCCTGCGTACCTGCAAACAAGGAAGCGCTTCAGGCGACTCGTCCGAATACGCAAATCAAAGATTATAAGTCGCTTTACGCCACCTTCAAGGATGAAAATGTCGAGGGCGAAGGCATTTACTCGGCAGTCGTTATGGATTCCCCCGACGTAATAATCAGAGGCGCGAACTACGGCACCTGGGAGATCAACTGCACTTTCACCGAGTGGGCGCCGCAGGGACAGTTTGTAAAATGGAATCCCGTTCTTGCCACTATCGCTCAGTCGTTTAGTTACACCGACTATTATATCCGGGAATGGCAGGCGCTCGCGCAGTCGACCTCTTCCCCCACTTCTTCCGTAAACGACCCCGACCCGGTAATGGAGGCGTTTGAGGAAAGAAGCAAATCCGACACCATCATCCAGGAAAAGCGTTCGGATATGCTTGAGGAATACGAGCGAGTTTACGACAACAGCAGCGGCGAGATATACCGCGCCTACAGCGGCTTTTTAGACGATATGGGCGACCAGAACCGCTACACACCAATCACCGACGACCAATACACCGAGGGCTATGTCGGGTGGATAGATAAATAATCAGGAGAAATTAAACATGAAAAAATTAATCGCATTGGCGCTCGCGGCGCTTACAATCACTTCTCTTTCCGCTTGCTCGGGCTCGTCCGACAGCGGCAAGACCGAATCGAAAACAGGTTCAAACACCGAAAGCTCGGCTGTTGAAATCACCGAAGCCGCGACCGAAGCTTTAGCCGAACCGACCAAACCGCAAAGCACATCCGACACCACATATAATGTCGGCGATTTTTCGGTTTATGTCCCCGCCGGCTGGGAAGCCATTCCCCAGAAGGAAAGCGCGGATTCCGACGCTATCAGCCCAAACAACATCCTGCTTGCCAACGGTCCCACATATAACGAAACCACAAACGCTTGGGAATATGAAGAATGCCAGAGTATGTTTGTGACCCGTTACTCGGGCGATCAGGTAAATATGGTCCAGCCCGATAAATCATATTACGACAACACCAAAGATTTGGAAGATATGAAGATCGGCAACTTCACATGGCAAGGCTTCACCGTTGACGCAATCGGCGCGGATATCGCGATCCTGTGGACAACAAACGGCGACTACGGCTATCAGGTTACCGTTAGCTTCGCCTTTGACCTCACACTTGAGGACGCAAACGTTCAGGCGATAATCGGCAGCCTGGTTTGATTTCAAAAGCTATAGGATAACGCAATAAAGGCTCCCAAACGGGAGCCTTTTTTATATGATAACTTCCAACTTTTAAAAATACCGGATCACTTCTTCTCGGTAAGAAGCTTGTTGAGTTCTTCCATAAAGGTGTTGATGTCCTTGAACTGACGGTAAACGGAGGCAAAGCGGACATAGGAGACCTCGTCAACCTTTTTGATCTCCTCCATAGCCAGCTCGCCGATCTGAGTGGTCGTTACCTCACGCTCAAGCGAGCTTTGGATCTTCGCCTCGATAGTGTCTACCATCGACTCGATCTGCTGGAGTGAAACAGGGCGCTTTTCACACGCGCGCAAAATGCCCGCCGTCAGCTTGTTGCGGTCAAAGACCTCGCGTGACTTGTCGCGCTTTACGACGATAAGCGGCACGGTCTCAATGACTTCGTGCGTTGTAAAACGCTTGCCGCATTTCAAGCACTCGCGGCGGCGGCGTATACGCTCACCGTCGTCTGCCGAACGCGAATCGATAACCTTGCTTTCTTCAAAACTGCAATAGGGACATTTCATATTTTTCACCTCATGGGATAATATATTTTTCCATAAAATAATTATATCATAGAATTAAAAATAAAACAAGCGATATTTATTTACAGTTTTGTATCTTTTGTTTCAGTTGGCAGTAGTCAGTAGTCTGTTGTCAGATTTATTATAGCGCGTTTTTTGATATACATCGTAGAGGCGCACCCGTGTGTGCGCCCTTGTAAAAGTCTGCATTATGATAGGGCGCACACACGGTGATTCCCCTACTAGGGGAAATGTCGCGAAGCGACAAAAGGGTTGCCGTTTTCGCAGAAAAGCGCCCCTACACAGTTAAGGCAACTGCCACCGGTAAAAAAAGCTCCCTTTCGGGAGCCTTTAATACATAAACTCTAACTGTCTACTGACTGCTGCCTACCGGCAACTGACTTAAAAATTCCGGTATCTCTTTACATCGCGGTTCTTTTTCTTGCGTGCGCGGTGGATCCTGGATGCGATGAAGTAAATGATCAGCACCAGAAGAATAATACCGATAACAAATAGAAACCACCAGGATTTCAAAATCTCAAGGAACGTCTCCCAAAACGCCATGATGCCGCTGCGGTCGATGTTTTCCGAGGGCAGAAGATTCACGGTAGCGATCTCCTGCTTATCGCCGGTTTTTGTATCGACGTAGTAAACCGTAGCCGTGCCGACGACCTGATCGGTTTTCAGCGGAGCCTCAAGCTCCTCCGGAACATCGGTTTCAACCTCGATGTTCTCAGGTGTTCTGTCGGTGGGCAGGATAACGTTGAGGTTTTTTTCGGGAACAAGATTCACCTTGCTCTTGTTCATCGCGTATTTTACGTTCGTTTCGCAAATCGGAGTTTCGGTGGTCTTGACGTTTGTCAGCTCAAGACTAGTCAAACACCAGCGGAAAAGCGAAGCCGCGTCGGAAAATGTGTAGTACTCCTCCTGTTCGCCCTCTTTGTACGGAGCGCCGAGAAGGATCAGCATATATGACTGTCCGTCCGCCGAGCCGGTGGTAACAAGACATCTGCCTGCCTCGTCGGTGGTGCCGGTCTTGATTCCCTCGGCATACATATAATAATATTCGGTGTTGGGGTCGATCAAAAAGTTTGTGGTCTTGAGCGGAGTGTCGTCGCCCTCGCAGGTGTAGCTGACGGTGTTGGAGATCTTCTTGAAGTTCGGAAGCTTGAGCGCGTAGTTCGTCATCTTGACAAGATCGCGCGCTGTGGTGTAGTGATCCTTATCGTGAAGTCCGTCGGGGTTAGCAAAGTGAGTGTTCTCACAGCCAAGCTCCTTTGCCTTTTCGTTCATCTTATCGACAAACACCTGGACATCTCCGTTGCCGATATAGTCGGCGAGCACCATAGCCGCGTCATTGCCCGAAGGCACCATAAGGCTGTAGAGCAGATCCATGACCTTTACACTTTCGCCCACATGGTCGGAAAGATACGCCATCGAGCTTCCGGTGTTGAGCAGCTCGTCAATGACCGACTGCTTGACCTTGATGCGCGTGTTTTCAACGTCGTCGATGTTCTCATAAGCGACGATATAGGTCATGATCTTCGTGGTGGAAGCGGGATACATCTTTGTGTCCGCTTCTTTTTCATAAACGGTCTGCCCCGTGTCCATGCTCACCAGCAAAACAGATTTTGACATTACCTTCAGGTCGCTCGGAAGCGGAAAAGACAGCGCGCCGACGGATACGGCGGATATGCCGAACAGCACCAGCAGGGTCATAATAACGCTGAAGATTCTGATTGAGATTTTTTTCATAAAGGTCATCTCCTTTTAATTCAGGGTGTTGTGTCCCCCGCGCGAAAACAGACGGTCGACCTCGGCTTTAAGCAGCCTCAGCTCGTCGTGGCGCAGGTCTTTATAGATAAACAGGATGTCGTCGGCGATCCTTTGCGACAACTCCAGATTTTTTGTATCGGCAAAATCGGCTATTGACATCTGAGGCAGTCCGTGCTGACGTTCGCCGAAAAAGTCGCCCGGTCCGCGCATTTTAAGATCCTCATCGGCGATCTTAAAGCCGTCGTTAGTCGAACAGAGTATCTCAAGTCGATTAGTAGTAAGCTCGTTTTTTGCGTCGCTGATGAGCACGCAATAGGACTGGAACTCTCCCCTGCCGACTCTTCCGCGAAGCTGATGAAGCTGCGAAAGTCCGAACCGCTCGGCATTTTCAATGACCATGACCGAGGCGTTCGGCACGTCGACGCCGACTTCTATCACGGTCGTGGCAACCAGCAGCGGATAGCGGTTGGCGGCGAAATCCGCCATGACGCGCTCCTTTTCATCCGACTTCGTCTTGCCGTGGACGACCGCGACGGGAATATCGGAAAAATCGCGGAGCATTAGCTCTGCGGCGTATTCCTCGGCGGAGGCGACGTCGTCAAGCTCGCCCTCCTCGATTAGCGGACAGACGATATACGCCTGACGCCCGGCGGCTATCTCCTGTTTGATGAAGCGATAAATATTCTTTCTGTCGGCGGAACTGCGAAGCACCGTCTTAACCGGCTTGCGCGAAGGCGGCAGCTCGTCGATAACTGAAATATCCAGATCGCCGAAGATGATAAGCCCCAGCGTGCGCGGGATCGGCGTGGCGCTCATTACCATAAGGTGAGGGTTTTCGCCCTTGCCCAAAAGCTTAGCGCGCTGTGCAACGCCGAAGCGGTGCTGCTCGTCGGTAACGGCGAGTCCGAGGTTAAAAAACTCGGTTTTATCGGTTATCAGCGCGTGAGTGCCGATAACAAGGTCGATCTCACCGTCAGCAAGCTGCTGCCGAACCTGCTTTTTCTCGCTCTCTTTAAGCGAGCCGGTCAACAGCGCTATGCGCAGCGAGGTGTTTTCCAATAGCTTTGAAAAGGTTTCATAATGCTGGCGCGCAAGGATCTCCGTAGGCGCCATAAACGCCGCCTGAAAACCGTTTTTCGCGACGGTGTAGCAAAGCGAAGCGGCAACGGCGGTCTTGCCGGAGCCGACGTCGCCCTGGATAAGGCGGTTCATCGGGAAAGGCTTTCGGATAACGTCGCCGACGCAGTCCGCGATCGCCCGCTTTTGAGCATATGTCAGCTCAAACGGAAGCAGCGACGCGAATTCATCCGAATGATCTTCGCGAATCTTTACGCCGCTTATCCCCCGGCTGTGCCCTTTCAGACTGCGCATCCCGAGGTTGAGCGTCAGCAGCTCCTCCGTGACAAGGCGTTTTCTCGCCTCCTCAAGCGCGTGGCGCGTCTTGGGAAAGTGGATGTCATGCAGCGCCTGCTTCAAGCCGCACAAGCCGTATTTCAGCCTGATCTGCTCGGGTATCGGGTCGTGGACCTCCTCGGGCAGAAGCTCGAGAGCACGCTCCACGGCGTTTGAGATCACCTTGGACGAAAGCCCGGCGGTCGTGCGGTAAACCGGATGGATGACAGCCCCCTTCGTCACGTCGGCGAATGCCGGAGAAATCATCTGAGCGCCGTATTTATCGACAGTTAATTTTCCAAAAAAGAAATATTCCTTGCCGTACACAAGCATTTGGCTGATATATCGGTTGTTGAACCAAACAAGATTCAGCGTGCCGGTGTCGTCATACACCTTTGTTTTGGAAATGATGGTGCCGCCCCAGTTAGAGGAGTCGCGCACATACGCTCCTATAGTGGCGCGGATGCAGTAAGAGCCGCCCTCACGAAGATTATTAATTTTTTCAACGGTCGTCCAATCCTCATAGGCTCGCGGATAAAACTTTAAAAGCTCGCCCAGCGAATTGACCCCGAGCTTTTCAAACTGCCCGGCTCGTTTCGGTCCGTATCCGCTGAGAGCGGTTATCGGAGTTTTAAATAGTGATGGCATTTAGTCAGTAGTCAGTAGTCAGTAGTCGGTTGTCAGTTTTTTATTCTTTCAACTTTCCGCTTTATAAAATAAGGGCAGGTGCTGGCCCCTGCCCATTTTCTTTTCGTTATTCTACACTTAAAATGAAGTAGTAAACAGGCTGGTCGCCCTTTACAAGCGAAATATCAGCGCGCGAGCCGAACTTGTCGCGAAGCTCCTCATACGCTTTGTTCGCGTCTTCTTCCTCAACATCTTCGCCGTAGATCAGCGTGATGAACGCGGTGTCGCGATGGACCATATCCTTAGCGAGCTTTACAAGCGCCTTGACAGCGTTCTTCTCGGTGATGGTCAGCTTGCCGTTCTCAAGGGCAATGATGTCGCCCTCTTTGATCTTCCTGCCGCCGAACTCGCTGTTGCGCGCCGCAAAGGTAACAAGACCTGTGCCAACGCCGTGAGCGGCGTCGATCATAAGCTGAGCGTTGCTCTCAGCGGAGATCTCGGGATCAAAGTTGAGCAGAGCGGTCATTCCCTGAGGGATCGTGCGGGTGGGAACGATAACGACCTTTCTGTCGGTCACGAGCGGAACGGTCTGCTCCGCCGCGAGGATGATGTTTTTATTGTTAGGCAGCACGAAAACGGTCTTTGCCGGAGTTCCCAGAACAGCCTCCAAAATATCGTCGGTGCTGGGGTTCATGCTCTGTCCGCCCGAAACAACATTGGCGCAGCCCAGATCGTGGAAAAGATTCTTAAGTCCTTCTCCTGCAGCGACCGCGACAAAGCCGAAGGGCTCCTCGGGTTTTGCGGGCGCGAAGGTCTCTTTCTTCTTTTTGCCCTTGGACTTCTTGTTGTTCTTCTTGGCGTTTTTATGCTGCTCCTTCATATTCTCGACCTTTACGGCGAGAAGCTGTCCGTAGAGCAGACCCTTTTCGAGAACCACATTGGGGGTCTCGGTGTGAACGTGGATCTTGATGATCTCTTCGTCATTTACCATAACGACGCAATCGCCGATAGTCTGCAAAAAGCTGCGCAGATCGTCCGGCTCAAGCTCACATTCAGGCTCTCTGCCGACGATGATCTCGGTGCAGTAGGTATATTCGATGTCGTCGTCAAACTCGGCAGCTGCGCTGTCGAAGCTTTCCATAGTGAGCGCCTGGGATTCCTCATACTCGACGATCTCGCCGTCCTTGATGAAGCAAAGCATACCCTCAAAGATCGAGCAAAGTCCCTTGCCGCCGGCGTCAACAACGCCCGCCTTCTTCAAAACGGGAAGAAGCTCCGGGGTGATAGCAAGCGCGTCGTTAGCCTTGTTTACGATAGCCTGCCAGACATAAACCGCGTCGGTGTTTTCTCTTGCCGCCTCAACGCCCGCCTCATATGCCATTCTGGCAACTGTGAGGATAGTACCCTCGGTGGGCTTGGCAACAGCCTTGTAAGCAGCGTCAACGCCGATACCCAGCGCTGCCGCGATGTTCTTTCCGTTTACCTCTTCCATATCCTTCAGACCCTGTGAAAAGCCTCTGAACAAAATGGAAGTGATAACGCCGGAGTTGCCTCTTGCTCCTCTGAGCATCGCCTTTGCGGCTATAGAAGCTACCTCACCGGCATTTGTTCCCTCATAGTCCTCCAGCGCCTTAGCCGCTGCCATAATGGTCATCGACATATTGGTGCCGGTGTCGCCGTCGGGAACCGGGAAAATATTCAGGTCGTTGATGTGATTTTTCTGCACGCTTATGTTGTGAGCGCCGGAAATAATCGCATTCTTTAAAATCTCTCCGTTGATCATAATCAGCACATCCTTTATATTCAAGGTGTTTATATTATTGCCATCCTTAATTATACAATTTTTTTATTGCATTTTCAATAGGTTTTTGGTAAAAAAATGTCTACTCAATGCGCATACTTTCAGCACTTTTGCACTTTCCCGTGGCGTCATCTATGTCAAAAAGCACACATTCCATCTTGCACTCGCCGTCGGCGAGGTCAAAACGGGCGGGCATTTTCGACTTGAATTTATTGATTATTATGTCCGTTTTCACGCCTAAAACCGAGTGAACGGTGCCGGTCATTCCCACATCGGTGATATATCCGGTGCCGTTCGGGAGAACCTGAGCGTCGGAAGTCTGAACGTGAGTGTGAGTTCCGAACACTGCGCTGACATTGCCGTCGAGATAATATCCCATAGCGCGCTTTTCGCTTGTAGCCTCGGCGTGAAAATCGACGATAACTATTTTGCCCGAAGCGTTATCTAAAATCCTGTCAATGGTATCAAACGCGCATTCAAGTCCGCTTTCAAGAAACAAATTGCCCATAATATTGACAACGGTGACGACACACCTGCCCAAATCGAGCTCAATAACTCCGTGCCCGGGAGCCAATCCGTCGGGAAAATTCGCGGGACGGGCGATAAACGGGCTTTCGTCCAGCAGCTCAAAAGCCTCCTTGCGGCGGTAGGTGTGGTTGCCGAGAGTTATAGCGTCCACTCCGCTGTTGAAAAGAAACTGCGCGGAGGCGGGTGTGATACCGTTGCCGTCGGCGGAGTTCTCGCCGTTGCATATCACCAGATCAACGCCCTTTACCCTTTTGAGCGCGGGCAGCTTCTCGCGCAGAAAGCGGCAGCCGATACTGCCCACTACATCGCCGATACATAGGATCCTCATAAACATACCCCATCAGAATAATTCGGAATTCGGGATTCCGAATCAATTATACTATTCCTCAACGCTGAAATCAACACTTTCGGCAATATTCTCATTGAAAACATAGGAAGCGCTGCATCGGTACTCCCCTCCGCTTTCCTTTACGCTCCAGTCCTTTTGTACTATGGAACTGTCGTTTTTCTCAAAAAGCTCATACAAAAGCAGCGCCTTTTTAAAGACCGCTTTCGCCTGACCCAAGTCGGGAGTCACCTGTTCTTTTTTCAGCTCGATCGATGTTTCGGTAACGATACCCAGCGGCAGCGCGACTCCGTTAGATGATAAATGATCCGTTTTTTGAGTGCAGACGGAATCGGGAAAAATACGGAAAGACAGCGAGCACGGCATATCAAGCCCCAGAAAGCTCAATTGATACCTGCTCGATTTATTTTCCGATAAAGAAATATAATCATATTTCTTGTCAAGTTTTAATTCCTTATCAGAAATAACATCCGCCATAACTTCACCCTTTGCCCTGACATATCGCACGGTGTTCTGCTTTGTCAAGCCCACCCCGCTTATAAGCAGATCGCCCTGTTTTACGCCGCTGCCGGTCTTAACCTGCGACATTCCCCGGGCGGCAGTGACCTTGGTGATAACGCCGTCGGTTTTCGCCTTCAGGTTACAGGGGGTTGAATCCTCCTCAAGCTCGGGCTTTTTGATCTTCTCCTTCACCTCAACATCGGCGTGACAGCCGCAGATATTGACGCTCAGCCAGCCGATCTCATCCACCTTCAACAGAATATCCCTGCGCGCCTGAGAGGTATCGACGCCGTGCTTGAACGCTCCGATCCTTACGCCGCTGTCGTTAAGCAGCGCTGTCAGCCTTTCCTCGCTGACGGTTTTCAGCCCGGTGATGTTCATTGTCCAGAGAAACTGCGACAGCACGATAAGCAGTACGATCCCCGCGGCGGCGCCTGCGGGCAGCCCTATCCTGCCCTTATACTTCGCGGCAAAAAACGGGAACCCACGCTTTTTGCGTATCTTTGTAACAACGCCGGCTCTTTTCGCGAGCGGTCGGATATGTCTGTACTCCTTAACCGAGGCGCACGCCTGCAAGCCGTCTGAAACAGGTCGGGCGTTCCAAAGCCGCACTCCGCGCTGAGCACAGATATTCATTATCCTTTCGGGCGACTTTCCGTAAGCCCGAAACACGACATAGCCCTTAATAAATCGGAGAATACCTAAAAGCATTTTTCCACCTCAGGTCAAAAATTCTATTTTAGAAATAAATCCTTCTATTTCAACGCAGGATTCGGAGATACAGCGCAGCCTGAGTCCGCGCCCGTAAAAGGAAACGAGCATCCTTCCGGTGCTGAGCTTTATGTTTTCGCTTTCATACAGCAATATCCCCGTGGAGCCCTCTACAGTCACCTGACGGTTGCCGACAAGCTCCGTCAGCGGCGCGTTTCCCATATCGAACCGCGGCGCAAAACGCTTTTCTTTTGCCATTTTCCTCACCTCAATAATAATTATTCACACAGCGGCATATTTATTATCGGTGATACATTTGGTTGTAAAAATCAACGCTCGCGGGCTGAAAGCGATTGCTAAAGCCCTTGCAGTGTCAACTGCCGCGGCGTCGCTGCTTGTGTTTTCCGACGGCAGCCGTCAGGGTGTGAAAAACGGTGTTGAAATGTGCCTTAATGTGCTGGTACCGTCGCTGTTCCCGTTTATGGCGCTGTGCTCCCTTTTTGTAAAAAGCGGACTGTGCCAGGCGCTCGGGAAAAATCTGAAAGCTCCCGCAAAAGCGCTTTTCGGGCTTAGCGGAGCAACAGCACCGGTACTGCTTCTAAGCTTAGTCGGCGGCTATCCGGTGGGAGCCAACGGTATCTCACAGCTTCGACAGCAAGGACTTATCGGTGAAACCGAAGCCAAGCGCGCGGCGCAGTTCGCGGTTTGCGCGGGTCCGGGATTCCTCATAAGCTTTGTCGGAGGCGGCTTATACAACGACCTGAAAATCGGGACGATACTTTTCGTATCACAAGCGCTGTCCGTTATTATTTTGGGGATAACGCTTCGTTTGTTACCTTTGAAAAAATCAAACTTTAATTCTGTAAGAGAAATATGTTTAAAGCCGCCTTCAGGAGGAAACGCTTTGGTTGAGTCTGTATATGAGGCGGCAAAAAGCATGGCGATGATATGCGCATTCGTGCTGTTTTTCTCTTCTTTCACAGGAATACTGTCGCAAATCATTCCCGACAGCGGCTTGCTGACGTCGGCTTATGTGCTGCTTGAAGTTTGCACAGCGGTCACTCACACAGCGGACAAATCAATAGCTCTGACCGCGTTTGCCGCGGGGGTTGGAGGGCTGTGCGTTCATTTTCAGATATTTTCTACTTTGAAAAACGTTCCCGTGAACAAAGCGTTATTTTTCCTTTTCAGAATTATACAAGGGCTTATCACCGCGGCGCTGACACAGGTATTTCTGCGCCTGTTCCCTGTTCCGATCGAAGTTTTCTCAACTTCAAACGCGGAGAACGCTTCGTTTTACAACGGCAGCGTGCTTTCGGGCGCGGCATTATTCGCGGTGATCATTTGCTTCATTACAGTCATAAGGCAGCACATCAACAATCGAGCGGCATAACCAAGGAGGTATTTTTATGTGCGGAATATCAGGATGGACAGAAATGAATTGTGTGATGGCTCAGCGGATTAAAACGCTGAACAAGATGTCGGAAACGCTGCAGCGGCGCGGTCCCGACGAAAACGGGATATACATAAACGGCGACACGGCGCTTATCCACAGGCGGCTGGCGGTCATTGACCGCGAAAACGGAAAGCAGCCTATGGCGGCACGCTACGGAGATGTTACATATGTCATCGTCTATAACGGCGAGCTGTACAACACCTCCGAGCTTCGCGAGGAACTCAAAGCCGACGGCTTTCATTTCCGCGGACACAGCGATACCGAGGTCGTGCTGAAAACCTACATCAAATACGGTGAGCGCTGCGGCGAAAAGCTAAACGGCATTTTTGCTTTCGCGGTGTTTGACTCCATGCGCCGAAGCCTGTTTTTATGCCGCGACAAAATCGGCGTAAAGCCGCTGTTCTACAGCGAATACAGCGGCGGTCTTGTGTTCGGCTCGGAAATAAAAGCTCTGCTCGAAAGCGGCGTCGTAAAGCCGCAGATCGACGAGCAGGGGCTAAATGAGATATTCTTCCTCGGTCCCGCCAGAACGCCCGGCTTCGGCGTTTTCAAGGGAGTTTTCGAGCTTAACCCCGGAGAGTGCGCCACATACCGAGGCGGCAGGCTGACTCGCCGCACATACTTTTCGATAGAAGCTCATGAACACACGGACAGCGAAAAGCAGACCCTTGAGAAAACCCGCGCTCTGCTCACCGACGCGATCGAGCGCCAGCTTGTAAGCGACGTGCCGCTGTGTATGCTGTTGTCCGGCGGACTCGACAGCAGTCTTATCGTAAAGGTCGCGTCCCTTTACAACCGCGCTCACAAGCTCGGCAAGCCGAACACCTATTCCGTGGAATACCGCGACAACGACCGTTTCTTCACGAAAAGCAAGTTCCAGCCCAACCGCGACGAGGAATATATCAAGCTTATGAGCAAAAACGCGGGCACCCGCCACAGTGAAGTGGTGCTCGACAATATCTCGGTCGCAAAAGCGCTTTACGACAGCGTTATCGCCCGGGATCTGCCGGGTTATGTGGACGTTGACTCCTCCCTTCTGCTGTTTTGCCGCGAGATAAAAAATGACTACACAGTCGCGCTTTCCGGAGAATGTGCCGACGAGCTGTTCGGCGGCTATCCGTGGTACTTCAACCGCGATATGCTTTTTGAGGACTGCTTTCCGTGGTCAAAAAGCCAGGATATAAGGCGGAGCATTTTAAAGGACGGACTGCTTCCTCACGGCGAGGAATATGTGCGCCAGCGTTACCTCGACACGGTAAAAGCCGCACCTAAGCTCCACTCCGATTCGGAAGAGGACAAAAGGATGCGCGAGATGTTTTTTCTTAATTTCTATTGGTTCATGCAGTGCCTGCTCGAAAGAAAAGACCGCTGCTCAATGTACAGCGGCTTGGAGGTAAGGGTTCCGTTCTGCGACTACCGTCTGGTTGAATACGCCTACAATATGCCCTGGAAGCTGAAGTCCTGGGGCGGCAGAGAAAAAGGCGTCGTGCGCAAGGCGTTTGAGGACATTCTGCCCGAGGAGATTTGCTGGCGCAAAAAAAGCCCATACCCGAAAACTCACAATCCCGTTTATTTCAAAGAATGCGCAAAACGTGTAAACAATATTCTCCAAAAGAAAAATAGCCTAACCGAGATGCTTAACGTCAAAGCGATAGAAAGCATTATCGAAAACCCAAATCGCGTGACCGAGCCGTGGTACGGTCAGCTGATGAAGGCGCCTCAGATTTTGGCGTATATAATCGAGCTGGATTTCTGGTTTGAAAAATATAAGGTTGAAATTGTGTAGCGGATATGATAAAATGATTCAAACAAATAAAATAACGGAACAACAAAACAATGAACAAAAAGATTTTCGAAACCACCGTGCGGTTTTTCACCGAAAACAAACCCGCGCGGTATGTACTACATTTCATATATAATATTTTGCCGCTACTGGTGTTTGTCTCCTATCCGGCTCTGCTTGTCTACGCGTATTTTTTACATCATCCGGGTCATTTGCTCAAGCTTGTGCTTGTGCCGCTGTGCGTGTTTGTCGGCGTTACGGTGCTCAGGGTCATAATAAACGAACCGCGTCCATACGAACGTTACGGCAAGCCCTCGGTCTTTAACAAGACCACCAAGGGCAAAAGCTTTCCGAGCCGCCACACCGCGAGCGCGTTCATCATAGCCATGGCGTTTTTATACGTCAGCGTACCGCTCGGAATCGCGGCGCTGGTCGTCGCACTGCTAATTGAAATATCCCGGATCCTCGCGGGAGCGCATTACATCCACGACGTTGTCGGCGGCGCGGTCATAAGCCTGCTTTGCGGCTGGATATTCTTCTTTTTGATTTAAACAAAACATAAAAAGAGCGTTCTGCAAAATCTGCGGAACGCTCTTGTTTTTATGATGTTATGTAAACTACGCTTCCTCGAGTTCGGGCTGATCGCTTGTGCAGTGCGGGCACTTTGTAGCCTTGATGTCGATCTCTGAGCAGCAGAAGGGGCAAACCTTTGTGGTGGGAGCTTCTTCTTCCTTCTTCTTGCCGAGGGACATAACCTTGTTGACAGCCTTGACCATCAGGAAGATAACCAGAGCCATGATCAGGAAGTTGATAACAGCGGTGATGAACGCGCCGTAACCCCATACTGTCGCGCCAGCTTCGGTCGCTTTCTCCATCGTGGTGAGAGTGGAAACATCCACACCCTCGGGAGCCTTGAGAATAAGGAACTGCTGTGTAAAGTCAATACCTCCGGTAAGCAGTCCGATGAACGGCATGATCAGATAGTCGATGAATGCTGTGACGATCGAGCCGAAAGCTCCGCCGATGATAACACCGACAGCCATATCCATCACGTTGCCGCGCAGTACAAATTCCTTGAATTCTTTTGCCATTTTCATTTGATTGTTCCTTCTTTCCTTATTTTTCATATTTTAAGCAAAGCGTTTCACAACACCCTGCCACAATCCAATTTTTACAGTATAGCCTTGTGGAAAGTCTTTTTACCCTTTTTGATAATGACGTGACCTTTGTCGAAAGCGGATTTAACAACGCGGAAATACACGTCGGTCACCTTTTCGTCGTCAAGCGAGATCCCGCCCTGCTCGATAAGACGTCTGCCCTCTTTCTTGGAGGGGATCAGTCCGCACTTTGAAAGCAGATCGAGAACGCCTATTGTACCGTCCTCAAAATCCTCATCCGCAAGAGCGGTAGCGGGCATATTGTCGGTGTTCTGCTTGCTGCCGAACAGCGCGCGTGCCGCCTCCTGAGCCTTATCTGCCTCGTCCTTGCCGTGGATCATCTGAGTAAGCTCATAGGCGAGGATCTCTTTTGCCTTGTTGATCTCGCTGCCCTGAAGCTTTGCAAGCTCCTCGATCTCATCAAGTGAAAGGAAGGTCAGCATCTTAAGGCACTTGATGACGTCAGCGTCGTCGACGTTGCGCCAATACTGATAGAAATCATAGGGCGAGGTCTTTTCAGCCGAAAGCCAAACGGCGCCCGACTGGGTCTTGCCCATCTTTTTGCCCTCGGAATTTAGCAGCAGGTTGATCGTCATGGCGTAAGCGTCCTTGCCGAGCTTGCGTCTGATGAGCTCGGTGCCGCCGAGCATATTGCTCCACTGGTCGTCGCCGCCGAACTGCATATTGCAGCCGTAGCGCTGATACAAAGCATAGAAATCGTAGGACTGCATTATCATATAGTTGAATTCAAGAAAGCTGAGTCCGCGTTCCATTCTCTGCTTGTAGCACTCAGCGGTAAGCATACGGTTAACGCTGAAACAGGCGCCGACCTCGCGGAGAAGCTCAACATAATTGAGGTCAAGCAGCCACTCGGCATTATTCACCATAAGCGCCTTGCCGTCGGAAAAGTCGATGAATTTGCTCATCTGCACTTTAAAGCAGTCAACATTGTGCTGGATGGTTTCAGGCGTGAGCATCTGGCGCATATCGGTCCTGCCGGAGGGGTCGCCGATCAAGCCGGTGCCGCCGCCGATCAGTGCGATCGGCTTGTTGCCCGCCATCTGCAAACGCTTCATAAGGCACAGCGCCATAAAGTGACCCACGTGAAGGCTGTCCGCCGTGGGGTCAAATCCGATATAAAACACAGCCTTGCCGCTGTTTACAAGCTCTCTTATTTCTTCTTCATCAGTCACCTGGGCGATCAAGCCTCTGGCGACAAGTTCTTCATATACTCCCATCAAAATTATCCTTTCCGTGTGAAAATAGGTATATCCTGTAACATACTGTTAATAGTATAATCTTTTTTTGTTTATTGGTCAAGGTTTTTTTGAGTCGGAAGTCAGAAGTCAGAAGTCCGGTATCTATCATCTATCATCTAGCATCTATCATCTGGCATCCGGCATCCAGCTTCTAGTATCTAGCTTCCAGCATCTAGCTTCTAGTATCTAGCTTCTAGTATCTAGCCTCTAGCATCTAACTCCTCTTCTTCCTCGAATACCTCTTGAATTTATCCTTCTTCCCCTTTGCCTGAGGTTTGCTTTGTCCTGCGTTGCCTGTTACAAGGCAATTCTTTCCGCTGCCTATCAGATCTTTTCTGCCGGCGGCGATCAGCGCCTTTATTACCTTCTGACGGTTCGCGGGAATAAAATACTGAAGCAGCGCGCGCTGCATTTCCTTTTCACTCTCCGACTTCGGCACATACACCTTTTCGAGCGTGTACGGGTCAAGCCCCGTGTAAAACATCGCGGTCGATACCGTTCCGGGCGTGGGATAAAAGTCCTGCACCTGCTTTGGATGGATGCCCTGCTTTTTGCAGAACAGCGCAAGCTCCACGGCGTCTTTCAGCGTGCAGCCCGGGTGCGAGCTCATCAGATACGGTACAACGTACTGATCTTTGTTTTCGCGCTTTGTCAGCGAATAAAACTTATCGCAAAAGCGCTTGTAGCTTTCGATATGCGGCTTGCCCATCTTATCGAGCACCGCCGCCGAACAATGCTCGGGAGCGACGCGGAGCTGACCGCTGATATGATAGCGCACAAGCTCCTCAAAGAACTCGTCGCTTTCGTCCTCCATCAGGTAATCGAAGCGGATACCGCTGCGGATGAACACTTTTTTAACGCCGTCAAGGTTCCTGAGTTTTCTAAGCAAATCAAGATAATCCTCATGGCTTACCTGCATCTGCGGGCAGGGCTTTGGCGCAAGGCATTTTTTGCCCTTGCAAAGTCCGAGCCTCTTTTGCTTTTCGCAGGACGGCAGCCTGAAATTCGCCGTCGGACCGCCGACGTCGCTTATGTAGCCTTTAAAGCGCTTGTCCTTCAAAAAGCTCTTCGCTTCTTCTATTACGCTTTCCTCGCTTCTGACGGTCACGGCACGTCCCTGATGGAACGCCAGTGAACAAAAGTTGCACGCTCCGAAACAGCCGCGGTTGTGTGTTATCGAAAACTGCACTTCTTCAATTCCCGGAACGCCGCCGAGCTTTTCATAACATGGCGGATACCATCGCTCATATGGCAGCGAGTAGACCCAATCGAGCTGCTTTGTGTTCAGCGGCTGCATGGGCGGATTCTGCACAAGTATCATATCGCCGTGGCGCTGGATCATCGTTTTGCCGCGCACGGCGTCATATTCGTCCAGCTCTTTCCGCGCGGCTACGGCGTAATCGCGCTTGCTTTCTTTAACGCGCTCAAAACTCGGCAGCTCCACCGCAGACTGCGGGGTGTATTCACTTGTCTTTACCGCGTAGCAGATTCCCCTGATGTCGCGCAGGGCTTCAACGGTATAGCCCTGAGAAAGCCTTTTGGCGATCTCAACGGTCTGCAGCTCGCCCATTCCGTAGACGATAATGTCAGCCTTGCTGTCGAACAGCACCGAGGGCATCACGCTGGCGCTCCAATAATCGTAGTGAGCGAACCGCCTCAGCGAAGCCTCCAGACCGCCGGTTATTATCGGGCTGTCGGGAAAAAGACTGCGGATGATATTGCAATAGACCGTCAGCGCGCGGTCGGGTCTCTTGCCGCTTTTGCCGCCGGCGGTGTAGGCGTCGTCGTGCCTTTTGCGGAGTGCAACGGTGTAGTGCGCCACCATGCTGTCAATGTTCCCTGCCGACACCATAAAGCCCAGCCTCGGCTTCCCGAACTGAGTGAACTCAGCGTCGTTTTTCACATCCGGCTGCGCCAAAAAGGCGACCTTATAGCCGCAGTCCTCAAGCACGCGCGTGATGATAGCCGCGCCGAACGAGGGATGATCGACGTAGCTGTCGCCGCAAATATAAACGAAATCGACTTCATGCCAACCCCGCTCTTTTACTTCTTTCGCGTTCATCGGAAGGAACGGCATGGGCTTCTCCTTTCATGACAGCTTGCTGTCAATTCATGTGCATAAGCACTCTTCATGTTGATAACAACAGTTCATGACGCAACGCGTCAATTCATTCCTAAACCATACCTTTAGAATGAATAGATGGCAAAGCCATCATGAATTGTTTATAAAACATGAATTGGCTTTGCCATGAATTGAATTGCTATGCAATTCATAACTAATCACCCGAATTATTCTGCAAAACATTTCTGCGTTCGAGCCATTCGTTGTAGGTCATCATAACGTCGCGCGGCTTTGAACCCTGGTGAGGTCCGACAACGCCGAGCTGTTCCATATCATCTATCATTCTGCCGGCGCGGGCGTAGCCCACCTTGAGACGGCGCTGCAGCATCGAAGTCGAAGCCTGTCCCGACTCGATAACGTACTGTATAGCCTCCTCAAGCTTTGAGTCGACATTGATACCGCCGACTTCCTCGTCAGAGTCAGCCTTTTTATTGTTTCCGAGACCTTCCGCCTCGATGCGCTTGATGTTTTCTTCGATCTCGGCGTTATACTGAGCCTGTCCCGACTTTTTGACAAAGGCGGTGACTCCCTCGATCTCCTCATCGGAAGCGTAGCAACCCTGAACACGGATAGGCTTGGGCGCTCCAACGGGAGAAAAAAGCATATCGCCGCGGCCGATCAGCTTTTCGCCGCCTCCGACGTCGAGGATCGTTCGCGAGTCCATATTTGAACTGACTTTAAGTGAGATACGGCTAGGCACGTTAGCCTTGATAAGACCGGTGATGACGTTTACCGTAGGACGCTGGGTGGCAAGAATAAGGTGCATACCCGCAGCACGCGCCATCTGAGCAAGACGGCAGATGCTATCCTCAACTTCGCTGGGAGCCGCCATCATAAGGTCGGCAAGCTCGTCGATAGCGATTACCACGCGCGCCATTCTTTCCTTAGCCACAGGCAGTCCGTTGATCTCCATAACGGGCTGGATCATCTCGCCCTCCTCGTTTTCAAATGGAGGATTCTGCTCCATATACGCGATGTTCTTATCTATCAGCGCGTTGTAGGAGTCTATATCCTTGCAGTCATATTCCGAGAAGATCTTATATCGGTTGAGCATTTCGCTTACCGCCCAGCCTAGAGCCGCCGCAGCCTTTTTAGCGTCGGAAACGATCGGCACCAAAAGATGCGGGATGCCCTTGTATTTTGAAAACTCGACCATCTTCGGGTCGATAAGCAGCAGCTTGACTTCATCGGGAGCCGCCTTGTACAGAATGCTGATGAGAATAGAGTTCACACACACCGACTTACCGGAACCTGTGGTACCCGCGATAAGCAGATGAGGCATTTTAGCAATATCGGTAATGACGATCTCACCGGAAATATCCCTGCCGAGCACTGCGGTCAGCTTGCTTTTTGCGTTGCGGAACTTTTCAGAGTCGATAAGCTCGCGCATGGAAACCATACTGACGACCTTGTTCGGGACCTCGATTCCGACAGCCGCCTTGCCCGGGATAGGCGCCTCGATCCTAACGCCGTTTGCGGCAAGGTTAAGAGCGATGTCGTCGGAAAGATTTGTGATCTTGCTGATTTTAACGCCGGGCGCCGGCTGCAGCTCATAACGCGTAACAGACGGTCCTCGGCAGATATTCGTGATGTTAGCGTTTACGCCGAAGCTGTTGAGAGTATCGATCAGCTTTCTGGAATTTGTCTGCAGCTCCTCCATCGCCGACTTGTCGTTGTTGTTTTTGTTAGGATGAAGCAGCCACAGCGGCGGAAAACGGTAAGCCTTTTCGGACTTTTGTTCTTTTATAGAATTATCCGCCTTGTAACCGACATTCTCAAACTCGTCGGGAACTTCTGATTTGTCCGACTTGTCAGACTTCATGGCAGTCTTTGAAACGTTGACGGGCACAGTCTCGGGATCAGCCTGCTTGGCTCCCTTTGTCATACGTTTCGAGCGCTTCTCCTGAGATATATCGTCGGCGATATGCTCAACGGTCGTGTCGGCGCTTCCCATCGGACGGCTGGCACGGTCGATGATATTAAGCAGATCCTCGGAGAGATCCTTATCAGTCGCGTTGCCCTCATTAAGGTCTGTATAGTCTATGTCGATACCCGCCTTAACGGGAGCTTTCTTTCTTTTCTTCCTTTCGGTACGCGGCATATCAAGCGGAATGTCTATATCGCTTGCGGGATCATATGTACGCGTGCGGCGGCGAGAACGGGCGGAACGGCGCGGTTCTTCACCGAACGGAATATCTATGCCGTCAAACTCCTCGCCGGGAATATCTCTCGGGTCAATGCCCAAACGCTTTGCTTCCCTGCGGACGCGGCGGCGCATTATTTTTCTTTCGCCTGCCATACGCGCTCTTCTGACAGCGCGCGCGACATCGTTCACGGAAAGGTTTGCAAGAATAAAAATCAACGCGGCAATAACGAGCAGGCAAAGGATTATACCGACCACACTGCCGCACAAAAGCGCCATAGGATAGCCGAGAATACCGCCGAAAAAGCCGCAGCTGAATACAAAGTAGCCCGAGCCGCTGACGGCGTTATACGCGTCCAGATACAGATTGCCGAGAGACGCAAAATAGCTTACATCCTGATGAGGCGCTCCGCAGCACAGGTAAATAAACGCTCCCAAAAACAGCGCGGTCAGCACGCAAAGCGTGACCTTTGCTTTGAAGTGCGAGGCATAAGCCTTTTCCTTTTCGTTCATCACGAGAAGATACACAAACGCTGCCGGGACCAGAATGATACCGAATCCGAACACGCCGATAAAAGCGGCACGGACGATCGTCCACAAGCTGCTTCCCTTTATAAAAATCATTATCGAGAAGAAAAGTGCAAGCGCGGCATACAAAATCGACTTGACGCGCGGGCTCAGTGCGCTGCTCTTCTGAGGCGGCGCTTTCTTTCGCGCGGCAGGCTTACGCTTGGCCGTTGTTTTCTTCTTTCCTGTTTTTTTGTTTGACGCCAATCAAACTCACTCCTATAAAATATTCATATACCTTTTTGATTTATACCCACATCAGCGCAGCGCTCTGACCGGTAAAGAAGTTCGTTCCGTTCATTATCTCAATAATCGAGATAACGAGCAGCGCAACGCCGACAAGTGCTGTATAGATGATGAAAATTATCATCTTGTCACTCTTCAAAAACCACTTGAACAGCAGGATCGCAAAATATCCGACAATAGCCGAAACAACGACGCCGACCGCGAGCACAAGCGGCTCAACGTTTATTCCCTCGGGGGATTTCACAGCGTCCAGCCCTTCAAGCAGCGCCGCTGCCAAAATGGACGGGATTCCCAAAACGAAGGTGTAGTCAAGCGCCTTCTGCTTGTTGATGCCGCGCATCTCGCCAACCGCAAGGGTAGAGCCGGAACGCGAAAGTCCCGGAAGCAGCGCAGCAGCCACCTGAGTAACGCCCACACAAAGAGCGTCGAGCACGGTGTATCTTTCTCTGCCGCCGGCACCTGCCGGTCTGCCCTTCATATGCTTGAAGTCAACAGCGCAGTTTTTGCGGTTGAAGTGCGCTCCGAGCAGAAGCAGAAGCGATGTGAGCATAAGCGATACGGCGGTAACTATCAAAATCTGAGCCGAAGAAAGCACATCCGCGAGATCCTTGATCTTCATATCCGTTCCCGGGATTGGGATAAACAGAATGAACAGAGGCAGCAAACCGATGAACAGCATTATTATCATATTGCGCTCATCGTTCATCTTGCTCCACTTGAACTTACCGGTGAAAATGTCGCCTATCATACGGAAAAATTCCTTGATAAGCCGCCAGATCAGCTTGTGATAAAACACAACGACCGCTAACAGCGTGCCGACGTGGAGCATTACGTTAAAGAATAGGTTGCCCTCGCCCGCAACGCCGGTGACGTGCTGAGTGATGGCAAGGTGTCCGCTGCTGGAAACCGGCAGAAATTCGGTGAGTCCCTGCACTATTCCCTGGATTATCGCGTCAATAATTGTCATAGCTTTCTCCTTTATGTACGGGCTTTCGCCCATTATTTTTCCTTATCAGAATTATTATCTATCATTTCGTAAAGAGCGTCAATAGCCTCCGACACATTACCCACCGAGTCGATAAGTCCTTCGGCAACGGCTGATTCGCCGTCGAGGATCGTGCCGACGTCCATCACAAGCTCACCGGTGTTGAGCACAAGCTGATCGTACCGCTCACGCGATATGGACGAGTTCTCCACAACAAAGTTGGTTATCCTGTCCTGCATACGCCTGAAATACTCAAAGGTCTGCGGAACTCCGAGCGTCAAGCCCGTTGTCCGAACCGGATGGACCGTCATCGACGCGCTTTTCGCGATAAAGCTCTTTTTGGCTGAGACCGCCAGCGGAATCCCGATAGAATGTCCCCCGCCCAGCACGATCGACACCGTGGGCTTTTTCATTCCCGAAATGACCTCGGCGATAGCAAGCCCTGCCTCGACGTCGCCTCCGACGGTGTTGAGCAGTATCAGCAGCCCGTCGATCCGCGGGTCCTCCTCGACGGAAACGAGCAGCGGGATGATATGCTCATACTTAGTGGTTTTGCTGTGCGGCGAAAGAAGATAATGACCCTCTATCTGCCCTATCACGGTAAGACAGTGGATGATCCTGTCGTTGCGGCAGGTCATAACAGACCCCGCCTCGTTTATCTGCTCAAGCTTTTCTTCGGAAAGCTCTTCCTTTTCCTTCGGCTCTTCACAGGGATTCGGAACAAAGTCGCCGCGCTCGCGGCTGTTTTTTCTCGGCATTTTATGCACCTCCGAGAAAATTATTCCCCGATCCCGGTGTAAAAATTATGCTCGCGGGGCAAAAATCATTCGCGTTTTCAAATTGCACAAAAATCTTCTTACTTATTATAGCAGTAAAACCAATTTTTTTCAAGATTTTATCGGTTATATTTCTATAAAACAATAATTATTTTTTGCAATTAGTGTATGATTCAAGGTAAGAATATATATTTTGGAGTGAAGTTCACCTTGAACGCTAACATAATGATGGGTGTTGTCATCTTTTTGCTCGTCATTTTATCCGCGTTTTTCTCAGCCACGGAAACGGCTTTTTCGTTTGCCAACAAAATACGCATCCAGCAAAATGCCGAGGACGGCAGCAAAAAGGCAAAAAACGCGCAATACATAACCGAACATTTTGACAACGCCCTCACCGCGATACTCATCTGCAACAACATCGTGAATCTCGGCTGCTCGTCCATCGCGACGGTGCTTTGCCTTAACATTTTCGGCGACATCGGCTCGGCGATAGCCACAGGCGCAACGACATTACTTGTGCTGACCTTCGGAGAGGTCATACCCAAGTGCCTCGCAAAGGAGCACTGCGACAGCTTTTCGCTTAAAACCGCGGGCTTTTTAAAAGCTCTGACCATCGTGCTCACACCGCTGGTTTTTGTTTTTCTGAAATTGAAAGCTCTCGCGCTGAAGATCGCGGGCGGTCATAACGACGCCCCGAGCGTTACCGAAAACGAGCTGAAATACATCGTTGAAAGCATCGAAGAAGAAGGCGTGCTTGAAGAAAGCGAAAGCGAGATGGTACGCTCCGCGCTCGACTTCGACGAAACCACCGCCGAGGAAGTCCTTACCCCGCGCGTTGACGTTGTTTTCCTCAACGTTGAGGACAGCCCCGAAAAGATCAAGGAAGTCATCTACGAAAACCGCTATTCGCGTATTCCCGTGTATGAAAACACGACCGACAGCGTTATCGGTATCCTGCACACGAGAGATTATCTTGAGGAGCTTGCAAACGGCAACACTCCCGAGCTTCGCGAGCTGCTGCAGCCGCCCTACTTTGTTTTCAAGACCCAGCAGCTTTCAAAGATTTTGAGTCACTTCAAGCGCACAAAGGTTCATCTGGCTATAGTAACCGACGAATACGGCGGCACGCTCGGCATCGTTACGATGGAAGACCTGCTCGAAGAGATCGTCGGCGACATCTGGGACGAGGACGAGGAGATCGAGCACACGCACTATAAGATCGGCAACAACGAATACCTCGTCAACGGCGACTTTGAGCTTGACGAAATGCTCGCGCTCTATGATATGGACGAGGACGCTCTTGAAAGCGACGCGGTGACGGTTGGCGGCTTTATTCTGGAGCACGCGGGCAACATCCCTAAAAAGCGCGAAAGCATCGAGGCTGACGGCTTCCGCTTTACCGTGATGGAGGTCGAAAACCAGCGTATAATGCGCGTTGTAGTAAAGAAAATCGAAAACGAAGATACAGACGAAAAAGAGGAAGCATAAACCGCTTCCTCTTTAGTTTGTTTTATAAGCCATTTTCAAGTTTTGTCATCCCCTTTTACCGACAGAAAAAAGCTCTTGACAAACCATTCTTTGTTTGATATAATATGTTACGTTGCATCGGGATGTAGCGCAGTTTGGTAGCGCACACGTCTGGGGGGCGTGGAGTCGCAAG
>CACXGW010000078.1 GCA_902767325.1 uncultured Ruminococcus sp.
ACCGTACCGCACACGATAATCAAAACGTTGAGTACCCAACCGGCGGTTCGGTCAAGACCGAACCCTACAAAAGGTTTTATAAAGTATTAGTTGTTACAAGGTACTACAACTTTGAACTCTAAACTCTCAACTCTCAACTCTGACAAAAAGGAGTACAATATGACCGTAAAGAATCTTATCGAACAACTCAATCTAAAGATACTTGTCGAGGGCGATCTCGACCGCGACGTTACCGACTGCTACATAGGCGACCTTCTCAGCTGGGTAATGGGACGCGCTCCCGAGGACAGCGCGTGGCTCACCGTGATGGGCAACATCAACTCCATCGCCGTAGCCACTCTTGCCGACGTCAGCTGTATCGTGCTTGTTGAAAACGCGGCTCTTGACGAAGAGGCGAAGAAAAAGGCTGACATCCACGGCGTTACCATTCTTCAGACAGAAGAAAACAGCTACAGCCTCGCTGTCAAGATCAGCGCCCTTATATAAATGAAATATTATTACGACCTGCATATCCATTCGTGTCTGTCACCGTGCGGCGATATGGATATGACCCCCAACAACCTTGTCAATATGGCAAAGCTGTTGGGGCTTGACGTTATTGCCCTTACCGACCACAACACCTCGCGCAACTGTGAGGCGGCGATCGAGGTCGGAAGGGAAATAGGTCTGCTCGTTATCCCGGGTATGGAGCTCACCACCGCCGAGGATATACACGCGGTGTGTCTTTTTCCCGATTTGGAAAAGGCACTCAAGTGGGACGAATATGTCGACAGTCACCGCATCAAGGTCAAAAACCGTCCCGAGATCTTCGGCAGGCAGGTCATTATGAACAGCAATGATGAGGAGACAGGGGAGATTGAGCACCTTTTGCTGCCCGCCACGGAGATCGGCATAATGGACGCCCACAGGATAGTCGGGGAGTTCGGCGGCATCTGCTATCCCGCCCATATCGACCGCGACAGCCTCTCGATTTTATCCGTGCTCGGCGAGATCGACGAGAGCTGCGGCTTCACCACGGCGGAGCTTGCCGACATTTCAAAGCTTCCTCAACTCAAACAGCAGCATCCCATCCTCGAAAAAATGAACATCATCACCTGTTCAGACGCGCATTATCTTCAGAATATGCGCGAAGCGGAGAACACTTTGGAGCTAAAAGAGCTGACCGCTCAGTGCGTTTTGGAAGCTCTGTCCTGAGGATTTTAGCGTTTGAGCGGGATTTTCCAAGAATTTATGTCGGATTCCGCCAAAAATTAGAAAAAATTTATAGACTTTTTATTTTATATATGTTATACTGAACAATGAATAAATAGAATGTTATTCTTGTAGCATTTTTTTATCGGTATTGACAATTTCTATTCAGGGAGGAAACACTATGCAGAAAAAAATCAGCAGTATCCCGTTTTCGGGCACACCTGAGCAGGAAGCGAAGCTGAAAGAGGTCATCGCCAAGAATATCGACGACCCGGGCGCGGTAATGCCTGTTCTCCAGGAGGCGCAGGAAATCTACGGATACCTGCCCATCGAGGTTCAGACGATGGTCGCCGAGGGTCTGGGCGTTCCGCTCGAAGAGGTCTACGGCGTATCGACCTTCTACTCGCAGTTCGCGCTTTCGCCGAAGGGCAAATACAACATTTCCGTTTGCCTCGGCACAGCCTGCTATGTAAAGGGCTCGGGCGACATTCTCAACAAGCTTTCCGAGATCCTCGGGATCGAGGCAGAGGAATGTACCCCCGACGGCAAGTTCTCGCTCACAGCATGCCGCTGCATCGGCGCCTGCGGTCTCGCGCCCGTTCTCACCGTTAACGATGAGGTTTACGGCAGACTGACCGTTGCCGACGTTCCGGGCATCCTGGAGAAGTATCAGGATGCGTGAGTTATCGCTCAACGTGATGGATGTCGCCCAGAATTCAGTCAGGGCAGAGGCTACTCTTATTGAGATCAAGGTCGAGGAAAGCGACAAAAACGACTCCCTGTCCATTTCCATCAGCGACAACGGCTGCGGAATGACAAAGGAGCAGGTCGCTCAGGTCATCGACCCGTTCTTCACCACCCGCACCACCCGCAAAGTCGGGCTGGGCGTTCCGCTTTTCAAAATGTCGGCGGAACAGACGGGAGGCAGCTTTGACATCCGATCCGAAGTTGGACGCGGTACCCTTACAAAGGCAAACTATGTAAAAAGCCACGTGGATATGACCCCTCTCGGGGACATCAACTCCACGGTCTCCATTCTCATCCGCTGCAACCCCGACATCGACTTCGTGTATACGCGCACGACCGACAGCGGCTCCTTCACTCTCGACACAAGAGAGCTCAGGGAGGTTTTGCAGGGCGTCAGCCTTGACACCCCCGACGTGGTGGAATGGATCGAACAATTCTTAGAAGAACAAACGGAAAATATTTGCGGAGGTGCAGAATTATGAAATCTTTAGCCGAGTTACAGGCTATCCGTGACAGAGCGAAAGCAAACGTCGCGTTAAGAAAAGAAAATCCCAACGCCGCTCGCGTTTTGGTAGGTATGGCTACCTGCGGTATCGCCGCGGGCGCAAGACCCGTGCTCAACGCCTTTACCGAGGAAATCGCGAAGCGCGGTCTTCAGGATGACATCGTTGTTACCCAGACAGGCTGTATCGGCATCTGCCAGTACGAGCCCGTCGTCGAAGTGGAAATTCCGGGACAGGAAAAGGTGACATACGTCAAAATGACCCCCGAAAAGGTCGCAAGGATCGTCAACGATCACCTCGTCAACAAAAACGTCGTAACGGAATACACCATCGGCGCAATGGACAATTAAGGAGGTTAATGAATGTATCGTTCTAATGTACTTGTTTGCGGCGGTACGGGATGTACCTCCTCAAACAGCCTGCAAATCGCTGAAAAGCTGAAAGATGAGCTTATAAAGCACGGCCTCGAAAAAGAAGTAAACGTCATCACCACCGGCTGCTTCGGTCTGTGCGCTCTCGGTCCCATCATGGTAGTATATCCCGAGGGCAGCTTCTATTCGATGGTCAAGATCGAGGATATCCCCGAGATCGTTGAAGAGCATCTCCTCAAGGGAAGGATCGTCACCAGACTTCTCTATCAGGAGACCGTTGAAGAGGACACCATCAAGTCCCTCAACAAAACCGCTTTCTACGCAAAGCAAAAGCGTGTAGCGCTGCGCAACTGCGGCGTTATCGACCCCGAAAAGATCGACGACTACATTGCCCGCGACGGTTATGCCGCTCTGGGCAAGGTGCTTACAGAAATGACCCCCGAAGAGGTCATCCAGACCATCCTCGATTCAGGTCTGCGCGGCAGAGGCGGCGCGGGCTTCCCGACAGGTCTTAAATGGAAATTCGCCGCCGGCAACAGCGCGGATCAGAAATATGTATGCTGCAACGCCGACGAAGGCGACCCCGGCGCATTCATGGACCGCTCCGTTCTCGAGGGCGACCCCCACTCTCTGATCGAAGCAATGGCTATCGCCGGCTACGCTATCGGCGCATCTCAGGGACGCGTTTATGTTCGCGCCGAGTATCCCATCGCCGTTAAGCGTCTGCAGATCGCTATCGACCAGGCTCGTGAATACGGTCTGCTCGGCAAAGACATCTTCGGAACCGGCTTCGATTTCGATATGGAACTCCGCCTAGGTGCGGGCGCGTTCGTATGCGGCGAGGAAACCGCTCTTATGACCTCGATCGAAGGCAAGCGCGGCGAGCCCCGTCCCCGTCCTCCGTTCCCGGCCGTAAAGGGTCTGTATCAGAAGCCCACGATCCTCAATAACGTTGAAACCTACGCCAATATCGCTCAGATCATCCTCAACGGCGCAGAATGGTTCGCCTCCATGGGAACCGAGAAGAGCAAGGGCACGAAGGTATTCGCTCTCGGCGGAAAGATAACCAATGTAGGTCTTGTTGAGATCCCCATGGGTACGACCCTCCGTGCGATCATCGAAG
>CACXGW010000079.1 GCA_902767325.1 uncultured Ruminococcus sp.
CGATGGTAAACAGGCTTAGCACCATCGTCAGTATGAGCACTACGCTCAGGGTTTTTCTCATTATTCGCATAAAGGTTACCTCCTTAGACTTATCCTAATAATAATATTAATACTAACTATATTCTGATTCCTGTTAGTATAATCCATAATAATGTTACCATAAAGCGGAAGTAAAATCAACTGAAAAACGCAGATGATAAAAGATTTTTTTGTAGGTTTACAATTACTCTTGCTAACGCCTCAAAAATAACCTCATATTTTTGCTATTGCCTCTTTTTTTTACCCTCATTTTTGCTATTATAAAGACGAGACGGTTTCGTATGATTTTTTGCGTCCTAACGCATCAATAAAAGGCACTCTTTATGGGTGCCTTTTATTGATTTTACCCGCGCGTGGTGACCGGACTCGAAGGATAAAAAATCAAAAACCACCCATAGAAAGGGTGGTTCGATTCTTTACTTAAGGTCAAGTTCAAAATAATAATCTGCAAATGTGTCAAAGATATACCACTTATCACCGACCTTGATATATTGTTCAACCATGGTATCTGCAACATGTCCTAAGGAACCAACTGCTTTCCAATTATAACTTACGTCACAAAGCTCTTCAATTTTATCGGTATCATTATAGGAAGCAGCAAGAGCAGATTTCAATCTTTGTAGCTTTTCTTCAGATAACTCTATTTTGTGTATTTCAATTTCGCTAAATATTACTTTGAGATCATCACCGTACTGTGCTCGAAGGTTGTTGATTATTGAAGCGCTGTGACCTTTGTACACAATATCGTCTTTATCCGTGTTGTTTTTCGCAAAGATGAATTCATATGTTAAAACAGCAATATTATTGTCACTGGGATTAGAGTATGTATACAGTTTTTCAAGTTTACTGACCAATTCTTCAGGGGAATCTGCTCCGGTGACACCGGTTGATGTGTTGTCGTTGATTCCGGAAGATACAGTTGATGTGTTGCTGTTACCACAAGCGGAAAAGATAAATAACAAAACGCACATTAACATAATAATGAATGGTCTTTTCATAATATTGCACCTCTCAAAAGTTGAATTATCCCTGAGTGTTTACAATAATACTGTACTATATTCGCAACGTTTTTTCAAGGATGATTTTCGTTTAATAATCAACTTTAGTTGGAATTAGCCTTATTATTGCCGTTGATGTGATTGAAGGGATCGTTCTGCATCGAATCAGCTATGGGTGTATATGGCTGGCATTGATTCTCTGTATTGCATTAAAAAATTTGAGATTTATTCTATTTTAACTGACTTAATGCCCACAATAGTGAAGTAAATCTTCCGGCTCAAAACCAAATGGTCTTGAGCCGGTAAACTATTATCAAGTTATTCTAAAATGTTTCGATCTCTGCGAGGACACGCTGGATCTTGGTAACGTCCTGGATGCTGATCCTATTATCTTTGTTGGCATCGGCAACCCTGAACTCTTCGGGATCGTCTACGTCGATGATGGGAGAACCGTCTTCGTTGGTGAACTCTGCAAGATGTCTCTGAATCATTGTTGCGTCGTCGATCGTGACTTCTCCGTCGTTATTGACGTCGCCGATCTGACGCTCGGTTTCTTCTTCCGGAGTGTAGAGAACAGCGACTTCGCCCGCTTTGATCTTACCTGTGAGAGTGCCGTTGGTAACGGTGAAGGTGCCGCCGTGAGCCTGATCGATATAGGTGCCGTCGGCAAGAGCGGTAGTTGTGCTGATGTCGTAATCCTGGTTGTTTACATTGACCAATACAGCACCCTTTGTGCCTCTTTCGATAAGAGCGACGTACTTTGTGACTGCCATCTTGGTGTTCTTGGATTCACCGACCATAGCGTTTCTGAAATGGTTTACGGCTGTGACTTCATCGGTATAATAGTTGCCGTCGCCGGCGATACCGATCTGGTTTTTGCCCCATTTGCTTTCGTCGCTGCCGTCGGGACGCGCAAAGAACAGCGGAGTGGTGTCGCCCTGTGAAGCGATGATAGCCCAGCCCTGGCGGATTTTCTGAGCGTTGAGGGTATCATAAGTGCTGCCGTCGTCACTGCAGTAATTATCGTGAGACTCGACCCATGTTACAAGACGGCCTGCGTCAACGCCCGTTACACGGTAGTTTTTGATGTTGGTCGCTGTAAGCTGAGGTCTGGTCAGCGCGGTCCTGAGGGTGGAGCCGTAGCTGTCTGCCGTGATCTTCATAAGCGCGGCATAATCAGCCGCTCTGTCAGCGCCGGAGAGGATCTCGCCATACTGGAACTCAGCGTCGTTGTCGAGTACTGTCGGCCAGAAGTTGCCCGAGAAATTAGTGGAGCCTTCGGGCTCATCATCGGGAAGCTCGATGTGCTTTGCCGCGTCAAAACGGAAGCCGTCGGCGCCCGAAGCGAGGACCTCGGTCATATAGTCGACGATCATCTGCTGAACGATCGTGCTTTGGGTGTTGAGGTCATAAAGACCGGAAAGCTTGCCCTGAGTTACCTGATAGCGGTTTGACCGGTCGGTGATCTCAAGACGGTTGTGGAAAACCTTTCCGCCGATGTTCTTGACGTGGCTGGAAATAACGCTGTAGTCGGAAGCGCAGTGGTTTGCTACGATGTCGACGATGACCTTAACGCCATAGCGGTGAGCTTCCTGACACATAGCCATAAACTCATCCTTCGTGCCGAGCTGATAGTTACCGATAACATAGTCGGTGGGCTGATACTGATACCACCACTTACCGGTATTGTTAGTGCTCATCAGCTTCATTCCGCCGTTATCGCCGACCCATACCTGGTTGATCGGAGAGGTCTGAACGGATTTGAAGCCGGCTGCGGCGATTTGAGGGATGTTTGCTTTGATTGTGTTGAAGTTCCAGCACCAGCAGTGCAGTATAGCGCCGTCTTCGATTTTTTCGGGAAGTCCGTAGGAGGACGAAACCGAAGCGCTGTCTGACTGCGCAGCGCTCGCCGTTGCGGGGATGATAAGCGAGGTGACCAGCAGTACGGCAGCAAGAACAATAACAGAAAATTTGCATTTAAATGAATGTTTCATAGTTTTCTCCTGTAAAAATATTTATTGTTGCTCAACAAGAGCCAATTCCTTTTCGACCTTTTTCTTTGTGCGGGAGACGAGAAGCATCGTTATAAGACTTGCGATCCCTTCATAAATAAGGGAGATGCCGATAAACATTACGATTGCATTTCCCATATTCATATAAAATACGATCGACAGTATTCCGAGAACAACGCCTATAGCGGCGATTATAAGAAGGACATACCAGCGATTAAAGCCCATTGACTTCAGATTGAAGCTCCGCTTCATATCGACAAGGCTGTCGATGATGACGATGGCGCCGATAGTGTAGAACACGATCCTCTGGATTATATCGGGAGCACAGAGAGCGAAGATTCCCAAGCCGAGAGCAATAACACCTAAAGCAAGCTCTAAAAAGAGATTTTCTTCGGTGTCCTTATTCAGGAAGAATGTAATAATATTGATGATTCCGTAAATCAGCATTACGATTCCGAATACGATATTTATTCCATCAGCGATTTTTTGGGAATTGACCACCATAAACACACCCAAAACAATGTAAGCGATGGACGCTATTATAAACGTACCCAGCATACTGCGTTTTTTTGATTTTTCCTTTGCCATAAGCAATTCCTCCCTTTGTCTAGTCAATGCGCTTGTCGCAGAAGTCACACATCCGCATTCCAAGCTTTCTATAGCTCAAGTTCGGCAGATATGCCTCGCTTTGAGTTACACATTTTGGGTTGTCGCAGCGGCGCTCACTGATCTCGGTTTCGCGCGAGCTGATAACAAAGTCTTCATCCTGAAGCAGAAGAAGGATCAGAGCCATCCTGCCGAACATTCCGTATTGCGCCTGTTTGAAATAAAGCGCTCGCGGATCGTCGTCGATTTCTACGGTTATCTCGTTGACTCTGGGCAGCGGATGAAGGATTATCATATCCTCACGGGCTTTGTCAAGCTTTTCCCTGTCGAGCACAAAGACATTCTTCTGCGCCCGATATTCCTCTTCATTTTTGAAGCGCTCACGCTGGATGCGCGTCATATACAAAACGTCGAGGTCGCCGACCGCGTCGGCAAGGCTGTGGGATATTTCATAAGGACAGCCGTTCTTTTCGAGTATGTCGATTATGTAGAGCGGAACGCACAGCTCGGGAGTTGAGATAAGCACAAAGGAATTTCCTTCGTATTTAGCCAGCGTTTTGATAAGCGAATGAACCGTTCTGCCGTTTAACAGATCGCCGCAGACGCCGATTTTCATATGGTCGAGCCTGCCCTTTTCACAGCTGAGGGTAACGATGTCCGTGAGGGTCTGGGTGGGATGAAGATGTCCGCCGTCTCCGCAGTTGATAAGCGGGACCTCGGAATAGAGAGAAGCAGCCATCGCCGTGCCCTCAACCGGGTGCCTTATGGCGATGATGTCGGCATAGCCGCTGATTACGGAAATGGTATCCTTTAGGTTTTCACCCTTTGAAACAGACGAGTTCATCGGGTTGTCAAAGCCGATGGTGCGTCCTCCGAGCTTTAGCATAGCGGTCTGAAAAGACATTTGGGTGCGGGTGCTTGGCTCGTAGAAAAGCGTCGCAAGGATTTTTCCGTCGCAGGCGTGCCTGTAGTCTGCCGGGCTTTGCATAATTTTTTGCGCCTTTTTGACTATCTTGGCGATCTGCTCTATGCTCATCGCC
This sequence comes from uncultured Ruminococcus sp., assembly GCA_902767325.1. Classification (GTDB taxonomy): domain Bacteria; phylum Bacillota; class Clostridia; order Oscillospirales; family Acutalibacteraceae; genus Ruminococcoides. The sequence continues at coordinate 4,696 of CACXGW010000079.1, forward strand.
TCGAGGTCAATAAGATTCTTGTTTGTCATATATGCACAACCTTCCCTATTTTCTTCATTGTATCAAATTTTGTTGTCGTTTTATTTCGATAATAGAATTATAATAAATAATTTTAGTGAAATTTTTATAAAAATTCAATCGAAAAAGCTATAATTTTGCAAGAAAGAGAATGTGATCATAAAATCAACAGCTTACAGTATCATTCAGCGCGACCGAACAGATGACACACTCCCCTACTTCGATCTCAAGCGATTGGCGCATAGCTTCCCGGTAGAGGTCGAGCTGCTTTTTATAAAGCGTGACAAGCTTGTTTATATCGCGCACCCTGTCGGTTTTATAATCGACTATGACAAGCTTGCCGTTTTCCTCAAACGCAAGGTCAACGGCGCCCTGCATTACGATAGGATCGTCCGAGGAGCTTTCGCCGTAAATGAGCTTTGCGGGAACGCTGACCGTGAAGCGCTCTTCACGGTAGATTTTATCTGAAGCTGTTATTCTGTCGAACAGTGGGGATCTAAGCAGCTTTGAAAGACCGTCGGTGTCGATCAATCCTGCCTGTTTTTCGCTTAATGTTCCGTCGGCTTCAAGTCGCTTTATTTCCCCGGAAATATCCTCGCGGGCAGAAGTGAAATCACAGTACTGCAGGAACTGATGGTGAGCCGTACCGCGCTCGACGGCCGTGGCTGCTTCGCCGCTGATAAAGCGGGGCTTTACGATGATTTTTTCAAAGTAATCATCGCTTTGAGTGTGAGCGATCTGAGAGGCTGTTACCTTTTGCGGAAGACCGGTCGCAGCCTTTTTGCGATATTCAAAAGCCAGATTTTTTCGAAGTATTTCGGCATAATCCGTGTCGGAGCGACCCTCGTCAGGGATCGTAACGTCTGCTGTGAGCTTATCGTCAAACGGAGAAATCAGCTGTGAATATTCCGTAACAGAATTATAAATCCACTCGGGATAGCTGTATCCGGCGCTGATCTGCCTTGCGCCGTCAAGCATTGACTTGCGCGACGACGGATTGACAAGCGCGCAAAGGGTCATCCAGTCGAGTATCCGCTTGGCGTCGGTGACGGTAAACGGATCGATGATCGTGTCGAACAGCAGCCCGGAAGCCGCTTTGCTTATATAATTCTCGATATTTGAAACCGATCCGACGATCATAAGCTTTTCTCTGGCTCGAGTCAAAGCGACATACAGGACCCTGAGCTCCTCCGCCATCTCCTCGCGCTCTATCTCGATTTCAACGGCGAGACGCGGCAGCGTGTTGTAGCGGCAAACGCCGATCTTGCGCTTTATGCCGAGACCAGCTGTGCTGTCGATGAGAACATCGGCGGACAGGTCGCTCTTGTTGAAGCGCTTTCCGACGCCCGCCAGGAAGCAAAACGGATATTCCAAGCCCTTGGATTTGTGTACGCTGAGCACCCGGACGCCGTTGACGCTTTCGGCGTCGATAGTCGAAGCGGAAGGCAGATCGATCCCGCTGTCTATGAGTCTGTCTATGTAAAATACAAAATCGGAAAGATTTTTGCTGTTGCCTGCCTCGAATCCGCGCGCGAAATGGCGGATAAGATTAAGATTTCTAAGAGGTGCTTCGCCTCCGTTAACAGCGCAGGTTATCGCTCCAAGCGAGGTCGTTTCAAGCACCCTGCCAATAAGCTCGTCCACGGTGCATACCGTGGCGTAAGAGCGTAAGGAAGCCAGCTGATCGAGAAAAAGCCTTGCCTTTGAACTGGACTTTGACCAGTCTTTTAGTGCGCTGTAGAGTGTGGAATAGCGGTTTTTGGCTCGTATCTGCGCAAGCTCATCGGGTGTAAAGCCGTAGACCGGACTGCAAAGCACGGACAGCAAGGGTATATCGAGCGCGGGATTGTCGGTAACGCGAAGAAGATTAAGGAGGATCTTGACCTCCAACGCGTCAAACGCGCTCTCCTGCTCCTCGCTGAAGGCGGGAATACCGCTGTCTGTCAGCGTTTTTACAAAGATCGCGGCACTGCTTTTCGCGCTGCGAAGCATAACAGCGAAGTCGCCGTATGTGGGACGTCGGCTTACGCCGTGGTCTGTCACAAGGAAATCCGAAGCCATTATCTCACGGATCTTGCGGGCGATATATCGAGCCTCGAGCTCCGCGCTGCCTTCACCGTTAAACTGATCGGTGTCAATAATAGTCAGCTCAGTTTGGCAGCCGTCCTGAGGCGGATATTCGGCACCGACATTCAGATATTCCTCGGGGGTATAATCCATTCGCGCGGTTTCCTTTGACATAAGGCGGGAAAATATGAAATTGACCGAGTCGCATACTTCAGCTCGGCTGCGGAAGTTTTTGTCGAGATAAATCGCGGAGGGATAAACCGGGGATTCCTCGCTGAATCGGGCGTAGCTTTCCCTGCGGTTCACGAAGATCTGCGGCTTTGCCTGACGAAAGCCGTAAATGCACTGCTTTACGTCGCCGACAGTGAACAGATTTGTCTCATCATAGGAAACACAGTTGAAAATGAGATTTTGCACATCGTTGACGTCCTGATATTCGTCGACGATGACCGCGTCGAATCTTTCGGAGATCTCATATCCGAGGTCTGTTTTGACATAGCCCGACTCCTCGTCGGGACGAGCCAGCAGTCTGACGGCAAGGAGTTCTATATCTGAAAAAGTAAGAACATTCTTTTTGCGCTTGAGCTCATCAAGAGCAGAGATATATCGGCGGGTCAGGCTGAAAAGAACTCCGACCAGATTTTGAAGCTCGTCAAACTCATTCACAGCCTCGTCTTCGGTGCGGCAAAAATACTTTTTAAGCCGCTTTACCGTGTCCTTTGCCGCGTCGCGGTTTGCGGCAACGGCAAGCTTTTGAGGATTGTCGGCATAGCCCTTCGGCGGCCGCAGCTGCTTTGGACTAAAGCTGTGAACAGCTTCCATAATGCTGTCCCAATCGCCGCTCAAGAGTTTTTGCTGCAGGTTTTGGAAAAACTGCAGATCGTCCTCTATAACAGGCATCAGCTTATCGCTGAGCTTTTCATCTGCTTCAAGAAGCGTTTTCATTGAGTTTTCGCAAAGATTCACCGCGTGGGAAACGGCTGAATCCGCATACTCTATGATGATTTTGCCCCAAATCGATTCGGAAACATCGCTGACTCCGTAGCTTTCATACATATCGTCGAGCCAAATATCGGGGAACGGCTGGGTCTCAAGAAAGCTGTGAATCTTCCAAACGGTTTCGCGGAGTTTGCGGTCTCCCCCTTTTCCGGAAAACGCGTCCAGCAACATGGAAAACTTGCTGCCGCCCTCACTGTAGAAAGCTTCCATAGCCTGATCCATAGCCGCGGACTTCAAAAGCTCCAGCTCGCTTTGTTCGGCGATTCTATAATCGGACGATATTCCGAGCGTGTGGAAATACTCCTTGACCAAGTCGCCGCAAAAGCTGTCTATCGTACAGATGGACGCGGCATACAATAGCTTGCTCTGGCGGAGAAGGTGCTCGTTGAACGGGTCGTCCTCGAGAAGGTCAGACAGTGCCTGAGCGATACGATGCTTCATTTCAGCCGCCGCGTCACGGGTAAAGGTTACAACAAGCAGGCGGTCAACATCTATCGGGTTTTCGGGAGACGTTATCATTTTTATTACGCGCTCGACGAGCACCGCGGTTTTTCCGGAGCCCGCGGCTGCGGAAACAAGAACCGAGCCGCCGGTCGAATTTATCGCGTTTTGCTGCTGTTTAGTCCAGTTCGGCATTGTCTTCACCTCCCGATTGTTCTTTATTAAGCTGCCGCATAACTTCTTCGGAGCTTTGCTTATAAACATTGACGCCCTCGCCGCGGCGATAGCCGCATACGCTGTCGTACGGACAGTATTGGCAGGCGTCGGCGCCGCCTTTTAACGGCGCGGCCTCGATGTCGCCGCCAAACAGCTTTTCTCCCATCTGAGCGACGGTGTCGTTCAGCTTTTTAAATATCATACCGAACTGCTCAAGTGTCGCGAGGCTGTCGGATTTTGCGTTGCTTCCGTTTTTGATTTTTACGGGAATGTATTTAGCGGATTCGGTTTTATCCATTCCTTTTATGACCCTTACGTCATCCAAAAGCAGTCCGTTCATTTTGAAATCGGCGCCTATCGCCTTGTCGATGGCCTCCCTGTCCATACCGTCCGCCTTTATGTTCGGCACAACGGCGGGCATATATAGAATTCCTGCGGGAACAGTTTCGCCGTAGCGTTCTTCTCCGTTTTTCTGAATAGAACAAAGATAAAGCAGCATTTGGAGGTTAAGGCCGTAAAGGATGTCGGAAAGCTTGAAGGTTTTCGCGCCTGTTTTATAGTCGACGATGCGAAGGAAAGTGTCGTTATCAGTTCGCATAATGTCAACGCGGTCAACGCTGCCGCATACGGCTATGTTCTGACCGGTGGGAAGCGAGACAGTGTACGCGGGAATATCGCCGCCGATCTTCAGTTCGCAGTCGGCGACGTCGAAATCACTTTGACACAGCTCCTCGATAATGTGAGTCAGCATAAGCAGCAGATGTGAACAGAGCACATCCAAGCGATAAAGGAAAGAGCTTTCCTTTGATTCGCTGCCGCCGAAATATGTCTCGAGATATGACTCTACGGCAGTACGGATAAAGTCGAAGATTTGATCTCTGTTAAGCGTTGAATACTCCTGCTTTGAGAACTTGCCGAAAAACAATTCCAAAATATAGTGAACGAGGGTACCGTATTCCATAGGATCGATCTCAGCCTTGCGTCTTTCACGTATGCGCAGACCGTAGTTGCAGAAATATGAGAAACGGCAAAGGCTGAATTTTTCGACCTGGGAAGCCGAAACCGTAAGGTTTTCTCCAAACAGCAACCGGGCGTTTTCGGGGTTTTCGATACGGAACGGCTCATGAGCAAGCGCGCGGGTGACGGCGCGGCTGCCCGCGGAATATTTAGTGTCATCACGGAAAAAATCGTCAAGTCCGCTCAGCGGTTCGGAGTGTTCCGAAAGTGAACGCGCGTATTCCTCAAAGGCAGGCGTAATAGCGAACATAGAATCAAGACGATTATCGTAATCGAAGCGGTCGGCAACACGGATTTCGGGAAACACCTTTGCGATCTCCGTGAAGATAACGGACGGCTTTTGCTTGGCGCCGTCCATATTCATCATCGGAAATGACGCGTATAATCGCTCGGAGGGAGAAACCGCGGCGCAATAAGCCATATGCGTTTCAAGATTTGCGATGTCGGAGTAATCTTCGCTGATGTTGATGTCATTGAGCAAAAGCTGCTTGATCTCATAACCGGAAAACAGACCCGATGAATGAGGCACGGCAGGAAATTCTCCGTCGATGCAGCCGATGAGGAACGCAGCTTTTTGATTGCCGATCCTTTCGCGCTGGGCGGTCGTTACAGTCACGCAGTCAAGCGTCTGCGGTATTTGTGAAAATTCTATATTAGAAATTTGAATCGACAAAAGCTCATAATATCGTTCGATTGAAAGAGGCATATCCCCCACAGCCGCGACGGTTTTGTCAAACGCGTCCATCAAAAGGCTCCAGACGCGGATCTGCTCGGCGCCCAATCCCTTTTCGCAACCTTCTTCCAGAATGTCATACAGCTTGCCGAGAGAATCGGGGACATTAAGCGTTTCTAGCAGACGGTAAAGCAGCTCGGTGATCTCTCTGCCGGTTTTGCCCTTGCAGGATGCTTTAAAGCCTAAAACAGGCTGCACGATATTTACACGGACGTTTTCAACGGCGTCGAGCGCTTCTTTATCCTTCTCGCTGAACTCATCGGAAAAGCCGCGCGGATTCAGCGTGAACGGAGCGCAAAGAGCCTTTCCGCTGAGATTCCATATGTAAACATAGTTTTCGAAGGCTGAAATCTGGTCGTCACTAAGGTCAACAAGACCTGTTTTCATCAAAGAAAGCAAGTCCTCGCGTGAAAAGCCCTCGGTGATCAGACGGAAAAGTGAGTTGATAAGCCTTATGACAGGCTTTACGGAAATTTCATGTTCAGCGTCCATAAAGAACGGTATCTCGTATTTGTCAAAGATCACATCGAGTATACCGCGATAGTTTTTGATGTCGCGGCATATCACGGAAATATCGTTGTATAAATAGCCCTCGTCGATAACCAGCTGCTTGATACGGCGCGCGACGAATTCACACTCGTCGTAATGATCGGCGGCGGAATATAAAGTGATATTTTCCGGGTCTCCGGGAGAAGCTTCGGACCGGCGGCGGAATATTCCCTTTGACAGCGCTTTGAGCTCCTCGTTTTTAAAGCGAAGCGGTTCTGTGAGCATTACGGGCGCTTTTATTTCAACTCCGTCACGTTTCGCTATTGATTTGATCCGGTCAAAGGTGTCTTTTGAAACCTGAAAGACCTCATCCGTGCTGACGGAGACAGAATCTAAGGTCAGCGCTATATTCACCTGTCTGCAGCGACCGAGCAATATGCGGATTATATCGAGCTGGACGGATGAAAAGCCGCTGAAGGAATCGACAAAAACGATTTTGTTTTTAAAAATATCATCGTTTTGAAGCAGAATCAGCTTGAGCTTTTCAAGATAATCGAGCGGATCGATATAGCTTTTTGATAGCAGGGCGTCAAACGTGTCAAGCGCAAGCGATGTTTCATTGAGCTTTGTGCGCAAGGTCTCGTCGGAAACTCTGAGGGCTGCGTCGCGGAGCATCCCGGTGGTGATATTGCTCTTTTTGCATTCCGCCAGGGTTTTAAGCAGCATTTCAGCAACTGCGCGCGGACGCTTTGTTTTAAGTAAAACGAGCTTATCGTCAAGCTGTTCGAGAGCGAGACTCATCAGCACGGCGCGGGTTCCGTTGTCTATGACGTTATTCGGAATACTGCGCGTCAGCTGAAAAACGTGGCGGCACATTCCCTCAAAACCGAACACGCTGACATTTTTGCACAGCCTCGCTCCGAGAAGGTTCAAAAATGCCTTTTCGGTTTCAAAGGAGCTTTGGTCGGGGACGAGCATAATAACGTCTTTTTCACCGCCGAGCACAAGCTCTTTTATTTTGTTGTGTATGTAAGCGGTCTTTCCGGCGCCGCCTGTACCGAGAATAAAACGTAACATCTTTTGCCTCTTTTGCGCTTTTTCTTTTATTATACGTTTTCTGTTGTCCCAAAATCAGGACAATAAAATCAGCTGAACCACGAAGAAATCGTTTCAAAGCATTCTATGATAAAAAACCTGTATTCGGTTTTTTCGTTTTTTACTACTTCATATTCTCCGTTGCTGAAAACTTCCTTTGCCTTTTCTTCGCTGTCCGCGGGCGAACTGATACAAAGCGACGGGAACATCACGCACCACCAGTTGTGCCCCCTGCCCTCGCCTATCGTTATTCTTAATGCGTCGTACATTCCGGCGGGCAGAGTGAAGTTTTCATAGCGGCGGGTCGAAAAGTGCATTTTGACGATCTGAACCTTAACAGAATAATTATAACCGTTATCGAAAATCTCTTTTGCTGCGATGTCGGCAATCGTTTGGATATTATCGGAAACGAGCTGCTCTGCCTCCTGTTTTGACTTTGCGCTGTTGAACAGCGCTTCGGTATGCGACAGAACCTTGTCGCGAACCCTGAGCTTTAAAGACTGATCTTTGTTGCTGTCGGAATTCGCGAGGATATGAAGGCGAAAAACCTCGTCGGAGATGTCGCTGCAATTAGCCTGAAAAGGGATCATTGAAAATATAACCGTGAGAATGAACGCCGTTATTGCAGCCCTGATGATTTGTTTCATAAAAAATACCTGCCCTTAATTTATTTCTTCAATAGAATTATGGACAGGTATAGAATTCTTATTCAATCATACAACCGGTTTTAACGGGCTTGCAGAGGAACGTTTCGGGATACTGCTCTTTCAGAGCTTCAACACAGCGCGCTGCCTTGCGCTCGGAAGAAAATACCGCGAACACAGCGGAGCCTGAACCGGACATTCCGGCGCCCATTGCCTTGCAGGAGAGCATCTGCTTTTTGATTTCGTTGACTTCGGGGATCTGAAGCGCAAGCTCAAAATCGTTGAAGATGGTTGAGGTGATCAAAAACAGATCTCTGCTGAAAAGCGCTTTTACCATTTCGTCGGTGTAACAGGGATGCGCAGCTAAAGCGTCGACCTTCCGATATGCCTCTGCCGTGGAGACGCTTACGGTGTCGGGCTTGCAGATAACAAGATGAACGCCGTGCAGGGACGGCAAACGCTTCATCGTGGCGCCTATTCCGGTGCAAAGCTTAGTGCCGCCCTCAAAGCAGAACGGCACATCAGCGCCGATCTTTTCACAGATGTCGAGCATATCCTTGGGGCTGAGCTTGGTGGAAAACATATAGTTGAGGCCCATAATGACCGCGGCGCCGTCGCTGCTGCCGCCGGCAAGTCCCGCCTGTGTGGGAATCGTTTTATTGATGTCGATATGGATACCCGAAACGGGCAGACGGCAAAAATCGAAAAAGCGGTACGCCGCCTTGGCGCAGATATTGCTGTCGTCACAGGGAACTCCCTCGTAGTTGCAGGAAAGCGTGACCTTGCCGCTGTCGTTGTCGGAAATGGTTATCTCGTCATAAAGCGACACGGTCTGCATAACGGTCGCGAGCTCGTGATAGCCGTCGGGTCTTTTGCCGAGAACATCAAGAGAAAGATTGATTTTTGCGGGAGCTTTAATCTTTACTTCCATCTTTAAGCTCCCCCACAAATTCACGGATGCGCTCCATGGCGACCTTTAGGTGTCTGAGCGAATATGAATATGACACGCGCACAAAGCCCTCGCCGCAGTCGCCGAAAGCGCTGCCGGGAACCACAGCGACGTGTTTTTCTTTTATCAGACGGGTACAAAACTCCTCGGAGGACAATCCCGTTGACTTGATGCACGGAAATACATAGAACGCTCCGAGAGGCTCAAAGCAGGACAAGCCCATATCGTTGAAGGTGTCAACTACAAGACGGCGGCGCATATCGTACTCGTCGCGCATACGGCTGACGTCGTGGTCGCCGTGGCGGAGAGCTTCGATAGCCGCGTACTGAGCGGTCGTGGGAGCAGACATAATGCCGTATTGGTGCAGCTTTGTCATCTGAGCGATGATGGGAGCGGGACCGAGCGCGTAGCCCAGACGCCAGCCGGTCATAGCATATGACTTTGAAAAACCGTTGACGACCACGGTGCGCTCATACATTCCGTCGATGGAAGCGATGGAGACGTGGTTTCTGCCGCCGTAGGTCAGCCCACAGTATATCTCGTCGGACAAGACGATAAGGTCGTGCTTTTTAATGACCTCGGCGATCTCGAACAGATCGCGCTTTTCGAGAATAGCGCCGGTGGGGTTGTTCGGGAAAGGCAGCACCAGAAGCTTTGACTTAGGTGTGATCGCAGCTTCCAGGTCGGACGCCTTGAGGCGGAAATTATCCTCGTTTTTAGTATTTATCACAACGGGCGTGCCGCCTGCCATTGTCGCCAGCGGAGTGTAGCATACGAACGAAGGCTGCGGGATAATAACCTCGTCGCCCTCCTCAACGAGTGTGCGGAAGACAAGGTCGATAGCCTCGCTGCCGCCCACGGTGACAAGAGTCTGATCCGCGGGAGAATATGTAAGCGAAAATCTTCTTTCGTAGTAGTTGGTGATCTCTTTTAGCAGATCGGAAAAGCCGCGGTTGGGCGAATAGAAGGTTTTTCCCTTTTCAAGACTGCGTATTCCCTCGTCGCGGATATGCCACGGGGTTTGGAAATCAGGCTCGCCGATGCTCAGCGAAATGACATTATCCATTTCGTTGGCGATGTCGAAAAACTTTCTGATGCCCGACGGACTGATTGACTGCACGCTCTGATTAAGATATTTGTTATAATCCATCACAGAAACTGGCTCCTCTCGTCGGTAACGGTGTCAAAATCTGTGAGGTTCATTCCTCTTTCCTTGTAGCGGCGCATAATGAAATGGGTGCCGGTCGAGAGCACGCCCTCGATGGTGGAAAGCTTTTTGGCAACAAACATAGCGATGTCCTGCATGGTTTGTCCGCGAACGATCAAAGCAAGATCGTAAACGCCTGCCATGAGATATACGGACTCGACCTCTTCAAAAGCCATACATCTTTCGGCGATCTCGTCAAAGCCGGTCTCTGCCTTCGGGGTGACCTTCAGCTCGATGAGCGCTTCAATAAAGCTGTCCTCGAGAAAATCGGTGTTGATGATAGCCTGATAGCCCTTGATGATGCCCTTGTCCTCATAGTTTTTTATCTGCGCTTTAACGGCAGCCTCGGGCTCGCCGAGCATTGACGCGAGCTCCGCGCTCGAAAAATGCGCGTTGCTGCTGATAAGCTTTAAGAGTTTGTCCATAATATACCTCCTGTACTCTTTTATATCTTAGCCGCCTTTACGGCAGGCTTTTCTACGGTGTTTATAAGATTCGCACAGATAGACGCCGCAATGCAGTACAGCTCGTTGTCCGGATCGAAAATCTCGAGTGTGCAGTATTCCGAGTGCTTTCTGTGGCTTAAAATGACGGTTTTGTCCACGTCGATGATAGTGAAGTTCTTTTCGGCGATACTGCCGTTGATGTGCCAGTTGTTGCCGTAAAAATACGAGAATATCCCGTTTTTTGTAAAGAGCGTAACAAAGGTGATGTGAGATTTGCCGACCTTGAGCACAAAGGCGTTGGCGCCGACGAGCGGAAGGCGGCGTATTTTTGCCGAAACATTCCCGGAGCGGTCGAGAACGGAAAGATTCAGATTTTTTGTGACCTTGGTTTTTACGGAAACGGCACGGTATTTTTCATTTCCGCTCTCGTCAAAAACGAGAAAACGGACATCTCCTGCCGAAACATCTCGTTGTAAATGCAGCTTCATCAGAATCACCGATACAGAAAAAATAACCATAGGCGAACCAAAACGTACACCTATGGTTATTATACTACATTTTTACATTTTATACAAGTGTTTTATTAGAGTTTAAGCTTTATTGTCTTCCGTCAGGAAACGACTTCCTTAACGGTTTTGAACATCAGCTTTATATCGGAACGGAAACCGAAGCTCTTCGTGTATTCCAGATTATACTTCATCTTGTCGGGAAGCACCTTTTCGATATATACTCTGTCAGCGTCCTCGGCGGAAGCAAGCAGCTTTTCCTCGTCCTTGTACATAATAGAAGCTAAGGACGTGATGCCCGCGGGAAGCAGCAAGGTAGCGTAATACTCGTTTTCGTAACGATCGACATAGCGCGGTACCTCGGGGCGTGTGCCGACAAAAGACATTGAACCCGAAAGCACATTGAAGACCTGAGGCAGCTCATCAAGACGGTATTTGCGCAAAAAGCGTCCGATGCCGGTGACTCTGCTGTCGCAGTCGGTAGTGACCTGTGTGCCCAGGCTTTCGGCGTTTACGACCATTGTGCGGAATTTAAAGATTTTGAAGTGCTTACCGTAGGTGGTAACGCGCTCCTGGCAGAAGAACGCGGGACCGGGCGACGTACATTTTACGATAATAGAAATGACAATAACGGGAACAATGAGAAATGCAAGCATAATAACAGACAAAAGGATGTCAAACAAACGCTTGAAAACCCGGCTCGCTGTTTTGTGAGAGAGAAGCTCGTAATAAGGGCGGACTTCTTCACACTGAAAACACTCGGGGAGCTTTTCAAACTTTTTCATCACGGTTCCTCCTTTGTCAGATTTGTTGGTTTTACGATAGCATTATAGCGCGTTTTAAAAGCTTTTTCAACTATAATTTCAAAAGTGCAATAAATTACGGCATAACGTAAAAACCGACGGTTTTCGTCCGTCGGTTTTTAGGTAATTTTATGGAGTAATCAAGCACATAGAAAAGAAATCATTTTTATCTTCTTTTTATCACGTTTATGAGTATATCACATAATTTGTAGATTGTCAACAGTTTTTTTGAATATTTTTATAAAAATATATAATTTTTAATCCGTCGTTCAAAACGCTTGACTTAATGAAAAAAACAATGTAAAATGTGAGTATAAAATATCATAATTCACAATGAATTTTTTGGGTTGGTTTATCGCCTGCCCGATGCGTGAATGATTTAAAAATAACCCTACAACACTTAAATCGGGAGCCTGGCTCTTTGAGCGGTGTGCAGACCTCCCGCTTTCGGAAGAAGGGAGCCTGAAGCTTGAAGGCGGGCACCCACCTGTTCTATTCGTAGGCAGGTTATTATTTTAATCATACGGTCGGGCGGGTATTTTTATGTGCTCTTCCCTGCCATTCAAAACTTTGTGTTATTAGGAGAAGTATTATGAAGATTTCGGTTTTGGGCTGCGGCAGATGGGGCAGCTGCATTGCGTGGTATCTTGACAAGATCGGTCACGAGGTGCTCAGCTGCGGACTTGTTGACGCGCCCGAATTCATTCAGCTTGAAAAGTATCATCGCAACGATTATCTTGTGTTCCCCGAATCGATAGAAGTTTCATCTGATTTGGAATACGCGGTTGATCGCGCCGATGTTATCGTGATTTCGATCTCATCGCAGCATCTCCGCTCATATTTTTCGGAAATTTCAAAATATCCGCTTGATGGAAAGATCATCGTGCTTTGTATGAAGGGCGTTGAGGCTTCCACCGGAAAACGTCTCAGCGAGATCGTCGGCGAATTTGTTGACGAAAGCAAGACACCGATCGCTGTATGGGTGGGCCCCGGTCATCCGCAGGACTACGTTAAGGGCATTCCAAACTGCATGGTGATCGACAGCAACAACCGCGAGGTCAAGGAAAGGCTTGTCGGAGAATTCACAAGCGACCTGATCCGCTTTTACATAGGCAGAGATCTGATCGGCAGCGAAATCGGCGCCGCGGCAAAAAACGTTATCGGTCTTGCGGCGGGTATTCTCGACGGCTTGGGCTACACCTCGCTGAAGGGCGGTCTGATGGCGAGAGGCACACAGGAGATCTCGCGTTTGATCGAAGCGCTGGGCGGAAACAAAATGAGCGCGTTCGGGCTGTGTCACCTGGGAGACTATGAAGCCACGCTGTTTTCTCCGTGGAGCCACAACCGCAAATACGGCGAGGACCTTGTGAAGGGCAAGAAATTCGAAAAGCTTGCCGAGGGCGTTATGACCTCCAAGGCGCTTTATAAGCTCGGTCGGGAACACAACGTTGACCTGCCGATCGTCACCGCTGTATACAGGGTGCTGTTTGAGAAAGCCGACGTAAAGGATGAGATCCAAAAACTGTTTTTGCGCTCGGTTAAAGACGAGTTTTAGAAGGGTTGGTATATGAGCAATAAAAAGAACACAAACACAAAGACAAAGCCCTCGCCTAAGGGCAAGGCGAAAACCGTCGCATCTGTTAAAAAGAAATGCATGACGGAATATGTCGTAGTGAATCTTATTTGTCTGTTTGTTTTTCTGGCGTTCGGTTATATCGCTATTATGAGCTTTTTCCAGACAAGCACCATCGATCCGAACAAATACGTAAGCGAACAGATACTTTATAACACCGATATAATTCCGCTGAATATTCTGCTGACTGTGCTGTTTGTGATATTCCTGTTCGCGATGAGGCGTTTTTACGACTTTTTCGCGAAGGTCAACATCCAGATAATGGAAATCGCTTTGGCATCTCTTGTTGTCGTTTTGGGACTGATTTGGGTATTGAACGTTCAGTCTATTCCCGCGGCGGACAGCTACAATATTTATGAGGCTGCAACCGACGCCGCTAAGGGCGAGTACACATCGATGTACAACAACGCCAATTTCTATAACAGCGGCTTCTACCAGAATTATTCCTACTTCCACTTCTACCCCTTCCAGCTTGGCTTTGTGGCGTTCAGCGAGTTTATTTACCGCATTTTCGGCACCGAAAGCTCAATGCCCATTCAGATCATCAACGTGCTTTGCGTAGGAGCGACATATTTCGCGCTGGCAAGGATAACAAAACTGCTCTTTAAGAAAAAGAGCGTTGAGTTTATCGCTATCTTGCTTCTTGCGGTTTGCTTCCAGCCGATTTTGTTCTGCACATTTGTTTACGGAAACATTATCGGTATGTGCTGCGCGGTCTGGGCGAGTTTGCTGCTTATCAAGTACTTTCAGACCGGTCAGTACCGCTGGATCTATCCGAGCGGCGCGCTGCTTGTGCTGGCGACGCTTGTCAAGTACAACAATATGATCTATCTTGTTGCCTTCGTGATAATGCTGCTGGTGCATATCGTCAAGAAGAAAAAATGGCAGAGCGCAGTTATTGCCGCTGCGCTGATCGTCGCGGTGACAGGCTGCAACCGTCTTGTTATCATGCATTATGAAAGCAGAGCCGAAACCGAATTTGAAAGCGGAGTTTCACAGGTGCTTTACCTCGATATGGGCTTGCAGGAATCTTATATGGCTCCGGGCTGGTACACTACCATTGCCAAGGACCACTACATAAACGATTTCCTCGCACCGAAATACCGCGGCGGTCTTGATATTGACGCAAGCAGCGCCGACGAAAAGGGCTGGGAGGATATAGACGAACGCACGACCAAATTCTCGGAGGATTTCGATTACACGTTTGACTTCTTCAGCAAGAAGATACTCAGTCAGTGGAACGAGCCGACATATGAAAGCATTTGGGTCAGCAAGGTAAAGGCTCACACGGCGTCTGAGGAGCAAAAGGAAAAATACAACACCGATTCCATCGGCAGCGATCAGACAAAGGGTTTGACTCAGGCGGTGTATTACAAGAGCCTGGGACAGTGGCTTGAGCTCCACTTCAACTTTTATATGCAGATCGTATTTATTATGTTCGCAGCGGGCATTTACCTGATGTTCGTCAATAAAAAGAGCAATATCGAAACGGTGCTTCTGCCGCTTGTGCTGCTGGGAGCATTCGGATATCATCTGCTGTTTGAAGGCAAATCGCAGTATATCCTGACCTATATTCCCCTGCTTATCCCCACAGCCGCATACGCTTTCGGAATTATGCTCGGCGGAAAATACGAGAGGATCAAAAAGCTTGTTAAAAAAATAAACCGCATACCCGATAGGTTTGAGGAAAAAGAAGATCAACAGTCGGAATTCAACTGATCGCAAAATCCAATACAAAAAGATAAGACTCCTCTGTTTTCAGGGGAGTCTGTTTTTTAGGATTTATTAAAAAGACGTTTTGCACGCCACTTAACGCCGGCGAATGCACGGCGGAACGGGCGTGAATAGCACCAGAAACGGACGTATACGCGATAGCTGAGAGATTTTACGGTGTAGGACTTGCCCTTGCGGTTGAAGGCGGAAACAACGGCAAAAATCTGGTCGTCGGTGATCCCTTCTTCCATTTTATACTGATTGTCACCGCACAGAACATATGAGCCGTCGCTCTTTACAGCTACGATACGGTGAAGCACGAAAGAACCGTTATTGCGGCGGTAGAAAGGAAGATCGTACTTTTTGAGTTTCCCTTCGGGCTTTTTGAGCACGACGATGTCCATTCCGTTGCGCAGCATCGGCAGCATACTTGTGCCGTTGGGCATAAAGGTCACGGTGCCGCCTTTCTCCAGCTTTTCGACAATAACGGGATAGGCTGATTCAAGCGTAGTATATTTATTCAAGGACATCTGCATCACTTACCTTTTTCAAGAAAATGTCCAAATCAGCAGCAGCCTTTTCGGGGGTCACGTTGTATTCCTCAAGAAGCGCCTGAAGCAGCTCTTCCCTTTCGGCGCCCTTTTGCAGACGTTCAAACAGAAACGCTCCGGTCTCGTTGAGGGTGATAACGCCGCTGAAATCGAGCGACAGGTCGCCCACGGGTACGACAACGTATGAACCCGCGATCTCGCGCAGGATGAAATTATCTTTGATTTTCATTGTAACACGTCCTTTTTAATCAATGCTATTATAATACATAACAAGGAAAAAAGCAAGCAGCCGGCGGAAAACTTCGAGTTCTCTGCCGGCTGTTATCAAGCGTTATTGATTTAATCAATACATTCCGCCCATATCGGGTGCGGGTGCCGCGGCGGGAGCGGGCTCCTTGATGTCGGCAACAAGGCTCTCGGTGGTGAGAACCATTGAAGCGACAGAGGAAGCGTTTTCGAGCGCGGAACGGGTGACCTTTGTCGGGTCGACGATTCCTGCCTCGACCATATCGGTGTATTCCTCGGTAAGCGCGTTGAAGCCGTAGCCGATCTTGTTAGCTTTCTTTACGTTTTCAACGATAACGCTGCCCTCGAGACCTGCGTTAGCCGCGATCTGACGGAGGGGCTCTTCAAGAGCCTTTAATACGATTTTTGCGCCTGTTTTGGCGTCGCCCTCCAATGTTTCGACGAAAGCCTCAACAGCGGGAATAGCGTTCATACAGGAGATTCCGCCGCCCGCGACGATGCCTTCCTCGACCGCTGCCTTTGTGGCGGCAAGGGCGTCCTCGATGCGGAGCTTCTTTTCCTTCATTTCGATTTCGGTTGCGGCGCCTACCTTGATGACGGCTACGCCGCCCGCGAGCTTGGCGAGACGCTCCTGAAGCTTTTCGCGGTCGAAGTCGGAAGTGGTGGTTTCGATCTGCTGGCGGATCTGAGCGACTCTGCCCTTGATTGCGTCCTTGTCGCCTGCGCCGTCAACGATGATCGTGTTTTCCTTTTCGACCTTGATCTGACGCGCGGTGCCGAGCTGATCCATCGTTGTATCCTTGAGCTCGAGACCGAGGTCGGAGGTGATAACGGTGCCGCCTGTGAGGGTGGCGATATCCTGAAGCATTTCCTTTCTTCTGTCGCCGAAGCCCGGAGCCTTAACGGCAACGCAGGTGAAGGTGCCGCGAAGCTTATTGAGCACGAGAGTCGTGAGAGCCTCGCCCTCAACGTCCTCGGCGATGATGAGGAGCTTTCTGCCGGACTGAACGATCTGCTCGAGAACAGGCAGGATCTCCTGAGTAGTTGAGATCTTTTTATCGGTGATGAGCACGAGCGGATTGTCAAGCTCTGCTACCATTTTATCGGTATCGGTAACCATATAAGGAGCGATGTAGCCGCGGTCGAACATCATACCCTCGACGACCTCGCTGTAGGTTTCGGCAGTCTTGCTCTCCTCAACGGTGATAACGCCGTCGGTCGTGACCTTTTCCATAGCCTCTGCAATGAGATTGCCGATGAATTCATCCTGGGAAGAAACGGTTGCAACACGCGCGATATCGGCACTGCCCGCTACCTTCTGGCTGTTCTTGATAACAGCGTCTACAGCGACCTTTACGGCGTCGGCAATGCCCTTTTTGAGGATCATCGGGTTAGCGCCCGCGGTGACGTTCTTCATGCCCTCGCGGATGAGAGCCTGAGCGAGCAGTGTAGCGGTTGTGGTACCGTCGCCCGCAACGTCGTTTGTCTTGATGGAAACCTCTTTTACGAGCTGAGCGCCCATATTTTCAAAAGCGTCATCGAGCTCGATCTCCTTGGCGATGGTAACGCCGTCGTTTGTAATGAGCGGAGCGCCGAACTTTTTATCGAGCACTACGTTTCTGCCCTTGGGTCCGAGTGTGATCTTTACTGTGTCCGCAAGCTGATCAACGCCCTTCATAAGAGCCTTTCTTGCGTCTTCTCCGTATGCGATCTGTTTAGCCATAATTCAATACCTCCAAATCTGTATGCTTATTCTACCGTTGCGAGAATGTCGGACTGACGGACGATTGTGAATTCCTCGCCGTCGAGTTTAACTTCAGTGCCTGCGTATTTGCCGGCGATGACCTTATCGCCGACCTTTACGTACATTTTAACTTCGTTGCCGTCGACAACGCCGCCGGGACCTACCGCTACAACAGTAGCGAACTGCGGCTTTTCCTGCGCCGCCGATGAAAGGATAATGCCGCTTTTTGTTTTTTCCTCGGCTTCCTCAACTTTTAACACAACTCTGTCAAGCAATGGTTGAATCATCATAAAAAATAGCCTCCTATTTTGAAATACATAATGATTAGCACTCTTTAACCTTGAGTGCTAATACTATTTTATACCAAAATCAGGAAATGTCAAGAGAAATTTGACTTTTTCTGCCCTTTAGTGAAATTTATGTGATAGTATACATTTTTGTGTTGACTTTTTATGGCAAATGTATTAAAATTGATATGTGAAATTTTAGGGAGGTTTTTTAATGAAAATTTCTACAATATTAACTCGCGGCGCGTGTGTTGTTTGCGCTCTTTCGATCGCTTTGACCTGCGCGGCGTGCGGATGCAGCAAAAAGTCCGCGAAAAAAGAGACTTCCGCTGTCGGCAAGCTGACAAGTGAAGGTTACGAGCTTCCGTATGAATACAGTGACGGATATGTTGCAGTGGCAAAGGTCGTTGACAATTCGGAATATGTGACCGTTTCTACTTCTCCTAACGGCAGTAAAGTATTCCATCTTACCACAAGCAAGTCTGAGGACGACGTCAAAAAATTCTACGATGAGTATTTTAAGAATCTTCAAGAGGTAAAGGCAAAAAAAGAAACCGATCATTCGGTCGGTTACTATGATAAAGATAAGCGCCTGATCGTTTATAACCTTGTTGTATGGAAAGCAGACGGCACAACCAACTACAAGTTCGGCGCGGAAGCTTGCGACGACCTGAAGGATAACGAGACCTGGGAAGCCAAGACCGAAAGCAAGTCAGAAAGCAAGACCGAAAGCAAGACCGAAAGCAAGACCGAAAGCAAAGCAGAGAGCAAAACAGAAGCCGAAAAAGAAACAAAGAAATAAGCACAAAACGGGGACTGCGGCAAAAGCGGCAGTCCCCTATTTTTTATGAGACACAAAAAGGCTGCCGCGATTTGCGACAGCCTTAAATCAATTATAAATCAAATATCCTGAATATCCTCGTCGTTGAGGGATTTCAGACCGTTTTCATCCATGAGCGACTGAGCCTGAGCCACATCGTCAACACGGAAAACGACATACGCGCCCAAAGCGTCGGAGGCTGTGAAGGCGTACATATACTCGATATTGACGCCCGCCTTTGAAAGAATGTCGATGACCTTGTAAAGCGCTCCGGGACGGTCTTCCATCTTAACGGCGATGACCTCGGTGGTGTTTACAACGGAATCGGCGCTGAGCACCTCTTTGGTTTTCGCGTTGTCGGAGGTGATCATTCTGAGAATGCCGAAATCCTTTGTGTCGGCAATGCTCATAGCACGGATGTTGATATCGTTATCGGCAAGGGTTTTAACGGTTTCAACCAGCTTGCCCTGCTTGTTTTCCACAAATACGGAAATTTGCTGAATAGCCATATTGCTTCTCCCTTCTACAATCAATCGTGCAGCTTGCGGTGATCGATCACGCGCACAGCCTTGCCCTCGCTGCGGGCAATGGTCTTGGGCGGAACAAGTCTGACCTTGGGTCCGATCCCGAGCATGGTGCGCATGGACTGCTCGAGCTTCTTTTCCTTAGCCTGGTTGATGGAAACGATGTCGGAGAACTGCTCGGGAGCCATTTCGACCTTGATTTCGAAGGTATCGGAGTTGTTGATGCGGTCGATCTCGATCTGATAGTTGGGCGTGTAGCCTTCCTTGAGCAGAACGGTCTCGATCTGGCTCGGGAATACGTTTACGCCGCGGATGATAAGCATATCGTCGCTTCTGCCCATCGGCTTGGACATCTTGACGTGGGTCCTGCCGCAGGAGCATTTTTCTCTGGTGAGCACGCAGATGTCGCGGGTGCGGTATCTGAGAAGCGGGAAGCCCTCTTTATCGAGAGAGGTGAACACCAGCTCGCCCTTGCTGCCCTCGGGAAGCACTTCGCCGGTGTCGGGATCGATGATCTCGGCATAGAAGTGGTCTTCGTTGATGTGCATACCGTTCTGTTCCTCGCACTCGAAGGAAACGCCGGGACCGCTTGTTTCGGTGAGGCCGTAGATGTCATATGCCTTGATTCCGAGGCTCTCCTGGATGCTCTGGCGCATTTCCTCGGTCCAGGGCTCGGCGCCGAAGATACCGGCTTTGAGACAGTTATCCTCGGGCTTGTAGCCTTTTTCGGCGAGAGTTTCGCCGATATAAGCAGCGTAGGAAGGCGTACAGCAGAGAATGGTGGATTTAAGATCCATCATAAACTGGATCTGGCGCTCGGTGTTGCCGGAGGACATGGGAAGCGTAAGACAGCCGACCTTATGAGAACCGCCGTGAAGTCCCGAACCGCCCGTAAACAAACCGTAGCCGTAAGCAACGTGAACGACGTCCTCTTCGGAGCCGCCCGCGGCAACGATAGCTCTGGCGCAGCACTCTTCCCAGAGATCGACGTCGTGCTGGGTGTAGAATGCTACAACGCGCTTGCCGGTTGTGCCGGAGGTGGACTGGATGCGGACGCAGTTTTTGATGTCTGTGCCGAGAAGTCCGTAGGGATACGCCTCGCGCAGATCAGCCTTGGAAAGGAAAGGAAGCTTTTTGATATCATCTACCCCTTTGATATCCTCGGGCTTTACTCCTTTGGCGTCCATCAGGTCGCGGTAATACTTAACGTTTTCGTAAACGTGCTTTACCTGCTTTACGATTTTTTCATTTTGAATTGCCAGTATCTCCTCGCGGGAGGCTGTTTCAATTTCGGGCTGAAAATACTTTCCCATTTTTATCACTCCTTCATACGTAGTTGATAACCGGAAGCTGATAATTTACCCACACATCCTTATTCCGGAAAATTCAACATAACCATTATACTAAATCTTTTTTAACAAAGTCAATAGTCTATAGTAAAAATATTTTACCGAGTTAAAGCTTTAAATTGATAAATCAATAGTTATAACCCAAATCGAATGCTTTGAGATTTACTTCGACAAACTGAGGCTTTACGGAAGCCTTGATCGCTTCGATCCACTTGTCGTATTCGATGTGGAAGTATTTGGCAAGTCTGCCCATCAAAACGATGTTGACGCTCTTGGGATTGCCTGCCTGAACGGCGAGCGAAAGCGCGTCGATCTCGTCGACAAACACACCCTTGGCTCTGAGCTCGTCCAGAACGGCTTCGGGATACTCAGCCGCGCCGGTGATAACGGGCATAGGATCAATCATCTGGGAATTGACGATGATCTTGCCGTTCTTTTTGAGAATATCGGCATAACGGGCGGCTTCGATCTTTTCAAAAGAAACGATGAAATCAGCCTCGCCCTGAGAAATAACGGGAGAATATACCTTGTCGCCGAAGCGGACATAGGTGACGACGGAACCGCCGCGCTGGCTCATTCCGTGAACCTCGCTTACCTTTACGTCATAGCCCTCCTGAGTGAGGAGCTTGCCGAGCAGCTTGCTGGCGAGAAGGCTTCCCTGACCGCCTACGCCGACGATCATAACATTCTTTGTTTCCATCTTACCTCTCCCCCTTTTCGATTGCGCCGAAGCGGCAAAGCTGTGTACAGACGTCGCAGCCGACGCACTGAGTAAAGTCAACACAGGCTTTTTTGTTTTTGATGCTTATAGCGGGACATCCGAGCTTCATACACTGACGGCAGCCTATGCACTTATCCTCATTGACCTTGACGGCGGGCTTAGCCTTAACGTATTTGAGCAGCATACACGGTCTGCGCGAAATGATCACGCTGGGAGCGTCTACGCCGAGTTCCTCGAGAATAGCGTCCTCGCATTCCTTTAGGTTATAGGGATCGACAACGCGGACACGCTCGATACCGATGGAACGGCAAAGCGCCTCCAGATCGACCGCGAGAGCGGGATCGCCCTTGATGTTGTAGCCGGTTGTGGGGTTCTGCTGATGACCGGTCATACCCGTGATGGAGTTGTCGAGGATGATAACGGTTGAATTTGAAGCGTTGTAGGCGATATTGATAAGACCTGTAACGCCCGAATGCATAAAGGTGGAGTCACCGATAACACAGACAGTCTTGCCTTCGGAATCCTTGCCGCCGACCTTGTTGAAGCCGTGCAGTCCCGAAACCGACGCACCCATACAAAGCGTTGAATCGAGAGCAAACAGCGGAGCCGCTGAGCCGAGGGTGTAGCAGCCGATGTCGCCAAGGGCAGTTATTTTATGCTTGGCAAGCGTATAGAACAGACCGCGGTGAGGACAGCCCGCGCACATTACGGGAGGTCTTACCGGAACGGGTGTGTCTGCCGAAACGCTTTCGGGCTGAGACAAACCGAAAGCCTCGCGGATAGTTGTCTGATTATACTCGCCGATGGGGGTGAACATCTCTTTGCCTACGCAGGGGATCTTGAGCGCGTTGAGGTGAGCTTCGATGATGCCGTCGAGCTCCTCGATGACATAGAGCTTGTCAACTTTTGAAGCAAAATCCTTGATTATTTCAACGGGAAGCGGATTGACGAGTCCGAGCTTCAAAACGGAAACGGAATCGCCGAACACTTCCTTGACATACTGATAGCAGGTTCCGGAGCAGATGATGCCCTTTTCGGTTCCGCCGTATTCTACGCGGTTAAGCGAAGAAGTTTCGCCGTACTTTCTGAGCTTTTCGGTGCGCTCTTCAACAAAGGGATGGCGGCGGATTGCGTTTGCGGGAGCCATGATGTATTTCTGAGGATTCTTTTCATATGCGGGAAGAGTGCGCTCCTCGCGGTCGCAGAGCTCAACAGTGCCCTGGGAATGAGCGATCCTTGTGCACATTCTGATAATAACGGGAGTGTCGAATTCTTCCGAGATGGCATACGCTGCCTTGACAAAATCCTTTGCCTCGGCGGAATCCGCGGGCTCCAGCATCGGGACCTTCGCCGCGATAGCATAGTGGCGGGAATCCTGCTCGTTCTGAGAAGAGTGCATTGCTGGGTCGTCCGCTACGAAAATCACCATTCCGCCGTTTACGCCCGTGTAAGACAGTGTAAAGAGCGGGTCGGCAGCGACGTTGAGTCCGACGTGCTTCATGGCGCAGGCGGAGCGTGCTCCTCTGAGGGAAGCGCCGAACGCGACCTCGGTGGCTACCTTTTCGTTGGGCGCCCATTCGCAGTAGATTTCATCATACTTTGCGGCAAACTCGGTGATCTCCGTGGAAGGAGTGCCGGGATAGCTTGAAACAAGCGTTACGCCCGCCTCATATAATCCTCTGGCAATCGCTTCGTTGCCTAACATTAATTTTTTCACTTGATTTTTCCTCCATTTTCTTATTTAAACACTCTTATGATTATATCATAATAAAGATCAATTGACAATAGAAAATTTGACCTTCAGCTAAGACCTATATTCAAAATCTTTTCGGCGTTGAGGTGGAAGATCTTTTCCTCAGCCTCCTGCCCCAATTCAAAGCTTTTTATACATTCGATGTAGTCGCTTTGGCTGAACCACGGCGAATCGGAAGCAAACAGAATATTGTCAACGCCGTGGCGAAGGATTATCTCTTTGCATTTTTCGGGATAAAGCCTCAAAACGGCGGCGGTGTCCATATAAACGGGCAATCCGATAAGCTTCTCCAATACCTCGTCCGGAAAATCGTATCCGCCGAGATGAGCGAGGATAAGCTTGCCGTCGATAAGACCTTTTAATTCTTTTAAGACATTAAGAATCATATCGGGCGTGCAGTGAACGTGGTCGCGGAAGGCGACATCATATCCTGAGTGGGTGATGATATAAAGTCCCCTCTTTGCCGCCTCGCGCATGATGCGGACATAGCGCGGGTCGTCAAAGTGAACGCCCTGGTAGTCGGGATGAAATTTAATACCGAAAAGACCGATCGACTTGATATAGTCGAGAGTGCCTTCGACGTCCTCGCAGTCGGGATGGATAGCTCCGGCGAAAAAAATGTGATCCTTTCCGTTCATTTCCGATGAAACTCGGTTGATCGTCCTTTCCTGCTTCGGCAAAGTAGCTATAGGAAGCACGACGCTGTAATCGACTCCGCTTTGCTTCATATTCTCAATCAGCGATGACATCGTTGCCTCGCAAAAGGGCGTTATATTACCTTTTTCAGCGAGATACGCAAGAGTTTTTTCGGCGATCGCGTCGGGAAAGGTATGGGTGTGAAAATCTATTATCATATATTCTCCTATTTCACGGCGACGTTGTTGTCGCCGAGTTGGAATTTGAGCTCTTTTATCATTACATCGTTGAGGCTGACCCACATACTGTCGGGAGCCTTGACCTTGCGGTTCGATTTGGTGAGATAAAAAATGACCGGAGTTTTACCCTCAAAAATGTCGAGCACACGCCGCGCTTTTTCATAGAGCGGAGTGTTAAGATCGTCAATTCTAAGATACAAAGCCTGCGGCGCCTGCTTTGGTTGAGGCTTGGGTTCGGGTGAAGAAACAGGCATATGGTTTTTGCATTCGGCGTTCGTTCTAGCCTTTTCGGCGGTATCGCAGATGAGCTTGGGTTCCTCGTTCTCTTTAAAGTTGAGCGAACCTCTGAGCACAACAACGCTTGTTTCTCCGAGATACGGCGCGAAACGCTCATAGACATTCGGGAATACGACCACTTCCATTGAGCCGTAGCGATCCTCGACCGTGATGAACGCCATCATACGGTTGTTTTTCGCAAGCTGGGTTTTGACGTTTGAGATAACGCCGACTATACAGACCTTTTTGCCGTCGGGATAATAATTGCCGTCGTTTTGAACGATAGCGCCGATTTTGTCGGCATTGATAATCTTGCAAAAAGATGTGTAATCGTCCATGGGATGACCGCTGAGATACATTCCCGCGATTTCGTTTTCCATATGGAGCAGCTCATCGGCGGAGAACTCCTCCATCGGCGGTATCTCGGGCTCGTCGGAGCCCTTAGCGCCGCCGTCCATATCAAAGAACGAGAGCTGACCGCCCATTGTATGGCGGTTGTTGTATTCCAGATCGTCGAGGATATTTTTGCAGACGGAGAGCAGCTGACGGCGGTTTGCGCCCAAGCCGTCAAAGGCTCCGCATTTTATAAGGCTTTCAACAGCGCGGCTGTTCATATGCCTGCCGTAAAGCCGCTTGCAGAAATCGTAAAAAGAGCGGTACGCCGATGTTCTGCGCTCGGCTATAATATCGTCGATAAACGCCTTGCCGAGGTTTTTGACAGCCAGCAAGCCGTAGCGGATGTTGCCTCCGCTTACGGCAAAGCCGAGATAGCTTTCGTTGACATTGGGAGGAAGCACGGCGATGCCCAGATGACGACATTCGGTGATGTAGGACGCGAGCTTGTTTTGATTGTCGAGCACGCTTGAAAGCAGAGCCGCCATATATTCGCGCGGATAGTGGCACTTGAGCCACGCGGTCTTATATGACACCGCGGCGTATGCTGCGGCGTGAGATTTGTTGAACGCGTAGGAAGCAAAGCTTTCCATCTCGCTGAATATCGATTCGGCGGAAGCTCTGTTAACTCCGCGGCGAACACAGCCCTCAACGATTATATTGCCGCTGTCGTCGGTAAGTCCGTTGATGAAAATTTCTCGCTCGCGCTCCATTACGTCATGCTTTTTCTTGCTCATGGCGCGGCGGACGATGTCCGCTCTGCCGAGGCTGTAGCCTGCGAGCTCGCGGAATATCTGCATGACCTGCTCCTGATAGACGATGCAGCCGTAGGTCACGTCAAGGATGCTTTTGAGGCGCGGATGCTTGTAGCGGATGTGAGATGGGTTGTGCCGGCAGTCGATATAGGTCGGGATGCTGTCCATAGGTCCCGGACGGTACAGCGAAAGCACGGCGATCAGGTCCTCAACGCAGTCGGGTTTGAGCTGAGTCAGGACGTTTTTCATTCCCTGGCTTTCAAACTGGAACACGCCCTCGGTGCTTCCGCGCGAGATCATAGCGAAAACCTTTTGGTCGTCGTCGCGTATCTGTGAGGGATCATATGCAGGATCCGCTTGTTTTATAAGCTTTTCGGCATCGTCGATGACCGTCAGGTTGCGCAGTCCGAGGAAGTCCATCTTTAGCAGACCCAGCTCTTCAAGAGTTGTCATCGGGAACTGTGTGACGATGTTGTCGTCGTTTTTGGAGAGCGGGACATAGTCAGACACCGGCTTGTCCGTGATCACGACGCCCGCCGCGTGCATCGTAGCGTGGCGCGGCATACCCTCGAGCTTTTTGGCTATGTCGATAAGCCGCATGACCTCGGGGTCGGAATCGACCTTACGCCTTAGCTCGGGATTTGCCTGAAGCGCCTTGTCGATAGTTATGTTAAGCTCGAACGGAACGAGCTTCGCGATGGAATCGACAGCCGCGTACGGCATACCGATAGCCCTTCCGACGTCGCGGATGGCGCCGCGCGCAGCCATCGTGCCGAAGGAAATGATCTGAGCGACGTGATCGCTGCCGTATTTGCCAACGACATAATCGATTACTTCTCCCCTGCGTTCCTTGCAGAAGTCGATATCGAAGTCGGGCATACTGACGCGTTCGGGGTTAAGAAAACGCTCGAACAGCAAATTGTATTTTATCGGGTCGATCGCGGTTATTCCGATGCAGTAAGCGCAAAGCGAGCCGGCGCCCGATCCTCTTCCGGGGCCGACGGGAATTCCGTGTTGTTTGGCGTACTGAACAAAATCGTTGACGATGAGATAGTAATCTACAAAGCCCATTTTGGCTATCGTTGAGATCTCATATTCAAGCCGCTCAACAAGGCTTTTGTCGGGATCATCGCCGTAGTAACGGTGCAACCCTTTATAGCAGTTCCTTCTGAAAAACTCAAGATGATCCTCGCCGTTAGGGACGTCGAAGCGCGGCAGCTTGCGGTTGCCGAACTCAAAGCTGACATTACAGCGCCCGGCGATTTTTGAAGTGTTATCTATTGCCTGAGGATATTTTCCGAAAAGCGAGCGCATTTCCTGTTCGGTTTTCAGATAAAACTCATCGGTTTGAAACTCCATTTTATTGTCGTCGTTTATCGTGCTGCCGGTCTGGATGCACAGCAAAATCCCGTGGGTCTCGGCGTCTTCTTTTTCGATGTAGTGGCTGTCGTTAGTCGCGACAAGCCCTACGCCGATTTCATCCGCTATCCTGACCAAGCCGGGAATGATGCGCTGCTGCTCCTCTATACCGTGATCCTGAAGCTCGATATAGAAATTGTCTTTCCCGAAAAGGTCGCGGTAATAGACAGCCTTTTCCTTTGCGCCGTTATAATCGTCGGATAAAAGCTTTTGCGGGATCTCGCCCGCAAGGCAGGCGGAAAGGCAGATAAGCCCATCGTGATATTTTTCGAGCAGGCTGTCGTCGATCCGCGGTTTATTGTAGAAACCCTCGGTAAAGCCGAGAGAAACTAGCTTTATCAGGTTTTGATAGCCGGTGTTGTTTTCACAGAGCAGCACCATATGATAGTAGCGGTCATACGGGTTTTTGTCAAAACGGGAATGTGGCGCGACATAAACCTCACAGCCGATGACAGGATGGATGCCTTCCTTTTGACAGGCACGATAAAAATCGATGACACCGTACATCACACCGTGGTCGGTTATGGCAAGCGACGAAAACCCCTTCCGCTTAGCGGCAGAGGCTATCTCGCCGATACGGCATGCTCCGTCGAGCAGGCTGTATTCGGTATGAACGTGCAGATGTGTAAAAGACATATCACTCACCCGTGGTTTTTGCTGTTATTTTTCCGTCAGAGAATATTAATGTAAAATCCTTATCTTTATCAAGAGAGGAAACCGAGGCAACGGTTTTGCCGTCCTGCTCTGTCATGGTATAGCCGCGGCTCAGGATCGCGAGCGGATTGAACCCGTCGAGCTTTGCGGCTGTTTCTTTTAGTTTTAATTCTTCATTAGAATATTTATTATTTGCAAGATCGGATAAACGCTTTCCGTAAGACTGATATTTCTCAAAAAGCGCTTCACATTTAAGCATCGGACTGTACGCGTCAAGGCGGGCTTTGGATTCTGTAAGCAGTTGATTATTACGCCTGATACGGTTGTCCATCATAGAGCTTAGATATTGAAGCTGTGATTGCCAATAGCTTTTGAGCTCGGTCAGATCGGGAACCGCAAGCTCTGCGGCAGCTGACGGAGTCGGCGCGCGCATATCGGCGACGAAATCGCAGATAGTGAAATCCGTTTCGTGACCGACGGCAGAGATCACAGGAGTGCGGCAATCATAGATAGCGCGTGCGAGCGCTTCGCTGTTGAACGCCCACAGGTCTTCCATTGAGCCGCCGCCTCTGCCGATAATAATGACGTCGCAAAGGTTTGAGCTGTCAAGCTTTTTGATGGCTTGGGTAAGCTGCGCCGGGGCTCCCTCGCCCTGAACGAGCACCGGACACATAACAGTATCTATACAAGGATAGCGTCTGTAGAGAATATTGCGGATGTCCTGGACTGCCGCGCCGGTTGGAGAAGTTATCACACCTACGGTTTTCGGAAAACGCGGCAAGGGCTTTTTATGAGCCGCGCTGAAAAGACCTTCGGCTTCGAGCTTCTTTTTAAGCTGTTCAAAAGCAAGCGTCAGCGCGCCGATGCCGTCGGGCTGCATATCCTCGATATACAGCTGATACTGTCCTGACGGTTCATACAGCGACACTCTTCCGCGGCACAGAACCCTCATTCCGTTTTCGGGGCGGAACTGAAGCCGCCGCGCGTTGCCCGCGAACATGACCGCGCGGATAACGCTGCGCTCATCCTTGAGCGACAGATAGATATGGCCGCTGCGGTAGTGGTCGGTGAGGTTTGAGATCTCGCCCGACAAAAAGACCGTATTGAGCCGAGGGTCGTTTTCGAGCAGGGATTTTATATAGAAATTCAGCTGTGAAACCGAAAGGATATTCGGTTTTGAAAAGTTAGGCGTTATCATTTTTGTGTTTCCTGCAGCAAAGATACGCGATGCCCGCGGCGTTGTCGGAGGAATAAACGGGCGGCGCGAAGCTTGCGTTGTATTTTTCTGTAAAAGAATTTTTAATGATCGTGTTCGACATAACACCGCCGGCGTAAACAAGCGGGAGCTTGCCGAATTTTTCCAACAGACTTTCGGTCATAAGCGCGAGGGTTTTACGGATATATTCAAGACAAAACGCCGCGATAAACGGCTTGTCTTTTCCCTCGTCAAAGAGCTTTATGCATTGATTCTCAACGCCGCTTATGCAGCAGTCGCTGCCCTTTAACACAGGGCGGGCCTTAACAGGCAGACGATTCTGAAGCGCAAGCTTTTCAAGCCCGGCGCCGCAGGGAAAGCTCAGACCGAGCATAACTCCCACACGGTCTATAGCCTGTCCGGCGTTAAGGTCGAGTGTCTTGGCGACAATTTCGCAGGAAAAGCCCTCGCCCGTTCCCTTTGCGAGCACCGCCTCGGTGGTGCCGCCGCTGACATGGAAGGCGATAAACTTTTTATTGAATAAATCGAGCCTGTCCGCGCCGAAAAGCGCCGCGGCTATGTGCCCTTCCTGGTGAGAAAACGAAAAAAGCGGGACGCGCCATGCCGATGATAAAATTTTTGCCGTGTTTTCTCCGACTGTGAAACACGGCATATAGGAACCGCAGACAGGGCGCGGCCTGACGGACGCGCCCACGGCGGCAATTATGTTTGCATCGATGTTTTCCGTCAGTTCGGAAAACAGCGTATGAAGCTGCGCCGTGTGATGAAAGACCGCGTCGCTCTGGCGCAGTCCGAGCTGACCGTCCTTTACGGGCAGCAGCTTTTTTATTTGGCGCATTTCCCCCGTTTCGCTGTCGTAGAGCGCAACGGAGGTGGTGTAGTTGGATGTGTCGATCCCCAGATACAGGCTCATTTGTCCTCTCCTTCGCGCGAACGGATAAACGAACCGAGGATACCGTTGACGAAACCGCTTTCGTCGATCGTGTATTTCTTGGCGAGCTCGACCGCCTCGTTGACCGAAACGCTGTCGGGGATATTGTCGAGGTATTTGATCTCATAAACAGCAAGGCGCAATATGACCAGAGAAGGACGAGAGATCCTTCCGAGCGACCAGCCCTTTTTCAAAAAGCGGGAAATATCGCTGTCGATCTCATCCTGAACGTCCTCTATGCTTGTAACGACAGCCTGCGCGTAGGGGCACACGCCTCCCTTAAAAAGCTGAGCGCTGTCTTCAAGCGTCCGGTCGAGCGGAGCGTCGCCGAAGGTGCGGGCAAACAAAAGCATAAACGCCTGTTCTCTGGCTTCGCTTCTGCTGAGCTTAACTTCCTTTTCTTTATCACACATAATATACCAACTTTACATTTTATTCCTATGTTATTATAACACAGCAAATCTGAAATGTAAATAATATTTCCGTGTGCTAAGCCCCTACTATGGAGATTTTTTCATAGGAAACACTGTAGTGAGAAGTGACGGCGTCGTCGATCACGAGCGCGGCAGTATCGCTAAGCTCGGACTCGGGAACAATGACGGTTACGCCCTCGCCGCTGATATAGCACAGACAATCCGAAAAGCCCTTGGCTTTGATTATGCTCTCTATGCTGTCCTGAATGGTGAAGTTCTTTATTATCTCCTCAACATTCTTCTGAGCTTCGCTTTTGTCCTCATCGCTTGCGTTCTCAATGTCAAAAATCTCTTTTGCTTTGTCGATAACACCGTCCTGAGTTGTCTGTCGCTTGACGCGTTCGGAGGCGAAAAAGTCCTCCTGCTTTTGAGTCAATGCCGGATCAGACGTGCTTTGTTCAGCCGTTGAAGCGGAAACAGTGGCGTTGACATATGACGCAGCGCCAAGCTCCTTTGCCGTGGTTTTATTTGAACCAGAGCCAAACTGCCAATTGACATAAACCGCCGTTCCCAAAGCGAGAACAAGCGCCGCTGATATTACGTGAACTTTTTGAAATTTCATAAAATGACCGACCTTTATTCCGATAGTTTTGCGATGCATATTTTTGCCGATGATATGTCGAGCGCTTTTGTGACCGCATCGCTGACGCGCTCGACCGTAACGGGGTCGCCGCCGCCCTCGCACAAAACGAGAACTCCGCGCACCTCGGGCAAACCGTTTTGATAAGACGAATAAGCCGAAAAGGACTGACCGCTGCCGCTGTCCGTCGTCAGCATGACCTTGGTTTTTCCGGCGCCCTCGATTTTTGAAAGAAGCTCCTCAAGCTTGCGCTCGGTCTGTTCGACCGCTGCGGAAGCGCCGCTTGTACCTGTGCTTTCGGGAGTTGAAAACGTGAAGAAGCTTGAAAGAAAAATCAACAGTATACCGATCGCTCCCGCGGCTATCATTATTTTCCTGACGCTGTCGGAACCGAGGCGCTTTTGCAGTTTTTCTTTAAGTCGTTCCTTCATTGTTTTGCTCCGTTATGATCTGAGGGGTAAAAGAAAAGTTTTCTTCGGTCACCTGCTTGATTTGCTCAATGTCACCGGCGTTTTCTTTGTTTATATATATGCGGATGTTTGAAATAATAACACGGTTTTCGTCCGTCAGTGCCAAAACGACCTCCGCCCGGTCAATGATGACGCCGTTCTGCTTCAGAATATCACTAAGCGTGGCTTCGAGATTTGACCTTGTGACCGACAGCACCTGCGCCTGATAAGCTTCGTCTACAGTCGATGAATACTCCCGGTTGTCGGGAAGATCGCCGGTTATTGAGGATAAGCCCTGAACCGCGTTTTTTATCGGAACGACCATACACACCACC
Organism: uncultured Ruminococcus sp.; assembly: GCA_902767325.1. Lineage (GTDB taxonomy): Bacteria > Bacillota > Clostridia > Oscillospirales > Acutalibacteraceae > Ruminococcoides. The sequence goes on from CACXGW010000079.1 coordinate 36,023, forward strand.
AAAAACGCTCCCATAATAAGGCTCAGAAGCTTTTGCGTGCCGCCGTCGGTGATAAAGCGCGACAACAGCGCCGTGATGACCGAAGCGGCGCATACTGTTGCCGCGACAGTGTAAAAGCCGTCTATGACGAACCACCGCCCATCACGAATGCCGCTGCCGTTGAAACTATGAAAACCGCCATCAAGCAGAGCAGCACGGCTACGATCGTTGCAAAGACCTCTCTGAGCGACTCCAACAATCCGGCACATCCGTCAAGCCCCATTGCCTCGGCTAGCGCTTTGCCGAACATCAGACACAGCGACCAGCCGATCCCCTGGATCAGCAGCGGAAGAAAGGTCAGGGATATGGCTATTATTACAAAAACGCCTAAGCCCGATTTAAGCACCTGAACGCTTCCCTGTACGGTTTTGTACGCCTCGCCGAGCGCGCTGCCCACAACCGGCACAAATGAAGTCAGCCCGAATTTTACGGCTCGTACAGCTACGGAATCGAGATTATCTGACAAAAGCTGCCGTATTGAAAGCACCGCGACGAACACTGTCATCACAAAGGCGAGCAGCCTTCGCGTGACTCTTGCCGTCATAGCGCAAAATCCAGAAAGCCGTGTATGAGGCGCTATTCCCGCGGTCACGCTGAGCCCGAGAAAGATGTTTAGAAATGGAAAGATCACGCCGGAGAAAATCCGCGCTGCCCCCTGCCCCACGGCTATCATCGACGCGTAATATGACGCTGAAGAAACAGCTCTGCCCGATGTTGCCATCATCACTGCCATAACCGGAATATATGCCAAAAACAGATTTGCCGAAACGGTAACGACACTTTCGGTCATCGTGATGAAGCCCGCGGCGGGAGTTACAACAGCGCAGCACACGCAAAGAGAAGCCGCCGCCCCAACCGTATCGCTTATCTCATGCGACAGACTGTTCTGATAGGCGCTGAGCATCGAACAGAGCAAAAGCACGGCGATCACCGTGACCAAGCCGCGTAAAGGCACAGACAGATTGTCACCCGCCGTTTGCATAAGCTGAGAAATCACGCTTTCAAAGCTTAGTTGTGAAAGGGAGTTCGCGTCGGCGCCGTTGAGCCCGAGGTCTTTTAGCTTTTCACACACCTCGGGCGACAGGCTTTGATTGACCTGCGAATAGTCAAACGTCAGCTCCTCGGCGCCTGCCCTGAAAACCGAAAGCGCAAATATAAAGATGGCTGCTAAAGCAGCTGAGATTTTTTTCACTTCTTACCTCTGCAAAAGGGACAATACGGTATTAAGGATGTCGGTATACAGCGGCAGAGCGGTAACGGTCACAAGCAGCTTTCCGGCGAGAATCACATTTGACGACAAAGACAAACTGCCGGCGTCACGGCAAATGTTTGAAGTGAATTCCGTCAAAAGGCAAATACCGATCACTTTCAGAAGAATAACTATATAGCCGGTATTTATCTGCGAAGCGGAAACGATCCCGTTGACGGCATTTATCACCGAGGAAGCGCTGCTGAGCAGCGACAGAAGAATGACAACCGACGCACCAACTACAAGCAGCAGAGAAAACTCACCGTTTCTTCGGCGAAGCGAAAGAGCGAGAACCGACGCCGTCAGCGCCAGCATACCGATAGACACCGCGCTCATCAGAAACCGAAAAGACGCTTTATCGTTGAAAACAGCGTGCTGATCTGCGTGATTATGAGCGTCAGCACAACTATAAGCCCCGCAAGTGACGTCAGCATTGCCTGCTCCTCTCGCCCGCTGCGGATCAAAAGCTGACACAACACCGCGACTATAATGCCGATCGCCGCTATTTTAAAGATGAGTTCTACGTCCATATTACCTCTACACTAACACTATTGCCGCCGATACTCCGGCAAACAGTCCCATTGTCTGATATAGCTTTGATTTTGAAATTACTTCTTCTTCCGCCAGGGATAACTGCTTTGAAAACAAAGCCTGATACAGCTCGATATGTGAAAGCTGACCTTCCGTGTCCGTTTTTCCGAGCTGAGAGCCGAATTCGCCCAGCAGCTCAAAGTCCTGTGATGTGAGCGCGTAACGGCTCCTGAAATTGCAGATCGTTTTTTTCCAAGCCTCTTCAAAAGGTTCGCCGCCGGTAATTGATAACGTTGAAAAAAGCTCGCCCGAGGAATGTACAAGTCGGAAAATATCCGCGCCTTGATACCTCAAGGAGGTGGAAAGCGTCGACAAAAACACCTGCAGTTCCTTTAAAAAGTCTCTGCGCGTTTTTAGCCGTCCAGCGCGAAGCCTGCCAAACACAAGCCCCGAAAAAGCGACCGCTAAGGCGCCGGCGATTTTAAGCGGCAAGGCGCTCACCGTTCAAAAAGATCTCGTTAATCTCGCCGGCACGCTCTCTTCCGCGTAGGAAAACAAGTGTCGAAAGCACTCCCGAGTTAAGCAGCTTTTGAAGAAAAGCCCTTTCAAACAGCTCCTTGCGGCTGCGTGCGTGCGCCGTAGCGATAAGCCTTACTCCGCAGCTTTGGACTTTGAACGCGGCGCTGACATCACCGGGAGAGCCCAGCTCATCGCAGATTATCACCTGCGGCGACATCGTTCGCAGCGCCTGCTCCATTGCAAATGATTTCGGGTAGCCGTCGAAAACGTCACACAAGCCGACGTCGTTTTGCGGAACACCCGAAACCGTCGCGGCAAGCTCGCCGCGCTCGTCGATCAAGGATACCGCAGCTGAGCCGTCGGTCGAAAAGAGTCGCGCCAGATCACGCAGCACGGTCGTTTTTCCCGAACACGGCTCGCCGCAGATAAGCACGCCGCCGCTTTTATGTTTTATTTGACGGTACAAATCGACGGCGCAGCCGCGATGCTCGCGAGCTATGCGAAGATTGATGGATGTTATGTCGCGGATGTTGACGATGCTTTTGTCGTTTAGGACTGCTGTTCCGCATATTCCCGCTCTATGACCGCCGCTGAGTGTGACAAAGCCGTTTGATATTTCCCTTTGCCTTGCATACACGGAGTAGTTGCAAATGCGCTGAAATGTGGCTTCGATGTCGGAGCGCTTCGCAAGGCACAGATCGCCGCAGGACAAGTCCGACAGAGAGCCGCTGTTCGTAATAAAATAGGTTTTTGCTCCGCAGGCAACGCTTACAGGGCGATTCACGCGCAATCTTATCTCCTGTGCCTTGTCCTCAAGCGATGCGAAATGAGGAAAAAGCAGCCTGTACAGCGGCGGACAGAGGCATGATGCCGCCTGATTGAGTCTTTTGTTTTCGTATGTATTCATTTTCATTCCTCCCGTGGCTATAGTCTATTCTATGCGGACAGGCACAAAGATAGAACAAAAAAAGAGCCCGGCAAATGCCGGACCCGTAAAGAATCGTTATTTTAACATATTCAGAAATTCCTCTTCCGTCAGGATTGTAATGCCGAGGGACTGAGCTTTTGTCAGCTTGCTGCCCGCTTCTTCTCCCGCCAAAACGAAGGAGGTTTTTTTAGACACCGACGAAGAAGTTTTTCCGCCGTTGTCCTCGATTATTTTTGATGCCTCGCTGCGCTTCATCGTCGGAAGCGTGCCGGTCAGAACGAAGGTTTTGCCCTCAAATATCCCGCCCGACGCTTTTTGAGGCGACGGCTTCATTTCAAGCCCGAGTTCTTTTAACTGAGCAATCAATTCACGCGTGCTTTCAAGCGAAAAGTAGTTTTCAAGGCTTTGCGCCATTATTCCGCCGAAGCCCTCTATCTTTTCAAAATCTTGTGCTTTCGCGTTCATTATATCGTCAACGGTTTCAAAGTTTTCGCACAAAAGCTTTGCGGCTTTTAGACCGATATTGCGAACTCCGAGGGCGTATACAAGGCGGTACAGTTCGTTTTGCTTTGACTTTTCTATCGCCGATATAAGATTATTGGCAGACTTTTCCGCCTTGCGGTCAAGCACGGAAATATCCTCGGCTTTCAGTCTGTACAGGTCTGCCGGAGACTTAACAAGCCCCTCGCCGGAAAGCTGTTCAAGCACAGCGGGACCGAGACCGTCGATGTCCATGGCGTCGCGGCTGACAAAATGGATGAGGTGCCTCATAAGCTGAGCCGGGCAATCGGTGTTGGTGCAGCGGATAGCCGCTTCGTCGTCCTGGGAAACAGGGCTTCCGCATGATGGGCACAGCGACGGGAACTCAAACGGAACGGCGTCCTTTTCGTGTTCACTGACGGAAAGGACTTCCGGGATTATCTCGCCCGCCTTGCGGATTATGACGGTGTCGCCGATGCAGATATTCTTTTCCTCAATAAAATCACGGTTATGCAGCGTTGCTCGGCTGACGGTGGTGCCGGCAAGAAGCACCGGCTCGAAGATACCGACCGGAGTCAGCACGCCTGTTCTGCCGACGTTTATTTCTATATCGAGCAGCTTTGTGGGCTTTTCCTCGGGAGGATATTTATATGCTTCAGCCCATTTCGGGTATTTCGCGGTGCTGCCTAAGATCTCGCGCGCGGAAAAATCGTCTACCTTTACGACGGCGCCGTCGATAGCGTAATCGTAGCTGCCGCGGTTGTCGCCTATGCGCTCTATCTCGGAAATGACGTCCTCGATGTTGTCGCAGACCTTGTAGAACGATGTCGGGAAACCGAGTTTTTTAAGGTAATCAAGGCTTTCACAGTGAGAGTTAAGCGTGACGCCCTCTACCTGCTGGATATTGAAAACAAAAATATCGAGCGCGCGTTCGGCTGTTATCTTAGCGTTTTTCTGACGCAGAGAGCCTGCCGCGGCATTGCGCGGATTCTTAGCGGGCTTTTCCTCGTTTTCCTCCTGCCGTCTGACGAGCGCGTCAAAGCTCGGGAATGACATATAAACCTCGCCGCGGACCTCCAAAAACCCCGGAGCGTCAGCGATCCGCTTCGGGAGCGATCGGATCGTCATAAGATTGTCGGTGACGTCCTCGCCGGTTGTTCCGTCGCCGCGGGTCGAGCCGCGGACGAACACGCCGTTTTTATATTCGCAGGATACCGATAAGCCGTCAAATTTCGGCTCTACAACGTATTTCGCGTTAGGAACCGAGTCCCTTACCTTGCGGTCAAAATCGCGAAGCTCGTCGTGTGAGAAGCTGTCATGAAGGCTTTCCATCACTACCGCGTGAGTAACGGGCGAAAACTTCTCTCCGGCGCTGCCGCCGACCTTTTCTGTCGGAGACATCGGGTGCTTCAGCTCGGGATATTCCTCCTCGAGCAGCTCGAGCTCGCGCAGCATACGGTCGTATTCAAAATCGGAGATCTCGGGATCGTCCTGATTATAATAGAGATCGTTATGATAATTGATCTCCTTTGTCAGCTCATCGATGCGACGCTTTGCCGCCTGTTTGTCCATAAAAGACACTCCTTTTATTTCGGTACCGCAGAGGTTCCCTTTTCGCGCAGGAAGGTGGATTCCAGATCGGCGAGATGAAGCTTTACGGCAAGAGGATACATATCGTACGCCTGGCTGATCTGATTGCTGTTTTTGTCGCCGAATTCGCCCATATGCCAGCGGATGGCCATAGCCTCGTCAAGCTTGAGGCGCATCTTGCGCTCGATCAGGAATACGGATTTTTCACCGTGACCGTAAGGAAACTGGTCCTCGATCGCGTAATACGGCACCTTTTCCCACTGACCGGTGTGCTCATTTTTGACGTTGCGGCTGCTCACCTTGTAAAACTGCGCCTTGCACAGATCGTGAAGCAGTCCGCAGATAGCGAAGCTTTCGATGTTGTCGGTCTCCTCGTCAAAATGCTTTTCCATCATTGTGTTGAAAACGCTGACGGAATGCATAACAAGTCCGCCGTCGCAGGAACAGTGATAGCGTGTACTTGCCGGCGCGGTAAAAAAGTCGGTGCGCGTTATCCATTCAAGCAGCTCGTCAGCGCCGTTGCGGGTAATATGTGTTTTGTAAATCTCCAAAAACTCTTCTTTCGGGGTCATTTGATGCACCTCTTTCAAAAAAAGAAGGCGGCAGTGTGCCTGCCACCTCCTGAAATGTATTGATTATTCGGCGTCTGCCGCTTCTTCAGCTGCTTCCTCAACTGCGGGAGCTGCTTCTTCTGCTGCTTCCTCAACTGCGGGAGCTGCTTCTTCAGCTGCTTCCTCGACTGTGGGAGCTGCTTCTTCTGCTGCTTCCTCAACTGCGGGAGCTGCTTCTTCTGCGACTTCCTTAACTGCGGGAGCTGCTTCTTCTGCCGCTTCTTCAGCAGCGGGAGCTTCCTTTGCAGGAGCCTGCTCCTCCTCGGGAAGGAGCGCACGCATGGAAAGGCTTACGCGCTTTTTGTCAAAGTCGATAGCTGTGATCTTAGCCTCGACCTCTTCGCCTACGGAAAGAACGTCTGCGGGCTTTTCGATCCTCTTGTTGGCGATCTGAGAAATGTGGATCAGACCGTCAATGCCGGGGATGATGTTAGCGAACGCGCCGAAGGTGGTAAGACCGACGATCTTAGCCTTGACAACTGTGCCCTCGGGATAATCTCTCTTGAGGATCTCCCAGGGATTGTCGTCGGCGTTTTTGAAGCCGAGAGAAATCTTCTTTGTCTCTTCGTTGATGTCCTTAACATATACCTCAACGGTATCGCCTACATTTACGACCTCGCTGGGATGCTTGATGTGGGTCCAGCTGAGCTCGGAGATATGGATCATACCGAATACTCCGCCGAGATCTACAAATGCGCCGTAGCTGGTGAGTGACTTAACAACACCGGTGTAACGCTTGCCGACTTCGCAGTTCTTCCAGAACTCTTCACGCTGAGCAGCTCTTTGCTCTCTGAGTACGCTGCGGATGGAGCCGATAGCTCTCTTGTATCTGCCGCGCTGAGAAACTTCGATAAGACGGAAGTCAACGTCCTGACCTACCAGATCTTCCAAATTCTCGTCGCGTGTGGCTGTTGCCTGGGAAGCGGGGATAAATACTCTTACGCCGTTGTAGATAACAATGACGCCGCCCTTGACTGCTTCTGTTACCTTGCTTGAAAGAATCTCCTGATTGTCGACCTTCTCCTGAAGCTCTTCCCAGCCCTTCTGAGCGTCTACTCTGCGCTTGGACAGCATGATGGTGCCTTCCTGGTCGTTTGTCTTCATAATGAGGAGCTCGATCTGGTCGCCGACCTTTACGATGTCCTCGGGTTTAACAGTCGGGTCGTTTGAAAGCTCGTTAACCGGAATAAAGCCTGTCTGTTTTCTGCCGACATCTACCTGTACTTCATTAGGCGCGATGCTGATGACTGTACCCATTACCCTCTCATTTGTATTTAAGTTTTTGAGGGATTCTTCAAGTAACTCCTCAAAAGATTCTTCAAGATTTGTTGTTTCACCGGATTTGATTTCTTCACTCATTGTATCCAGTACCTCCTTTATTATCC
>CACXGW010000080.1 GCA_902767325.1 uncultured Ruminococcus sp.
CTTTGCGGCACTAAATCTTCTATGCATATGATTTCGACTTGGTTTCTGTTTTGTACATTCTTTTCCAACATTTCTATCACCAAGTCTATTATACCACATCTAAAGCAAAAAGCCCAGCTTTCGCTGAACTTTTTCGACAGGCTGAGGGCAGCCGCGCGGCTGCCCTTTCATTTTGTTCGTTATTATACTAATTCCTGATATAAAGTAGACTTATATTTTGCGAGGATATTTTTCGCAAGACAAGGCGGAGGACGCAGCAAGGCTGGCGCCTTGCAAGGACGACAACGCAGTATTGCGGAAAATAGACCGCAAAGATTGTCTACTTTTTATTAGGTATTATTATTATAACCGACAACTGCCTACTGCCGGAAAAAGAGCGCACGGCTTTTGCCATGCGCTCTGTGTAGATATGAAATTACTTGTGCGAAACGTGCCAGATCTCGTCTGCGTATTCGAGGATCGCTCTGTCGGAGGAGAACTTGCCCGCGTTTGCAACGTTGAGCAGACACTTCTTGCCGAATTCCTTGCGGTCCGCGTATTCTGCGTTGGCGCGGATCTTGGTTTCGATGTAATCGGGAAGATCGAGCATCAGGAAATAGTGGTCGGGATCGTGCCAGTGTGTGCCCTTGAGCAGCGCGTGATGCAGCTCGCCGAAGCTTCCTTCGCCGGTCGCGCCGTCGTCGTCGAACGTGCCGTCTACGAGGGTGTCGACAACCTTCTTGAGCTCGGGATTAGCCTCAACCAGAGCGGCGGGATCGTAGCCCTCTTTCTTGAGTCTGTCGATCTCTTCAACTCTTGCGCCGAAGATATACTCGTTTTCAACGCCCGCGCATTCCGCGATCTCGATGTTGGCGCCGTCCCATGTGCCGAGGGTTACCGCACCGTTGAGCATAAACTTCATATTGCCGGTACCGGAAGCCTCGAGGCCCGCTGTGGAGGTCTGCTCGGAAATATCCGCGGCAACGACGATCTTCTCAGCGTAGGAAACGTTGTAGTTGGAGATGAAGTAAACCTGGAGCAGATCCTTGGTGTCGGGATCGTTGTTTACGAGGTTCGCGATCTCGGTGATGTATTTGATGATAGCCTTGGCTCTCGCGTAGCCGGGAGCAGCCTTTGCACCGAAGATGAAGGTGGTGGGAGTCCAGGTGGGCAGCTTGCCTTCCTTGATGCGGAAGTAGATTGCCATGATCGAGAAAGCGTTGAGCAGCTGTCTCTTATACTCGTGCAGACGCTTTACCTGAACATCGAAGATAGTGTCGGGATTTACGTCGAAGCCGTCCATCTTCTTGATGTATTCAGCCAGCTGGACTTTCTTTTTAGCCTTGATCTTGTTGAACTTATTGATGGTTCTGCTGTCGAGGCAATCGTTGAGCACGCTGAGCTTGCTAAGGTCGATGAGCCAGTCGTCGGAGCCGACCTTTTCGGTGATGAGGTCACTCAGCTCGGGGTTGCAGAGACCGAGCCAGCGGCGCTGGGTGATGCCGTTCGTCTTGTTGAGGAAGCGATCGGGATAAACCTGATACCATTCCTTGAGAAGATCTCTCTTGAGGATCTCGGTGTGGAGCTGAGCCACGCCGTTTACATATGTGCCCGCATAGGTAGCAAGTCTTGCCATATGTACCGCGTTGCCGTCGATGATGCGCATTTGCGCGCGCATATCGTTGCCTACACCCATGCTGAGAAGCTCTTCCTGGCACTTGTTGGCGATCAGGCAAATGATGTTGTAGATGTCGGGGATGACCTGAGTCATCAGGTCGGCGCTCCATTTCTCAAGAGCCTCGCTGAGAACGGTGTGGTTGGTGTAGGAGCAGGTCTTGCGGGCGATCTCAAACGCCTCGTCGAAGTTCATGCCCTCGTTCTGGAGCAGACGGACCAGCTCGGGAACACAGGATACGGGGTGCGTATCGTTGAGTTGGATAGCGTTTTCCTGAGCGAAGAAGCTGAAGTTGTTGCCGTGGCGCTTCTTATAGCGGCGAAGGATGTCCTGCAGAGAAGCCGAGCAGAAGAAATACTGCTGCTTGAGTCTGAGCACCTTGCCCTCATACTGGTTGTCGTTCGGATAAAGCACCTTCGAGATGTTCTCGGCGTCGTTCTTCTCCTTGACAGCCTGGTCGTACTTGGTGTTGTTGAACGCTGTGAAATCAAATTCGTTGATAGCCTCAGCCTGCCACAGACGCAGTGTGTTGATGTTGTCGGTCTTGCAGCCGATAACAGCCATATCATAGGGAACAGCCTTGACTGTCTGACCCTTGAACGAAACGGTCACAGCCTCGTCTTCCTTGCGGATGCACCAGGGATCTTCAAAGCGCTGCCAGTTGTCAGCCTCTTCTACCTGATAGCCGTCCTCGATGAGCTGCTTGAACAAACCGTATTTATAGCGGATGCCGTAGCCGTCGAGCGGAACTTCCTGGGTAGCCGCGGAGTCAAGATAGCAGGCGGCAAGTCTGCCCAGACCGCCGTTGCCGAGAGCCGCGTCGTCGATATCCTCGAAAACGTTGATATCAATGCCTTTTTTCTTGAGGAGCTTTGTTACTTCGTCGAGGATCCCGAGGCAGTAGAGGTTGTTGTACATCATTCTGCCCATCAGAAACTCTGCTGAGAAATAGTAAGCCCTTCTCTGAGAATCGTGCTTAGCCTTGCTCTTTGACCAGTTGGGAGCGATCTCGCCCATAACCGCCCTGCCCAGCGAAAGGTGCAGCTCGGCAGGTGTGAGCTCTTCAACGGTCTTGCAGTACATCGACTGCGCGGTGAGCTCAAGCTTTTCCATAATGTTAGCCATTGTGTCAGTCCTCCAATCGTCCGCTGTTTACAGACATTGTTTTTAATTTTTCAGCAAGCGCGTCGGTAAGATCCGCCTTGTTTACTCTCCAGGTCCAGTTGCCGCCCAGCGTTGAGGGGGTGTTCATCCTCGCCTCTTTGCCGAGTCCGAGGATATCCTGAACCGGAACGACCGCCAGATCAGCCTTGCTTTCGTAGGCGGTGCGGATCAAGCCCCAGTTGAAGGGCTCGTCGTCAGCCATCTTGCAGTATTCTCTTGCGAAGCGTACATCCTTCGGATCAGCCGTTTCCAGCCAGCCCATAATGGTATCGTTGTCGTGAGTACCGGTGTAAACCACGCAATTGTTTGTGTAGTTGTGCGGGAGATAATCGTTTTCCTCGCCGCTGTCGAAGGCGAACTCAAGCACCTTCATTCCGGGATAGCCGGTCTGCTCCATCAGCTCGGTAACGTCGGGAGTCAGGGTTCCCAGATCCTCGGCCACGATCTCGATCTTGCCGAGTTCTTCTTCCATCATCCTGAAGAACTTGATCCTCGGACCGTCGACCCACTCGCCGTTGATGGCGTTTTCGGCGGGATAAGGGATGGAATAGTAGCTCGCGAACGCGCGGAAGTGGTCGATCCTTGTGATGTCATAGAGCTTTGAAGCCGCCTTGATGCGCTCGAACCACCACTCGTAGTCGGTCTCCTCAAGGTAGTCCCAATCGTAGAGCGGATTGCCCCACAGCTGACCTGTCTCGGAGAAATAGTCGGGCGGGCAGCCTGCCACGGCGATGGGATCGCCGTCGTCATAGAGCTGGAACAGCTCGGGATTTGCCCAGGTGTCGGCGCTGTCCATAGCGACGTAGATGGGCATATCGCCCAAAATCTTGATCCCCAGTCCGTTTACATAAGCGCGGAACGACTCCCACTGCTCATAAAACTTGAACTGCACGAACTTCCAGAAGTTTACGTCGTTTCTCAGCTTGCGCTCATAGCGGCGGACAGCGAATTCCTCGCGCATTTTGATGTCCTCGGGCCACTCGGTCCAGGAAACCATATCAAAGCTGCTTTTGACCGCCATATAGAGGGCGTAGTTTTTCAGCCATTTGCTGTTTCTGCGCACAAACGAGCGGAACTTGCGCTGGTCGCGCTTTTTGAAATTCTCAAAAGCGATGCGCAGCACCCGGAATCTGCTGTTGTAGATCTTTTCGTAATCTACCTCGGCGTCGTTTGAGCCCCAGTCAAAGCTGTCAAGCTGCTGCTTGGTGACCAGACCCTCTGCCGCAAGTGTGTCGAGATCGATCAGATAGGGGTTGCCGGCGTAGGTGGAAAACGACTGATACGGCGAGTCGCCGTAGCTCGTCGGACCAACGGGAAGGATCTGCCAGACGCTTTGTCCCGCCTTCTTCAGATAATCCGCGAATTCGCGGGCTTCTTTGCCGATGGTGCCGATACCGTAGGGGGAAGGAAGCGAAGTAATCGAAAGAAGAACTCCTGCGCTTCTTGCCATAAAATCAACTCCATTCTTATGGATAATATTGAATTGTTCTACGGGTCTTGTGCCTATATGCCCCAAAAACCCATAGTATCATAATAATTTTATCATACCACGACAGTTTTTTCAAGTGTTTTGACCTATATAGGGGATTTTTACAAAAAAATTTTGGAGGCTGCGCCACTTTGCTCAGCCTCCCCCGTCACTTGTTACGGCAGCGTCAACTCTCAACTCTGAACTCTCAACTCTGAACTCTCAACTCTGAACTCTCAACTCTCAACTCTGAACCTTGCAGCAACAACTCTGAACTCTCAACTCTGAACTCTCAACTCTAAACTCTGAACTCTCAACTCTAAACTCTCTTTCCCTCTTGACCTCACATCAAAACGGCGTTATGATAGTATCATAGAGAATCTAAAACATCATCGGAGGCACGTTATGAACACTGTTGAACAACTGCAAGAGGTCATTGACAAAAGCGAACGTATCGTATTTTTCGGAGGGGCGGGCGTGAGCACCGAAAGCGGGATCCCCGACTTCCGAAGCGTTGACGGACTTTACAATCAAAAGTACGACTATCCGCCCGAGGAGATTTTGAGCCACACGTTCTTTGTGCGGCACACAGCGGAGTTCTACCGCTTCTACCGCGACAAGATGCTCTGTCTTGACAAAAAGCCCAACAAGGCGCACTATAAGCTCGCGGAGCTTGAAAAGGCAGGAAAGCTCAGCGCCGTGGTAACACAGAACATCGACGGTCTGCACCAGGCTGCCGGCAGCCGCCGCGTGTATGAGCTTCACGGAAGCGTGCTGCGCAACTACTGCCGCAAATGCCGCAAATTCTTCCCCGCCGACTTCATCAAAAACAGCGAGGGCGTTCCCGAATGCGACTGCGGCGGCGTTATAAAGCCCGACGTCGTGCTCTATGAGGAAGGGCTGAGCGACAGCACCGTAAACGGCGCGCTCAACGCCATTATGCAGGCTGACACGCTCATCATCGCCGGCACCAGCCTGACGGTATATCCCGCGGCCGGCTTTGTCCGCTACTTCCGCGGCAACACCGTCGTGCTGATCAACCGCGACAAAACGCCCCTGGACAATCAGGCGGACCTGGTTTATCACGATAAGGTCGGCGAGCTGCTGGGGCAGATCGAAGTTAAGTAAGCAGGCAGAAGCCATTTATCCGGTTTGTGATCAACCTTTTTATAAAAAATGCCCCCTTTTCAAAGGAGGCATTTGTTTTATCATATCGAAACCCTCAGTAGCTTGCAACGCTTAGCAGGATGTTTTTGATGTCGTAGAGCCTTTTGGACAGATCGACATAGTAGTTGTGCGGATTTTCGAAGCGCTTTACCTCGTCCCACAGCAGATCGACCTGCTCGCGGCAGTATTCCGCGATCTCTTTGATCGACGGCTTGTTGTAAATGCACTCGCCGTTTTTGAATATCGGCACAAGCAGCTCCCTCGCGGTGAAATCCGTGAGGGTCTTTGTTTTCCATGACGCGTTTGGGTCGAAGATAGTGTGCGGCTTGCTGTCGTCCACGGTTTCGTCATATACGCACAGCTCGTCGGCAAGAGCCTTGCCGCTCTCTTTGTCGTAGTAGCGGTAGACCTTTTTGAAGTGCGGGTTGGTGATTTTGGTCGTGTTTTCGCTGACCTTGATCTTCGGCACGATGTAGCCGTCCTCGTTCTCGACCGCGACGAGCTTATAAACGCCGCCGAATACGGGCGAGCTCGAGGAAGTGATGAGCCTCTCGCCCACTCCGAAGGTGTCGACCTGAGCGCCCTGCATCATCAAATCGCGGATAAGCCCCTCGTCAAGCGCGTTTGAAGCCGTGATGGTGCAGTCGTTCAGACCCGCGTCGTCAAGCATTTTGCGCGCCTTTTTGGAAAGGTAGGAAATATCGCCCGAGTCGAGCCTGATGGCGCATTTTGTTTTGCCCATCGGCAAAAGCACCTCGCGGAACACCTTTATCGCGTTGGGCACGCCGCTTTTGAGCGTGTTGTATGTGTCGACAAGTAAAGTCGGGTTGTCGGGATAAAGCTCGCAGTAGGTCTTGAAGGCGTCGTATTCGCTGTCGAACATCTGCACCCACGAATGAGCCATCGTTCCGCCCGCGGGCACCTTGTAAAGCTCGTCGGTCAGCGTGCAGGCTGTTCCGGCGCAGCCGCCGATATACGCAGCTCTTGCGCCCAAAACAGCGCCCGAAGCTCCCTGAGCACGGCGCGAGCCGAACTCGAGCACGGCTCTGCCCTGCGCCGCTCGAACGATCCTGTTAGCCTTGGTTGCGATAAGCGACTGGTGATTCAGGCTGAGCAGCACGAAGGTCTCGACCAGCTGTGCCTCGATAGCAGGCGCCTTGATGGTCATTATCGGCTCGTTCGGGAACACCGGCGTTCCCTCGGGCACGGCGTAAACGTCGCCCGTGAATTTGAAGTCCGAAAGGTATTGCAAAAACTCCTCGTCAAAAATGCCTCTTTCGCGAAGATAGTCAATATCCTCCGGCTCGAAATGAAGCTCGCTTAAATAATCTATCACCTGTTCAAGTCCCGCAGCTATGGCAAAACCGCCGTTGTCGGGCACCTTGCGGAAAAACACGTCGAAATAGACGTTCTTCTGATAAAAGCCGTTTTTGAAATAGCCGTTCGACATCGTGAATTCGTAGAAGTCGCACAGCATAGCCATATTTTCTTTTGTCATAACGAAACCCTCCGTTTCTTCAAAGCTTTGTTATAAATCAATTGTAACAAGCCCTCCCGGATTTGTCAATTTGAATTTTTGCAAATCATCGAAAATATTTTCGATTTTTCTATTGATTTTATAGAACATATGTGCTATACTGTAAACATCCTCGAACAAACAAGCGAACGGAGGCGTGCAAAATGCAGGGAAGTTACATAGCAATAGACCTGAAATCCTTTTATGCTTCGGTGGAGTGCGTGGCGCGCGGGCTCGACCCGCTCGACGCCAACCTTGTGGTGGCGGACAAAAGCCGTACCGAAAAGACAATCTGCCTTGCCGTGTCGCCCTCGCTGAAAAGCCTGGGGATACCGGGACGCGCGCGGCTGTTCGAGGTGGTTCAGCGCGTCGGCGAAGTGAACGCCCTGCGCCAAAGCCGTCTGCGCGGCAGGATGTTTTCGGGAAAATCCTTCTTTAAAAGCGAGCTCGACTCTCAGCCGGACAAAAAGCTCGCCTACATCACCGCACCGCCGCGGATGGCAGAGTATATCAGGGTCAGCACGCTGATCTATGAAATTTATCTGCGGTATATCGCGCCCGAGGACATCCACGTTTACTCGGTGGACGAGGTGTTCATCGACGCCTCGCGCTATCTCAGAACCTACAGGATGACCGCGCGCGAGCTGGCGGATAAGATGATCCGCGACGTGCTGAGCGAAACGGGCATAACCGCCACGGCGGGCATAGGCACGAATCTCTATCTGTGCAAGATCGCGATGGATATAGTCGCAAAGCATATGCCGCCCGATGAAAACGGCGTGAGGATAGCGGAGCTCGACGAACGGGGCTATCGCGAACAGCTGTGGAGCCACCGCCCTATCACCGATTTCTGGCGCATAGGCAGAGGTTACTCGAAAAGCCTGGCGCGCTACGGTATGTACACGATGGGCGATGTGGCGCGGATGTCGGTTCTGAACGAGCCGCTGCTGTACAAGCTGTTCGGGATAAACGCCGAGCTGCTGATAGACCACGCGTGGGGTTGGGAGCCGTGCACTATGCGCGACATAAAGTCGTATGTGCCGCGAACGAAGTCGCTGAGCTCGGGTCAGGTGCTCAGCAGCCCCTATCCCTTTGACAAGGCGCGGCTGATTCTGATGGAGATGACCGACTCGCTGGCGCTTGATCTGGTAAGAAAAAAGCTGCTCACCGACCAGATCGTGCTGACAGTCGGCTATGACACGCAAAATCTCAGCGACCCGACGATCGCGTCGCGCTATACGGGCGAGATCACTTCCGACCCATACGGCAGAAAAATGCCCAAGCACGCGCACGGCAGCGAAAACCTCGGCTGCCTGTGCGCCTCCGCGCAGAAAATGACAGCGGCGGCTCTGCGCCTTTTTGACAGGATCGCAGATCCCGCCCTGCTTGTGCGGAGGATCATCATCGCGGCAAACCACACTGTTTACGAGAGCGACATCGACTGCTCGCAAAAAAGCGAACAGCTCAGTCTGTTTTCCGAAGCACCCGAATTCCGGAGCGAGGAGCGTGAACGGCGCATACAGCAAGCCGTTTTGGGGCTTCGCAAGCGCTTTGGAAAAAACGCGGTGCTGAAGGGAATGAACTTCCTCGAGGGCGCGACCGCCATCGAACGCAACCGCCAGATCGGAGGTCATCGCGCATAATGGACGACTATGATGATATTATCCGTCTGCCCCATCATCGCCCGCAAACCCGCGCGCCTATGCCGAATCTTGAGCGCGCGGCTCAGTTTGCGCCCTTCGCGGCGCTTTCGGGGTTCGGCGCGAGGATAGGCGAAGCCGCGCGCCTTACCGACAGCCGCCCGGCAGTCGGCGAGGAGGAGGCGCGGCAGATCAACGACTGCCTGCGCTTTTTGCTGGACATCTCCGCTCCGCAGGCGGTCAGGCTGACTTTTTTCGTGCCCGACAAGCTGAAAAGCGGCGGCGCCGTATACGATTTTTCGGGAGAGGTGCGCCGCGCCGACCCCGTGGCGAGAACGCTGATTTTCACCGACAAAACCGTGATCGCCTTTGACGACATTTTATATCTTGCCATCGTTTGAATTTTGTGATATTATAGTTCTGCATTAAATTGAAAAGAGGGAATATAATGGGCTGTAATCACGATTGCTCCTCCTGCAGCAGCAACTGCGGCGGCGAGAACGATTTACACGAAAAACTTAACGAATTCAGCACGGTGCGCCATGTTATCGGCGTAGTTTCGGGCAAGGGCGGCGTAGGCAAAAGCCTTGTCACCTCGCTTCTTGCGGTGACTGCGCGCCGCTTAGGCAAAAACACCGCTATCCTTGACGCGGACGTCACGGGTCCTTCCATCCCGAAGTCGTTCGGCATCACCAAAAAAGCGGTCGGCAATGAGCTGGGCATCCTGCCCGTAAGGACCGAGACCGGCATTGATATTATGTCGGTAAACCTGCTGCTCAAAAACGACACCGACCCGGTCGTATGGCGCGCGCCGATGATAACGGGCACGGTCAAGCAGTTCTGGACGGACGTGCTGTGGAACGACATCGACGTGATGTTTGTCGATATGCCCCCGGGAACCGGCGACATCCCGCTGACGGTTTTCCAGAGTATCCCGCTCGACGGCATAATCGTTGTGGCGTCTCCCCAGGAGCTTGTCGGAATGATCGTCGAAAAGGCGGTCAAAATGGCAGAGCTGATGAAGGTGCCTGTGCTGGGCATTATCGAGAATATGAGCTACTTCACCTGTCCCGACTGCGGCAAACGCCACAGCGTGTTCGGCGACAGCAAAGCAGACGAGATCGCCGAAAGATACAACACAAAGGTGCTCGCAAAGCTCCCCATCGACCCCGACCTCGCCGCAAAAGTCGACGCGGGCAAGGTGGAAATGTTCGAGGGCAGCTACCTCGACGGCGTGTTGGAAGAATTGATAGGTCAATAATTCGTAATGCGTAATTATAAAAGCCTCATTCGCAAAACTGCGAATGAGGCTTTACTTATAACTTGTAACTTATAACTTCCGACTTATAACTTAATCCTTCTCCGCCTGAGAATACATATTGTCATAGTAGCTCATGTACGCGCCGGAAGTGATCTTCTCCATCCATTCCTCGTTGTTAAGGTACCAGTCGATGGTTTCGGCAATGCCCTGCTCGAAGGTGTAGGCGGGAGCCCAGCCGAGCTGAGTGGTGATCTTGGTGTTGTCGATCGCGTAGCGTCTGTCGTGGCCGGGACGGTCCTTGACGTACTCGATGAGGTCCTCGCTCTTTCCGAGGGTCTTGATGATCAGCTTGACGATCTCGATGTTCGCTTTTTCGTTGTTGCCGCCGATGTTGTAGATCTCGCCGATAACGCCCTTGTGCAGAACGGTGTCGATCGCGGCGCAGTGGTCGGAAACGTGCAGCCAGTCGCGGATCTGCATACCGTCGCCGTATACGGGCAGCGATTTGCCGGACTTGCAGTTGTTGATCATAAGCGGAATGAGCTTTTCGGGGAACTGGTAAGGACCGTAGTTATTGGAGCAGCGGGTGATGTTTACGGGCATACCGAAGGTCTCGTGATACGCGCGTACCACCATATCGGCGCTCGCCTTCGAAGCCGAATAGGGGCTGTTGGGCGAAAGCGGAGTGGTCTCCTCAAACATACCTGTTTTGCCCAGCGCGCCGTATACCTCGTCGGTGGATACCTGCAGGTACTTTACGCCGTCCTTGAACTCGCGGGAATACTTGTCGTCGGGAGCGACCTTCCAGAAGCGCTTTGCAACGTCGAGCAGAGTCTGCGTGCCGATAACGTTGGTGGTCAGGAAGATCTCGGGCTCGGTGATGGAGCGGTCAACGTGGCTTTCCGCCGCAAAGTTGACTACGGTGTCGATGTCGTATTTCTCAAAGATCTCTGTCAGCGCCTCGCGGTCGCGGATGTCGGTTTTGAGGAAGGTGTATCTGGGGTCGTTTTCAATATCCCTGAGGTTGTCAAGGTTGCCCGCGTAGGTCAGCGAGTCGATATTGATGATGTTGTAGTCGTGGTTTTTAAGCATATGGTGCACAAAGTTTGAGCCGATAAAGCCCGCACCGCCTGTTACAAGAATGTTCTTCATAAATATCCTCCTTTATGAGTGGGAATCCGCAAGCTGGATCAGGTATTGTCCGTATTCGGTCATTTTCAGCTCTTCGCCTAAAGCCTTGAGCTGTTCGGTGGAAATAAAGCCTCTGCGCCACGCGATCTCCTCGATGCAGCTGATGTACATTCCCTGCATAGTCTGGATCGTCTGCACATATTCCGCTGCCTTGAGCAGTCCGGTGGGTGTGCCGGTGTCGAGCCATGCCATACCGCGGCTCAGAAGAATTACGTCGAGCTCGCCCTTTTCAAGATAAAGGCTGTTGATCGATGATATTTCAAGCTCGCCGCGAGCCGAGGGCTCTATGCTCTTCGCGAACTCTATGACCCTGTTGTCGTAGAAATACAGACCGGGAACCGCGTAGTTCGACTTGGGATGCTGAGGCTTTTCTTCGATCGAAAGCACCTTGCCCGACTTGTCGAATTCAACGACGCCGAAATCCTTGGGGTTGAGCACGGGATAGCCGAACACCGTAGCGCCGCTCTCCTTCGACCTTGCCTTCATCAAAATCTCGGGGAAGCTGTAGCCGTAGAAAACGTTGTCGCCCAAAATCAGGCAAACGCTGTCGTCGCCGATGAATTCTTCGCCGATGATAAACGCCTGGGCAAGTCCGTTCGGCTTTTCCTGAACGGCGTATTCGATCGAGATGCCGATGCGGGAGCCGTCGCCGAGCAGCTCGCGGTACATGGGCGTGTCTTCCGGTGTGGAGATAACAAGCACCTCGGTGATATTCGCGAGCATCAGGATGGAAAGCGGATAGTAGATAAGCGGTTTGTCATAAACAGGCAAAAGCTGCTTTGAAACCGTTTTTGTCATGGGATAGAGCCGCGTTCCGCGGCCGCCTGCCAGAATAATACCTTTCATCGTTTCAACTCCTTAATAATGTTTGATCGGCGCTTTTGAGAACAGCCATATGACCATCAAAACAAACGGAATCATCAGCACGATCCTTACCCACAAAAGCGCTCTGCAGTTTTTATTTCCGTAAAGAGGCGCCTTGACCTTTTTGTCCGGATGGTTAAACACCAGCAAAAGAATGCCCGCAACAAGCGCTACGCCCGAAAACAGAGGCTGCCAATGCATAAGCAGGCTTTCCTGATCGGTAAGATACGTGTTGATGCTCGTGTATTTGCCCTCTTCGAAGTTTGCCGTTACCGAATAGCCGAAGAACCTCTGAATCAGCGCGCCGTTGACCGCTTTCGCGCGGAAAAGGCTTGTGTTGTTGCGAAGTCCCATTTTTAAAACCAAAGACACCGCCATCGAGGTTTCGAGCAATCCGTTGTAAAAATAAACTTCTTCGCGCTGTACCATAACGATGTATAAAAACGGTACGAGCATAACCAAACGGTAGTATGTGAACGGTGAGAACATCAGATAAGCCATATTGGTAACGGCTACGATATAAACCACATACCGTGCGAATCTGTTGTTTTGCGACCGTATATCATCCTTGGAAAAACCGCGGGTATACGAATACAGATATATCAGCACCAGCGCTATGGCAAAGAACGAAACGCTTCCGAACGCGGTGGATACGTTGCCTGAAAAAATCTGTTCAAGCAGATCCTTTGACGGTCCCTCTTCGATCGACTCCTTATACATAGGAGCGCCGTAGAAGAGAAGTTTTTGTGCCACAACGCCCGAAATGCCGAGCGCAAGCTTTAAAACAGCCTTGATAATACTCTTTTCATAAAGCAGAAGAACTGCCAGGAAAGCTACTACAAAGAACGGCTTGATGGCGATCGCTATGATCGACCACACCATAAACCACTTCTGCTTGCCCTTGATCAGATAGTAAATGCCTATTACGGAAGCGGTCAGCATAAATATGTCGTTTTGTCCCGCGTAGAGCACTCCCAAAAACAAGAATGTGGAACTGGCGCTCAGGAAAACCGCCCAAGTGGTTTGGGTCCTGTTGCCGGTAACAAGATAAGTGAGCTTTTTGGTGAAGCGCAGCATGATAAGCGAAACGACCACCAAAAACATCTTGGAATATGCCAGCATAATAGCGGAATCGGCTATATCCTTTCCGGTCAGACGCTGGACGAGCCAGATCGGGAAGTTCCATATCGACCACGGAAGAACCGAAAACAGCTCGCTGCCCATCTGGGTGTGTCTGACGCCCTGGACGTTTTTAGCCGTGTATTCATACAGATGACGAATGTTGCTGTCGAATGTGACATCCCACACGTTGGTAGACCAAACGGTAAGACTGCGCATATCGACGAAAACGACCGAAACAAACAAAAATACTGCCGTAACGATCGTCAGGATCCACTCGCCGAGCAGCACCCTGTCGCTGCGGTACATATTCAAAAACTTTTCTTTCACTTTCCTAAACACCCCATCATTTTCCGTTTTGTTGAAATCGCGAACAAAAGCCGCTTTCTGTTATCCGATGGGAATATACTTTCCCAGCGAAAACAGCGCGATGCCCGCAAGGATCAGCGCCATTCCGAGTATCTGCTTTCCCGCAAGGCGTTCCTTGAGGAAAATATACCCCAAAACCGCCACGAAAATATATCCCGCGCTTTCCAAAATGGGTCCGAACGAAAGCGGCACCACCTTGTAGGCGTACATGGTTATCAGCGTCGCGCCGAAAAACATCACGTAGGCGATGATGACCAGCGGATTAAGATACTCTTTTATTTTGCTGTCGTAGGTTTTGTTGGCGCTTTTTTTCAGCATGACCTGCGAAACCGATGATATGAGCACCGACAGCACGAAAATTCCCGAAAACAGTACCAACTCATTCATGATGCGACACCACCAATACTACGCCTGCAAAGACGACGATAGAGCCCGCTATCATGTACCAGGTTATGGTCTCCTGGAACAGCAGAAACGCCCACAGCATACCCCACACGATAACTATCGCCTTGTTTGAGAAGGCGGTGGTCAGGGGCAGTTTTTTGAGCACCTGCTGCCACAGTATCGCGTAAATGCCCATCATAAGAAGCATCAGTCCGTAATACAGGAAAAACCAAAACGAAAACGGCGTCTGCTGCGAAGCAAGCTTTGAAAACACGCTCGAAAACGAGTAAAGCAGCAAAATAAAGTGCAGCAGCGCATACGCTTTTATGTCAAATTTCTTCTTCTTTTCTTGCTCCATCTTTTTTATCCTCAAATCCAACCTTGTCTCGGATGACGAACTGCGGCGAACGGTTGATGCTCAGATAAACGCGTCCGACATATTCGCCAACCATGCCGAGCATGAGCATTATCATTCCGCCAATGAACAGCAGCACCGCCATAGTTGAGCCGTAGCCCAGCGGAGCGTAGGGATTGACGATCTGGTTGATTATTACATAGATCCCGTATAAGAAGCCGACCATCGCGGTTATGAAGCCGATAAACGTGGCAAAGCGCAGCGGCTTGACGGAAAACGAGGTGAAGCCGTTGATCCACAGCAGCAGAAGCTTTTTGATGCTGTAGCCCGACTGACCCTCGACGCGGTCGTGGTGATGCACCTCGACGTTCGTCACCTTTTTGGTGGCGCGGAGCAGCAGACCGCTCATATAAGGATACGGGTTCGTGTAGCGCAGGACCTCGTCGATGACATATCGCTTGCAGGCGAAATAGCTCATGATCTGCAGATCCTTTGGCTTGCTGAGAAGCCAGCACGCCATTTTGTCGTTGACCTTGCTGCCGAAGTTGCGGAAGCCCGAGTGATGCTTGTCCTTATATTCGGCAAACACCAGATCATAGCTGTCAAGCTTGTCGATAAGCTTGAACATCTCGCAGGCGGGGGTCTGACCGTCGTCGTCGAGGCAGACCACGATGTCGCCCGTCAGATAGGTGAAGCCCGCCATGATAGCGGAGTGCTGACCGAAATTTCTCGAAAGGTCAAGTCCCTTGACGCGGCTGTCCTTAGCCGACAGCGCCCTGATGGTGTTCATGACCTTATCGGGAGAATTGTCGTTTATAAGTATGATTTCGTAGTCATATCCGCCGTGTGAGGTCACGGTTTCGACGATCTCGTCAACGACCGCGCCGACAGTGTTTTCGGAGCGGTAGCACGGAATGACAAATGAAATTTTTTCCATTTATTTCTCACCCTTTTGCCAATCTTCCTTGAGTATTCCCATAAATACTATATCATATGCCTCGCCGTCGATGATAACATCGTCGCGGAAGCGTCCCTCAAAGCGGAAGCCCGCCTTTTCATAGCTCTTTATCGCGCGGGTGTTGGTGGCGAACACGCGCAGATAAACACGGTTGAGGTCAAGCTCGTTGAACGCGTAGTTGATCGCGAGCTTTGCCGCCTCGGTTCCGGCGCCCTTGCCGCGCTCGGTGTCCTCGCCGATAAAAATGCCGTACTCGCACTTGCGGTTGTTTTTGTCGATGTCGCGCAGATATACGGAGCCGACTTCCTTTTTCTCGTCGCCTACCATTATCATAAACTGCGCTACCTGACCGGTCTGCACACGGTTATGGAACCAATTGAGATGGCCTTCGCGCGTGAACGGCGCCCTGTAAATGAAATGCTCGACCACCTTGGGGTTGTTGCGCCACGCGACTATTTTGTCGGTGTCCGCCTCGGTGATGGGTCTGATACTTATTAATTGATTCATAGCTTTTCCTTTTTATTTGTGATAGAACGAAATTACGCTCTCGATTATATGCTGAACCTTGTCTTTCTCCAGTCCGTAGTACATCGGCAGACGCATAAGTCTGTCGGCTTCCTTTGTGGTGAACTCGTCCTCGCCGTGGAATCTGCCGAACTTTACGCCCGCGGGAGCCGAATGGAGCGGGATGTAGTGGAACACTGCGCCTACGCCGCATTTTCTCAGGTGAGAGATAAGCTCGGTCCTCTCCTGAAGGTCTTTTGCCTTGAGGTAGAACATATGCGCGTTGTGCTTGCACTCGGCGGGAATGATAGGACGCTGCACAAAGCCTTCCTTCTCAAGCTCTTCAAAAGCGTCGTAATACATCTGCCAGGTCGCGAGGCGGTTGTCGTTGATCTTGTCCGCTTCCTGAAGCTGCGCCCAAAGATAGGCGGCGTTGAGGTCGCTGGGCAGGTAGGACGAGCCGTGGTCGACCCAGGTGTATTTATCGATCTGACCGCGCAGGAATACGCTGCGGTTGGTTCCCTTTTCGCGGATTATCTCGGCTTCTTCGATCTTCGAGGGGTCTTTGATGAGGATAGCGCCGCCCTCGCCCATGCTGTAGTTCTTTGTTTCGTGGAAGCTGTAGCAGCCGAAGTCGCCGATGGTGCCCAGAGCCTTGCCCTTGTATTCGCTCATGACAGCCTGAGCCGCGTCCTCAACGACCATCAGGTTGTGACGGCGGGCTATATCCATGATAGTGTCCATCTCACAGGCGACGCCCGCGTAGTGGACCGGCACGATGGCCTTCGTTTTTTCGGTGATGGCGTCCTCGATCTTTGTTTCGTCTATATTCATTGTGTCGGGACGGATGTCGACAAACACGAGCTTTGCTCCGCGCAGCACAAACGCGTCCGCGGTGGAGCAGAAGGTGAACGAAGGCAAGATCACTTCGTCGCCGGGCCGGATGTGAAGCAGCAGAGCCGCCATTTCAAGCGCGTGAGTGCACGAGGTGGTGAGCAGAGCCTTTGCCGTGCCGGTTTTCTCCTCGAGCCACTGATGGCAGAGCTTGGTGAACTTTCCGTCGCCGCAGATTTTCTTGTTGTGAACCGCCTCGATCATATAGTCGGTTTCTGTTCCCAAATACGGAGGTAAATTAAAATCGATCATATTTATCCTTCCTTTTCAAATATCAGTTTCTATAAATAACCATACACAGTTTATTATATTATAACCTGAACAAAAAGTCAATAATCACCGAGCTTTCGGCAAGCTACTTTGATAGAAAAACCGTCATATATCGACGTGATTTTTGGCAACAATGATTGATTTGCGGAAAAACCGGCGCAGACCCTTCGACGCGACGCAAAAAGAGCGTGCCCAAAGGCACGCCCGTGATGTCGTTTTATTCCTCGTAAGAGATGTCCATGTTCTGCAGAACAGCTTCCTCTTCCTCTGCCTCTTCCGCCTCAAGCGCGTCGAGGATATCCTCCTCTACGCCGCCGGAGAGAACAGCGGTAGCTGTGTCATTTTGCTCTTCTTCCTCTTCCCCGTCAACGGCGAGTTCAAAGCCGCTGAAGAAGGAATACGGGATTCCGTAACCGATCGCAACAGCCGCAAGCGAGGTGATGAGGCTGAGATCGTTTGAAAGCTTATTCGCCGCAAGAAGATCGTGCAGAGGCATAAAGGGCGCCAGTGAAGCCACGATGATAAGCAGCGAGGGCAGAACGAGTATGATAAGGGTCAACGGTGAAAAGCGCTTGATAGCCTTGCCGTCGCCTACTCTTGTAGCATAGAACAGCAGCAGACCGAACACAGCGTACACAGCAACGGTGATGAGCTGACCCGGAATCGTGTCCATTGTAGCGGTAAACTGCGCAAAGAAATTAGCGCAGACTATAAAGGCGATAATTAAAAACGCGGAAAAGAAAAGGTTGATATGTTCTTTTTTGTCAGGTTTTCTCATAGATATGTCCTCCCGGAGTCCGTAATTTCTATAACAGTACTACTTTACCACATATTTCGCAAAAATGCAAGGGTATCATTTTTTACGTTTTGCCGCAATAATGATTTACAGTTTTATTCGCTTTACTAAAAACCGGGGCTGACCAAAAGGTCAGCCCCAATACTTAAGTTTAAATAGTTATGTGTTCGTCGGCTGTCCGAGCACAACGTCATACTCAGCAAGATACATCTGCAAAAGTGTAGCGTCATCAACGTTTACGACCCCGTCGGCGTTTGTGTCGGCTAAATCCATTTGTTCATCCGAGAACGATTCAAACTCCGCCAAATAGCGCTGGATTGCAGTTACATCAGTGATATTTACATATCCGTCCATATTGGCATCGCCGGATATAAAGGTAAACTTCGCTGTCAAAACAATATTTTCTGTTGGTTTGAATCTATACTCTGTATCCTCGGAAACAAGTGTTTCGCCTTGATACCAACCGAGGAAATCACTCTGATTCGGAGAAGCGATAAGTGTTATATAGTCACCGCTGGTTACAATTATGGTTTCGGTAGCGTTTCCGCTGCCGATCACATTAGTCTCAACAGTATACTTAACGGCGTCTTCATTTTTTACGACCTCATCGGCAACAACTTCATTTCCGTCACTGTCAGTCAAAACTATATCAGAAATTTCCGTTTCCTCAGATTGGTCAGCAGAAATATCAAAGGCGTATGACTTATCATATTTTACATCTAAATCATTATAGTTAACTCTGGAGATTTCACCCGAGTCGGGGTTGATTTCGCTGAGAGTATAGTCCATCTTACCCGTATCATTTCCGGTGATCCGCACGTAGTAATTACCGTTTGACGGCAACCAAAACGTTTTTTCGTCTCCTTCAACAGACATAACGATCGAGTTCTCTTTTGCGGAGATTTCCTCATCAACAGTATTGTTAATTATTCTTCCTACAACTTCACCCGATCCTTTATCGGTTATAACCACATCAACCGGACAATTAACCGTACCCTTATATCCTTTTCTGGGAGTCGTTACTTCGTTTTCTTTTAATCCAAGCATAAACGAACAGTAGGTTTCCATCTTATGTGCGTCACCAAAGCTTTGAGAAATAGCTCCGTTTGTTATAAAAAACAGTGAGATCGATCTAAATAAATCGCTGCCGCCTAATGCATCCAGCATTACTCTTTTTGCGGAATCCTTGCTGCCAACGCTGTTAACATATGGGCATAGACCGGATTGAATGAATTCAAACGGCGTTTTTGTTCCGACAATACCGCTTGAGTATCTTTTATAA
>CACXGW010000081.1 GCA_902767325.1 uncultured Ruminococcus sp.
TCCGGCTGAAAAGCACTTGAAATAAAGAGCCGGTTTGTGCTATACTGTTATATATCACAATGCAACGGGGTGCAGTATGACTTCGCTTACAAAGGACGCAATAAAAAAATCATTTTTAAAGCTGCTCAACAGCAAGCCTATCGATAAAATAACCGTGAAGGAGATCGTTGAGGACTGCGGCATCAACCGAAATTCTTTTTATTATCATTTTGCCGATATCCCTTCCCTTATGGAGGAGATTTTCACCGACCAGGCGGACGAGTTTGTCAGCCGCAGCTTCTCTCCGGATAATATTTACGACAGCATTATGGAGGCGATAGCCTTTTCGCTTGAAAACAAAACCGCCATTCTTCATGTTTTCAATTCGCCCAACCGTCAGTATTACGACCGTTATCTTAACCGTGTGGCGCGAAGAACAGTCACTGCGTTTTTCGACTACAATATGAAGGATCTAAAGAACATCAGGGAGGAGGACCGCGAAGCCTTGGTTATGTATTACAAAAGCCTGCTTATCGGCTTTGTGTTCGACTGGGTCTCCGACGGCGTTCAGTATGACCTTCCCTTGAAATTCAAGCGGATATGCGAGCTTTTTGAGGGCACGATTGAAATGGCTATCGAAAGATGCTCGGAATAAGCAACAAAAGACCGGCTCAAAAGCCCGCTTCGGGTTTGAGCCGGTCTGTTTTTTGGTTTCCTAATACTACATTATTAGACAAAAACGCGAAAATGTCTGAAAATCCGTCAAACGGATTCTTTTGTCTGTTTATCCTGAATTGCATATGAATACAATTAATATTGGATAACAGGCAAGGAGTGATTAGGAAAATGAAGCTTGGAAAAGCGGTTGTAAAAGCCCGCTTTGTTATTCTGATTGCAGCGCTGCTGCTGCTTATACCCTCGGTTCTCGGAATGATAAGCACGCGCGTCAATTATGATATGCTCAACTATCTGCCCGAGGACCTGGACACCGTCAAGGGGCAGAGGTATATGCTTGAGGACTTTAAAAAGGGGGCGTTTTCATTTTTGATTTTTGAAAACGCCGACGAAAAAACAATGAGGGAAGCGTCCGACAAAATCAAAAAAGTCGACCACGTCGCCACTGTGCTCAATTTCAGCGATATTGCCGACGGAGCTATTCCCGAGGAGCTGCTTCCCGATAAGATTTACAACGCCGTCAACTCGGGCAGCTCTTCGCTTATGGCGGTTTTCTTCGACTCGTCAAGCTCATCCGACGAAACCATTTCGGCGATCGGAGAGATACGGAAAATCAGCGACGATCAATGCTTGGTTTCGGGAATTTCCGCGATGGTCGCCGACCTGCGGGATCTGTGTGAAAGAGAAGAAGCCGTATACGTCGCCATAGCTGTCGTGCTTGCCGTGGTTGCGATGATGCTGTTTATGGACAACTGGATAATTCCGTTCGTATTTTTAGCGAGTATCGGAGTTGCGATATTGTTCAATCTCGGTTCAAACTATTTTTTGGGAGAGATCTCTTACATCACAAAGGCGCTTTCGGCGGTGCTTCAGCTGGCGGTCACAATGGACTACTCGATTTTCCTGTGGCACAGCTATCACGAGCAAAAAGCAAAGTGCTCCGACAATAAAGACGCGATGGCAGCGGCTATCCACGAAACCTTCACGTCGGTTCTGGGCAGCTCGATAACAACCGTTGCGGGATTCATCGCGCTGTGCTTTATGACTTTTACGCTCGGGCGGGATCTGGGTATAGTTATGGCAAAAGGCGTGCTGCTCGGCGTGCTGGGATGTGTAACGGTATTGCCGTCGATGATCCTTGTGCTCGACAAGCCGCTTGCAAAAACCATGCACAGATCGCTTATCCCGAAAACCAAAAAGCTTGCGTCGGGGCTGGTAAAAATATTCCCCGTGTTTTTGATCCTGCTCGCGTCTCTTGCGTTTCCCGCGTATTACGGCTACAGCCAAACCAACAGCGAGGTCTACTACGATATTTCCAAAAGCCTGCCTAAGGATATGGCAAACGTAGTGGCAAACACAAAGCTCAAAGAAGAATTCGGTATGAGCAATATGCATATGGTTTTGGTCGATTCCAAGCTCGGATCAAAAGAAAAGCGCGACATGATCGACAGCTTTAAAAAAACCGACGGAATCAAATTCGCGCTGGGACTGGAAAGCGTCGTCGGCAGTATGATCCCCGAAGAAATGCTGCCCGATTCCGTAAAAAGCGTATTCAAGAGCGACCGCTGGGAAATGATCATTTTAAGCTCGGAGTATTCCACCGCTTCAACCGAGATGAGCGATCAGATAAAAAGCCTGAACGCAATTATAAAAGAGCACGACAAAAACGGTCTGCTGGTAGGCGAGGCGGCTTGCACAAACGATTTGATCAACATAACGTCGGTCGATTTCGCGACCGTAAACCTTATTTCGATCATCGCTATTTTCATAATCATTATGCTTGTGGAAAAGAGCATATCGCTTCCGGTGATCCTGGTGGCGGTTATCGAACTGGCAATATTTATCAATCTCGGTTTGCCGCATTATTTCGGCGAATCTCTACCGTTTATCGCTCCGATATGCATCAGTACGATCCAGCTCGGCGCAACTGTCGACTACGCTATTCTGATGACGACACGGTACAAACGCGAGCGGCGGCTCGGAAACGACAAAAGGGCGGCGGTCGTTACCGCGCTCGAGACGTCGATCCCGTCGATCGTCGTTTCGGCTATGGGGCTGTTTGCCGCGACTATCGGCGTCGCCGTATATTCCGATGTGGATATGATCGGCTCGCTCTGCCTGCTTATGGCAAGAGGCGCGATCATCAGTATGTTCTGCGTGATCCTGTTTTTGCCCGCGATGTTTATGCTGTTTGATAAGGTGATAGGCGTTACGACGATCGGGTTCAGAGCAAAAAAGACAATACAAGGAGAGAGTTATGAAAATAAAGAATAATCTGCCGAAACTTTTATCGGCTGCGATGAGTCTTGTTATAATTTGCGCGGGCATAGGTACCGCCGCCTTCAGCGCGGGCGCCGAAAGCGCGGCAGCAAACAAAACGGAAGTATCGTCTGCCTCCGGCAAAAGCAGCGAAAAGAAGTCCGAAAACTCATCCAAAGGCTCATCCAAAAGCGAAAAAAAGGCGCAGTATAACAAGAAAGAAACAGTTTATGTTATTGCCGACGCTCAGGGAAATCCCGACAAGGTCATCGTCAGCAACTGGATAAAAAACACCGGCAGCGAAAAAACGATAAAGGATAAAACCAACCTAAAGGATATCGAGGTATTAAAGGGCGGCAACAGCTACACCATCGACGAAAACCATGTCTGCGAATGGGACGCCGAGGGCGGCGATATCTATTACAAGGGAACAGGTACTTCAAAGCTTCCCGTCGGAGTAAGCATCACCTATCAGCTTGACGGAAAAGCCGTAAGCCCCTCCGATCTGGCGGGCAAAAGCGGAAGGCTCAAAATGAAGATCGTCTACACAAACCGCGAGTACAGCGAAGAAACCGTAAACGGCAAAAAGGAAAAGATCTACGTTCCGTTTGTAATGCTCACCGGAATGATGCTCGACAACGAAAAAGCAGATAACGTGACCGTCAGCAACGGCAAGGTGTTCAACGACGGCACCCACACCTTCGTCGTCGGCTTTGCGCTTCCCGGAATGCAGGAAACGCTTAAACTCGACAGCAAAGAGCTCAGTATTCCCTCGACCGTAGAGATCACCGCGGATGTAAAGGATTTTGAGCTTGCCACAACAATGACTGTCGCCTCTAACGATATGTTCGGCGATATGGACGTCAGCAAGCTCGACAGCAAGTCCGAGGAGCTCAACAATAAGCTCGGCGAGCTCGTTTCGGCAACCGACAGTCTGCTCGACGGCACGTCTCAGCTATACAGCGGAATGAGCACCCTTCTCGACAAATCGGGCGAGCTTATCGACGGCGTAGAACAGCTCTACGACGGTTCGTGGCAGATCAAGGAGGGCGCCGAGGGACTGAAGGAAGGAGCCGTGCAGCTCAACGACGGCGCCGCTCAGCTTGACGGAGGCTTAGGCGAATTAAAGGACGGAGCCGATAGGCTCGACGACGGACTCAGCTCTCTTTCCGACGGCGCGGAGCAGCTCGACAGCGGCGCAAACGATCTGGCTGACGGCGCCGTAAAACTCGACAGCGGAGTAAAAGACCTTCAGGGGTATCTTTCCGATCTGTCCTCGGGGCTTGACACCCTTTCCTCAAACAGCGCAAAGCTCAACAGCGGCGCAAAGCAGGTATTCGACGCCCTGCTGTCTACTGCCGACAATCAGATCGCCGCATCCGGACTGTCCGCATCCAAGCTGACGATCGAAAACTACGGCGGAGTTCTCGACGGCTTGATCGCCTCTCTCAGCGACGAAAACGCCCGGGCTCTCGCGGAACAGACCGCGCTCAAAACGGTAACCGCAACGGTGGAAAGTCAGCGCGATCTGATCAGACAAGGCGTTGAAAACGCCGTAAGAAAGCAGGTCACCGAAGGAGTCCTTTCCGCGGCGGGAATGAGTATGTCGGCTGACGATTATGACGCAGCCGTTGCCTCGGGACAGATCCCCGAGGAGATTCAGGCTCAGGTCAGCTCGGCTGTAAGCGCGCAGATGAATGCTATGCAGGGTACTATAGACGACAACACCGAAACGCAGATACAGTCAATAATCGAGGAAAATATGAATTCTGATCAGGTTCAGACTCAAATCAATGACGGTGTTCAAAAAGCGGCAGCGGGAAGAACCGCCCTGCAAAATCTCAAGCAGCAGCTCGACAGCTACAACACCTTCTACAACGGGATCGTAAGCTATACCGCGGGCGTTGACGAAGCTAACAGCGGCGCAAAGCAAATCCTTGACGGGACCGCCGCGCTCAAGACCGGCACCGGAGAATTGGTGACCGGTACCGATCAGCTCAAAGTCGGCACAGGCAAGCTCAACTCGGGCGCAAGTCAGCTCAAGTCCGGCTCGTCGTCTCTTAAGGACGGCGCCGGTCAGCTGAAGGAAGGCTCCGAAAAGCTTGCGTCGGGCACAAACGAGCTCAGCTCGGGCGCTGGTATGCTCAGCAGCGGCAGCGGAGAGCTGTTTTACGGGATCGATCAGATGCGCAGCGGCGCGCCGGCTCTTATCGACGGTATCACACAGCTCAAGGACGGTTCCATGCAGCTCAATGACGGAATGAAAAAATATAAGGAAGAAGGCGTCGACAAGCTGAAAAAGGCGGCTGACGGAGATTTGAAAACCCTTGTTGAACGGATCAAGGCGATTTCAAAGGTTTCAAAGAGCTATAAATCTTACAGCGGTATCGCCGAGGGCGCCGATGGACAGGTCGACTTCATCTTCAAAACCGCGGGAATCGAAAACAACGAATAACAAAAGGATGACTGAATAAAAAAGCCTCCGCCGTTTTTTGGTATGCTCCCTTTATGGAAGACAGTGAAATGAAAAAACACTGTCAAACATGAAGGGAGCTTTTGTTATGCCCAAGAAAGGAAA
>CACXGW010000082.1 GCA_902767325.1 uncultured Ruminococcus sp.
CACAGCTTTCCTAAAAACTGTCGGTAAAATAGGACAGTTTGCCTTTGCGGGCGAGCAATGCTCGCCCCTACAATTAATAAGGAAACGATTGTATAATCTCTTAAGTTGACGACATTGCCTGACAGGGGAAATGGCACGAAGTGCCAAAAGGGTTGCCGCCCGGCTACGGGTCGGAGTTTCCAATCCTGCAAGGTGCCTACAACAAGGACGCCCCCTCCGTCACGGCACATGGTGCCGTGCCACCTCCCCCGTAACAAGTGACGGTGGAGGCTTCACTTACAGCCACGTTTGCTAAAAAATCAGGCTCCTCAAAGCGAAGCGACCCTACACTATTAATCATTAATTAATAATCATTAATTAAAAAAAGGCAGCCGAAGCTGCCTTTTTTATAAAACCGTCAGTCGCTGAACTGATTGAAACGCGACAGGAATGCCTGAGTGCGGGAGCTCTGCGGGTTTTCGATTACCTGCTGAGGCGTTCCCTCTTCCTCGATGACGCCGTCTGCCATAAAGATGACCTTGTCGGCGACGTCGCGCGCGAAGCTGATCTCGTGCGTAACTACGATCATCGTGCTGTCGGAGCTTTTCAGCCCCTTGATAACATTGAGCACCTCGCCCGTAAGCTCGGGATCGAGCGCCGAGGTCGGCTCGTCAAAGCACAGTACATCGGGATTGAGAGCCAAAGCGCGGGCTATCGCGACACGCTGCTGCTGACCACCGCTGAGGTTGCAGGGGTATTCGTCACGCTTATCGGTAAGTCCTACCTTTTTGAGCAGCTGCTCAGCTTCCACGTTGATGCGCTCCACAGCCTCTTTGTATGTAGTCGCGCCCATATACTCGCCCTGTTCGGAGATGCGCTCCTTAGCCAAAAGCTTTGGCGCGAGCACCAGGTTCTCGTACACCGTATACTGCGGGAACAAATTGAACTGCTGGAAAACCATTCCGAAATGCAGGCGGTTTTTTCTGATTTCCTTTTCGGTTTTCTTGGAGGGATCGTCGCCGTCGAACAGCACCTCGCCGTTGACCGAGATTACGCCCATCTGCGGAGTTTCCAAAAAGTTTATGCAGCGCAGCAGGGTGGTTTTTCCCGAACCCGAGGAGCCGATGATCGCCAGCACCTCGCCTTTTTCAAGCGAAAAGCCGATGTCCTTCAAAACCTCGGTTTTGCCGAAGCTTTTTTGAATGTTTTTAACTTCAAGAAATGCCATATCGCCCCTCCTAACCCTTGTAATAGTCGAGCTTCTTCTCGATAAAGCGGAAGAGAAGCGTCAGCACGCCGCAGAAGAGCAGGAAGAACGCGCCGGTGTAGAAGATCGGCCAGATAAGTCCCCTGACTCTGGTGAAGTCCTCGGCATATTTCAAAATCTCGGAAACCATAATGACGCGTGCAAGGGATGTGTCCTTGACAAGCGTGATGATCTCGTTGCTCATGGGAGCTACGATGCGCTTGACGACCTGCATCAGCACGACCTTGAAGAAAATCTGATTTTTCTTCATACCGAGCACATAGCCCGCCTCGTACTGTCCCTTGGGGATGCTTTCGATGCCGCCGCGGTATATCTCGGAGAAATACGCCGAATAGTTGATGATGAACGCGATGATAGCCGCGGTCATTCTTTCGTCGAATTTGAAGCTGCCGTCGGTAAGAAGCGGCGGGATGTAGCACACCACAAACAGCTGAAGCATAAGCGGAGTGCCTCTGATTATCCAGACAAACGTCCTGCACAGCATCTTCAGCGGCAAAAAGCGCGACATGGAACCAAACGAGAGCAACAGCCCGAGCGGCAGCGCCGCCAGAAGCGTCGCGCCGAACAGAATACAGTTCTCTTTAAAGCCCTCCAGAAGCTGGAGAGTTACGCTCCAAAAATCCATTTTATGAAGCTTTCTTCAGAAGAACGAGATCGGAAAGGTTGTATTTCTCTGCGATCTCACCCAGCTTGCCGCTGTCGGCGACCTTCTGCATCGCTTCGTTGACCTTATCGGTGGTGTTGCTGTCTTTTCTGAACGCTACGCCGTATTCCTCGGGAGAGAACGACTGAGCCTCAACAACGGAGAGATCGCCGTAGTCGGAGCCGGATCTGAGGGTACCGATGGACATAACATAGTCGATGAGAGCTATGTCGGAAGTGCCTGCCTTGACCTCGAGAAGAGCCTTAGCCTGAGAGTCGGCAGCGATATATCTTGCTTTCTTGAAGAAATCGTCGCCCTGGGCAACTTCTTCGCCTGCGGAACCTGCCTCGGCAACAACGGAAGCGCCCTTTACGCCTTCCTTGGTGCTGAACTTGCTAACGTTATCCTTCTTGCATACCATGACCTGCTTGTTCTGCATATAGGCGTTGGTGATGTTCATAGCTTCTTTTCTTTCGTCGTTGATGGTCATACCGTTCCAGATGCAGTCGATAGTCTTGGTGTTGAGCTCGACCTCTTTGGAATCCCAGTTGATTTCCTGGAACTTAGCCTTAACGCCCAGCTCGTCGCAGACAGCCTGAGCAAACTCGGTCTCAAAGCCTGTGAGCTCGCCGTTGTCATCCTTGTAGTTCATCGGCTCGAAGTAAGTGATGCCGATAACCATTTCGCCTTTGTTCTTGATGTAATCCCAGTCTGTGTCGGTTTTGGAACCGCCGCAGCCGGCGAGAGCGGACGCAGCCATCAGACCTGCCATCGCTAATGCAATGATTTTTTTCATAGTTGTTTCCTCCTATACCTTTCAGTATAAATATTATCGCGTCTAAGACGCACACGAACAGATTTATTATACATTATCAGTTTACTAAAGTAAAGTGTTTTATGAAAAAAGTTTTAGATAAAAGATAGAAGCTAGATGATAGAAGCTGGATTTACATAGTTATCATATTATTTTCTGGTGTTCGTAACATTTTAGAAAAAAAAAACAGAGTATACATTTATTTTTTTTTCAGTTATTTATATAGTATATAAACTGCTATGAAAACAGTGAAACTGTGAAACCGCTGCTGATTTGCAAGCTGTCATTCCGACCAAGCGAAGCGCGTGGAGGAATCCCCCTCCGATAGCTGTCATTCCGACCAACGCGGAGGAATCCCCCTGTTAGGAAGCGTTAGTTGCTGCCGAAGGGGATCCCTCGGCTTCGCTCGGGATGACATTCTTATTCCCGACCGCACTATTATAAATCGGAGCGGAGCGACCCTACACTATTCACCATTCACCATTCACCATTCACTAAAAAAACCAGGCTCCCCAAACGGAGAGCCTGTTTTTTGAAAGATTCAATTACGCATTACGAATTACGCATTACGCATTAATTAAGGTACGTCGTCGTATTTCCGATAGCGCCGGTGATGCCGGTAAAGCCTGTCGCGCAGCAAACATATACGCGCATATTCGCCTTTGCGATGCTGGGAACGGTGAGCGTGCCGTTGGAAACGGTGACTCTGTCGCCCGTTACGGCGTCGATATACAAGCCGTTGGGAATGTTTTTGAACGTTGCGCCGCCCGAAACAGCAACACACGCGAGGCTGTCGACGCCGTCGCCGGTGTATCTGCGGATGTAAGCCATATCGCCGGTAACATATGTGGAGGAAGTCGTATACTGACCCATCTGCAGCGCGGGAACGGCACGGCGGATCTTATTGAGCTTCATCAGATGCTGAGAAAGCGCGGAATTGAGCGTGGAGTTGACAGTGCCCGAGGCGGTATATTCGCCGAAATCGGTAGCGGTCACGTCGCCCTCGAGATAGTCGCCGAAGTAGGCTCTGCCGGAATCGGCAAGCGAGATCAGCGTGCCCTTATCGATGAGCTTGCCCTTCTGGAACTCGACCTCGGAGCCGTAGTACAGACACGGAATGCCGCGGAAGGTGAACATCAAGTCGAGGTTTTCCGCCCAAGTCTGGGTTCCGC
Source organism: uncultured Ruminococcus sp. (assembly GCA_902767325.1). Lineage (GTDB taxonomy): Bacteria > Bacillota > Clostridia > Oscillospirales > Acutalibacteraceae > Ruminococcoides. The sequence continues at coordinate 3,876 of CACXGW010000082.1, forward strand.
CGGTGAAGCGGGTGGTCTCGTCGGGCTGCTCGGGAGCGTAGTCGTGAGAGTCGACGTACATAACGTTGTAGGTAGCGTCGTTGTAGTATTTGTCAACGCCCTTGGCAAAGTTGAACGCGTTGGAGGCGCTGCCGAACATACGGTGCATCTGGAAGTCGATAACCTCCATTCCCGAAGCCATCGAGCGGTCGGGAGTATGATAGCTTATGCCGCTTAACAAAGCGTTCTGCGAAGTGGGCTCAAGGCTTCCGAGGTTGCCGTTGTAGTTGTCCTCCTCGAGATAATGCTGCAGCGCGAGGTTCATATTGTCGTTGATCTCCTCTGCCGAGCTGCCCCAGTTCCAGCTGTCAGCCCACTTTGAGTGCGGCTCTTTCCAGGTGTAGTACGGGGTACTTTCCTCCGCGTGGCCGCGGTACCAGACCTGAGTATAGCGGGTGCAGCACTCGCCGAACATCAGGAAGTTGGGTTTGCCCGCAGCCTTTGCCGCGTCGTAGATCTGGTCGTTGAACATAATGTTCAGCGTAACGCGCGGAATATGGCGTACGGTGTCAACACGGAAGCCGTCGACGCCGCGGTTGATATACTCGGCGTAGGTGTCGGTGAGATACTCCGCAACGGCGGGATTCTCGGTGTTGAGGTCGACGCAGTCGCCCGCGATTTGCGAGAACTTGGTCGTCCAGTCGTCGTAGTTCGGGCTCTGGAAATATCCGGTGTGATAGTAGTTATTGGGATTGTAAACGTCGCTTGTCGAGATCTTGTTCATCTCAAAATCCTGAGCGGCGGGCTGAGGTCCTGTGCTGTTGCCGTTGTCGCCGGAATAGGTGACGTTCTTCATCAGGTTGAGGCGCTGCTGATACTGAATGCCCGGCTGCTGATTCCAATAATCCTGAGCGGAGTTGAGTCCGTAGGTGTTGAGCAGGTAGTCGGTGGGGATCATCGAATCCTCAAGGCTGCTCAGATCCTTGGTGGTGTCCTTTGTGAACAGCGGGCAGAAATGGCTTTCGCCGAAGTTGCCCGTATGGTTCCAAACAACGTCCTGATATATCTTCATTCCCTTGCTGTGGACGTCGTGGACAAGATCGTCAAAGTCGTAGTCGCTGCTCTCGTAGCGGTAATCGACAGTGGAGAAATCCATAGCGTGATAGCCGTGGTAGTCATAGCCCGAGGCGTTGGTGACGATGGGCGTTACCCAAATGGCGTTGAAGCCCAGCGCCTTGATGTAGTCGAGCTTTTCGCCCAGACCCTTGAAATCGCCTCGCCATGCGGGGTCACTGTCGGGGTTGTTGGCGTTGCCGTCGTCCCAGCAGTGGACGTTGTTGTCAGAGTCGCCGTCGTAGAAGCGCGTGGTCATCACGAAATAGATGGTGTCCTGACGCGGGTCGAGGCTGTCTACCGGGTCGGTCTGGTCGGGATCATACTTCGACCAGCGGTTGTTTGTGAACCACCATTCGGTCGTAACGCCCTCGGTGGTGGTGAGCTTTTGCTCCTTTGAATACTGCTTGCCCGAAGCATCCGTGATCAGCGCGTTTACCTTTGTTACGTTGTTGACGGTATAGTCGAACCAGTCGCCGGAAGAGACCATTCTCTCGCCGGGATAGGACTGCGACATCGCGCTGTTGGTGGGAAGCGAGTTCCAAAGATAGATATATGGCTGTGCAAGCCCGTCTTGTCTTACATGAATAACTATTTTGGCGTTTCCGGCAGAAACCGCCTCGGCTTCATCGACTTCGACCGCCGAAACCGCGACAATGCCGATCGCCGCTGTTATCAGAAGCGCAAGAAACAAGGTGAGCGCCTTTTTTATTCTTGACATAGTTTACCTCCGATATTATCCGAACATAGCGATGTATCTCTGAATAGCCGTGACGTCCTTGATGGATACCTTGCCGTCGCGGTTCATATCACCGAGCTCTACCGATACATAGTAGCCTCTGTATTCAGCTAGATACTTCTGGATGTAGGTAGCGTCCTTGATGTTGACCTTGCCGTCCATATTCACGTCGCCGAGCTGATATGTTCCGTCGGGCAGCGTTGTGGGCTGAACGGTAGTAGGCTGTGTGGTAGGCTTGACGGTCGTGGGCTGTACAGTTGTGGGCTGAACCGTCGTGGGCTGTACAGTTGTGGGCTGAACCGTCGTGGGCTGTAC
>CACXGW010000083.1 GCA_902767325.1 uncultured Ruminococcus sp.
CCGATTCTATATAAGAAAATAAGGTTTCCTTTCAGCGGGCGACCGATGGTCGCCCCTACACAGTTACGGAAACTTTTAACTCTAGTATCTAGCTTCTAGCATCTAGCATCTAACATCTAGCATCTAGCATCTAGCTTCTAGCTTCTAACTCTCCCTACCCCTGCACCGTTACGATTATGTCCTTATGGGCGGTGCGGTGGAGGGCGTCGGTCACGCGGTACGTCACCTTATACACGCCCGCGCGCGAGGTCACGACGTTGCCGATGATCTCGATCTCTTTGGTCGCGTCGGCGCCGCAGGAATTGAGCGCGGTCACGCCGTCGCTCATTTTATAGTCGCTGCCGACGGAGATCGTCACGTCCTCTGCGCCCGAGATCTCGGGGGTCTTGCCGTTGAAGGGATTCGCTTCGTCGCGGTCGGTCGGGTCCCAGCCCTCGTCGGAGCCGCCTATGCGGATAGCCGCGGGCTTTCCGAGCGGAAGCTTTTCGTCGCTGTCAAATATCTTGACCGTTGTGCCTTCGCCGCAGTTTTCGTATATCCAGCGCGCGTCTGAAACCGCCAGACGGACGCAGCCCTGAGAAGCCGCCTCGCCGAGCTTGTTGAACTCATCGGTCTCAAGCGTGTTTTTCGCCAGATCGTTGTACGGCACGCTGTGGAAGAGATAATCTCCCGAAAAGCCGCTGATATACTGACCGAACACGCCGTTTACGAGCGGGTGCCACAGGGTTTTGAGATAGATAGTGAATTCGCCGGTGATGGTGCCCTCGTTTTTTCCGCAGGAGCATACCATAGCTCTGACCGGCACGGTGTACTCGCCGTTGCTGTCGTATGTGAAAACGGTCACGCAGTTTTGCTTGCGGTTGACCCGGACCTCATAGGGGAGAAGCCCCGAGGTCGGTTTGCTCATATTTTTAAAGGCTGTTTCCTCAAAGGATTCATCGTCGTCGTGATAGTATTCGTCGTATTCATCATCTTCGTCTTCGTCGTCATAATCGTAATATTCGCCGTCAGTATCGTCGTCATAGTAATAGTAGAAGCCGGGATCATCGTCGGAGCTGCCTTCCTCGGTAGCGGGTTCAACTGCCTTGGGCGGATTTTCCTTCAGGTTCTTTTTGAGTATATCCTCGTTGGCGGTGATAGCCGTGGAATACACGTCGACCTGAGGCTTTTTTTCGTCGGAAACCGTGACGCGGTAGGTGTAGACATGACCGTCGATGAAGTGCGCGGACACGGTCGCCGAACCTTTTTTGTGCGCGTCGATCCTTCCGCCGCTGTCGACGCTGACCGTGGAGGAGTCGCTTGACTGCCAGCGGCTGAGCGCCGCCTCGTCATCAGAGGATATTTCAAACACGGTGCAGCCGCCTTTTTCAAGGCTGAGCTCCTGTTCGAGGTTCGTACGGAAAACGGTGTGGGCGGAATCGGAGGAAGAGCCGGAGCCGCCGGAGTGGATGTTTCTCAGAAAAAACACTCCGAACGCGCAGCAAAGACCGAGAACAGCGCTGATGATGATTATATAGACGCTTTTTTTTCGTACTTTGTTCAAGCGATTCCCCCCTTTCTGCCGAAAATGTTACAAAATTTTAACCATTTCTAATATTATATCTTTTTTTTGCGGAATTGGCAAGAGCTTTATGAAAAAATTCTTCGCGGAAAATTGTAAAACCGCTTTTGTTGTGGTATAATTAATTAGATAAAACACGCTTACGGTAAAAGGACGGTGAAGGTTTTGGCACATCCGATAAAGCATTTTGTAACGATCACAAAGCACCGCCACAGGGTCATAGCGCACTGTGCTAAGGCGGGCATACTGTGGCAGGGACTGCGCCACGATCTGTCAAAATACAGTCCCACCGAGTTCATCCCGGGCGCTAAGTACTATCTCGGCGACCGCAGCCCCAACGAAAAGGAGCGCGAGCTGTTCGGCTGTTCGCGCGCGTGGATGCACCACAAGGGCAGAAACCGCCATCACTACGAGTATTGGAACGATTATAACCCATACACACGCCGTCCCGAGAACGTGGAAATGCCGCTCAGATTTGTAATCGAGATGTTCTGCGACAGGGTCGCCGCCAGCAAGATATACAACGGAAAAAACTACACCGACACCGACCCGTATACATATTTTCTGCGCATAAAGGGCAAACACCGTATGCACGAAAACACCGAGGCGCTGCTGTGCTCTCTGCTTGAAATGCTGCGCGATGAGGGAGAGGAAAAAACCTTTGCCTATATAAGATCGCTTCGAAAGGGACATAAAAATGGCTGAGCCCGAAAGAATCGTCCATCCGATAGAGCCGCTGTTTGACAAAAACTCCGAAACGCTGATTTTGGGCAGCTTTCCCTCGGTCAAGTCAAGGGAGGCGATGTTCTTTTACGGACATCCGCAAAACCGATTCTGGAAGCTGCTTCCTCTGATTTTTTCCTCGGAAGTCCCCGAAACCGTTGAACAAAAGAAAGCTCTGGCGCTGTCAAACCGAATCGCGCTGTGGGACGTCATCGGCTCCTGCACGGTGACAGGCTCCGCCGACAGCTCGATAACCGACGTCGTGCCGAACGACCTGAGCGTTATCCTTGACAACAGCCGCGTCGACAGGATATTCTGCAACGGCGCGCTGTCGCATAAGCTGTATCAAAAGCACATCTTCCCTCAGACGGGGATCCCCGCTTTTAAGCTTCCGTCAACCAGTCCCGCTAACGCCGCGTGGTCGGTGGAAAGACTGCTCGAAGCGTGGCGTGTGATCGCCGAACCGTGACGGTTTGACAACGATTTGTTTATGAGATATAATATATTACAGATTTTTCGGGTCTTTGACCCATTTAGGAGATATCCGGTATGACCAGGTTCAATTACCGCAAATTTATTTTGATGCTTGCGGATATAATCATCATCGCCGTAAGCGGTATCACGCTGAACTATATTTTGGCGCTCACAAAGATAATCACAGAGGAATCAACAAAATATCTGTTCTTTTTTATTGTGATAGATGTTTTGACCTGTGAGATAATGATGCTGATCCTCGGCTCGTATTCGCGGATGTGGCGATATTTCAACGCCAAGGATTACCTTTTCTGCGGTATCGCTATGACCGCGGGCTTTATTATCGGCTACATCATACTGTGCCTGATGGGTTATGTCCCGCGCAAGGTGTTTTTTGTGCCGTATTATGTATTCGCCACGGCGGGAGTGCTGCTGTTCAGGCTCGTTTTCAAGCGAACGTTTTTAAGCCTGACCAGGGTCGGCAAGCAGGAGAACCTGCAGCGCACGCTGATAGTCGGCGCGGGCAACGCCGGACGGATGATCCTCACCGAGATCAACAACGCGCACCGCGACCCTAAAAACGCGTTTGTGAATCTTTTGCCGATCGGTATGGTCGACGACGATCCCACAAAGCTTCATTCGCGCTACAGCGGCATCGAGGTTATGGGCGTATGCGCCGAGATCCCGAAGATCTGCGTCGATCACGATGTCGACAATATCATCGTAGCTATCCCGTCCTGCGAGGAGGACGAGAAGCGCAAGATCCTGGACTATTGTTCCGCCACGAAGTGTAAGATCCACGTCGTGCCGTACCTCAGCGAGCTGGTGCTGGGCGACCGTTCCAATCAGCTGCTCAGTCAGGCAAGGGAAATCAAAATAGAAGATCTGCTGGGCAGAAAGCCCATTGAATTTGACCGCGAAAAGATCGCGAATTTTATCCGCGGCAAGGTTTGTATGGTCACGGGCGGCGGCGGTTCGATCGGCAGCGAGCTGGTGCGACAGATCGCCAAGTATGACCCTAAGCAGATCATCATCGTTGACATCTACGAAAACAACGCCTATGATATTCAGCAGGAATTAAAGCTCGAATACGGCAACGCGCTCAATCTTATCACGCTGATCGCGTCCGTGCGCGACTATAAAAAGATGGAGAGCATTTTTCAGGAGTATCATCCGCAGATCGTGTTCCACGCGGCGGCTCACAAGCACGTTCCGCTTATGGAGACCGTACCCGAGGAAGCCGTCAAGAACAACATCTTCGGCACCTTCAATGTCGCCACTCTCGCGGATTACTACCGCACGGACAAGTTCGTGATGATCTCCACCGACAAGGCGGTAAATCCCACCAATGTCATGGGCGCGACAAAGCGCGCCTGCGAGATGATAATACAGTACAAGGCGCAGACGACCTCTCACACCGAATTCGTCACCACGCGCTTCGGCAACGTGCTGGGCTCGAACGGCTCGGTGATCCCGCTGTTCCGCCGTCAGATAGAAAGCGGCGCTCCGGTGACGGTCACTCACCCCGACATCATCCGCTACTTTATGACTATCCCCGAGGCTGTGTCGCTCGTGCTTGAGGCGGGCGCTATGGCAAAGGGCGGCGAGATCTTCGTGCTCGATATGGGCGCTCCGGTAAAGATCACCACGCTGGCCGAAAACCTTATCCGTATGTACGGCAAGGTGCCGTATGACGAAGTGCCGATCATCTTTACGGGGCTTCGTCCCGGCGAAAAGCTCTTTGAAGAGCTGCTGATGGACGAGGAAGGTCTTAAATCGACCGAAAACAAGAAGATATTCATCGGCAACCAGATCAACATCGACTCGGACGAGATGCTCAAAAAGCTCAACGCCCTGCGCGACAGCGCCGAGGCGAACGACAGCGAGACGACCGTGAAGCTGCTCAGCGACCTTGTCCCGACATTCCATCATCAATCGTAAGAAGAGGCTCCGTAAGGGAGCCTCTTTTAAGTTGTCGGAAGTCTGAAACCGGATGCTGGAAGCTAGATGCTGGATACCGGATACTGTGTAGTAGGGGCGTGCATTGCACGCCCGCTGTTTTAGAAAAAACGATTTCTTTTTTCGGGCGTGCAATGCACGCCCCTACAATTTATAAGGAAACGACCGGATAATTTCTTAAGAAGCTTTCCCCGAGGGGAAGGCTTTCCGTAAAGGTAAACGTTGC
>CACXGW010000084.1 GCA_902767325.1 uncultured Ruminococcus sp.
TCAACACAATATATAGTATGATATAATAAATATAGGCGGATGGATGCGTATTGTTTTCATTCGTGTTGAATTTTTTGATTTCAAGGTATTTGTATGAAAAAATTAGTCATTATCGGAGCCAATGATTTTCAGAACAGGCTCATTGTCAAAGCGAACGAGCTGGGCTACGAAACTCACGTTTTTGCGTGGGAGGACGGCGCGGTAGGCAAGGAGAACGCGGATTTCTTTTATCCCATCAGCGTTATCGAGAAGGATGAGATACTTGAAAAGTGCAGGGAGATAAAGCCCTGCGGCGTGTGTTCCATCGCCTCGGATCTTGCGTCCATCACCGTGAACTACGTTGCCGAAAAGCTCGGTTTGCCGTGCAACAGAACTTCTGACACGGAGATACAGACAAACAAGTATAAAATGCGCACGGCTATGCAGAACGCGGGCGTAAGCTGTCCGAAGTTCCTGCTCGCCGACGAGAGCTTCAGCGAAGATATGCTGGAAGGCTTCCGCTTCCCGATCATCATAAAGCCAACCGACCGCTCGGGCAGCCGTATGGTCATGAAGCTCGAGACTCCCGAGGGCGCTTTGCAGGCGGTAAAAGACGCGTGCAGCGTTTCGTTTGAGAAGAAGGCGATCGTCGAGGAATATCTCGAGGGCGACGAATACAGCATGGAGACCATCTCTTTCTGCGGAGAGCACCACTATCTTGCGACAACAAAGAAGTTCACCACGGGCGCTCCGCACTTTATCGAGACGGGTCACGCTCAGCCGTCGGGCTTGCCGGAGGACGTTATCGAAAGGGCAAAGGCGATCGTGATGAAGGCTCTCGATTCGCTGAACATTCAAAACAGCGCGGGTCACAGTGAGTTCAAGGTCGATTCTGACGGCAACATCAATATCATTGAGATCGGCGCCAGAATGGGCGGCGACTGCATCGGCTCGGACTTGGTATATCTTTCGACCGGAAACGACTTTGTCAAGATGGTCATCGACGTAGCCTGCGGCAACGAGCCCGAGCTGGTCACATCCGCAAAGCAGAATCCCGTAAAAATCCGTTTTATCTTTACCCGCGAGGATCTGGATGAGCTGGAGCGCGTCAAAAAAGAAGCGCCCGATACGATTTACCGCATCAGCGGCTTGGAAATGGAAAACCTGGGCAACACCATTGACAGCTCTTCCCGTGTGGGATACTATATTTTGACGCCGTAAGGTGTTACAGAGGAGTAGAACTATGAAAAAAATGCTTGTAATGGGCGGAAATGACTGCGCGAAGGAAATCAAAGAGTTTGCCAAAAAACACGACATCTTTCTTGTGGCGATCGGAAATGTTGAGGACTCCCCGATCAAGAGGATCGCTGATCAGTCCTTTATGACGAACGCTATCGATATAGAAGCGATGGACGAGCTTATCAAAGCCGAGCGCATCGACTGCATTTTCCCGGGCTTCAACGAACGCCTTGTTCCTATTGCGATCGAGCTTGCTGTCAGAAACGATCTTCCCGCTTACTGCACTCAAAAGCAGTGGAACCTTTGTATGGACAAGGAGCAGTTCAAGCAGCTCTGTCTTGACAGCGGTATCCCCGCCGCGAAAAAATATCGCCTCGTAGATGCCGACACGATTCCGTATCCCGTAGTAACAAAACCCGCCGACAGCTGCGGAAGCCAGGGCTTTTCGATCTGCCGCAACGCCGATGAGCTCAAGGCAGGCTATGACCGCGCGTTCCCGTTTTCGCAGAAGGGCAGCGTGATAATTGAGGACTACTTGCCCTACGATTCCGTAATTATTCATTACACGGCAATAAACGGGGAGATTTACTTCTCGGGTATTTCCGACAAGCGTTCGGGTGCACTGTGCGAGAATTCTTCTGTAATGGCGCTGCAGCGCTTTCCGTCGAAAAACGAGGCGGAGTACCTTGCGAACATCAACGAAAAGGCTATCGAAATGTTCAAGTCGATCGGCATCCAGAACGGACCGATCTGGATCGAGGCTTTCAACAACAACGGCAGCTTTTATTTCAACGAAATGGGCTATCGCTTCGGCGGTTCGATGACCTTCCATCCCGTTGAATACTACACCGGCGTTTCTCAGCTCGATCTGATGCTTGAAAACGCAGCCTTTGGCAAGTGCTCTGCCGAGCATAAGATAAAATACGACAACAATAAAAAGCGCTACGGCATTCTTCCGCTTCACCTTCACGCAGGCACTGTCGCAAAGGTAGAGGGCGAGGAAGATGTTATGAAGAGCGGTTATTTCTACAGATATGTGCCCATCCATTCCGAGGGCGATACAGTTGTGGAAAACGGCACCGTAAGTCAGGTGTTCTGCTATCTGCACGTTCTGTTTGAAGACGAAGATGAGCTTGAAAGAATTATAGATGATATTCTCGCGAAGCTGCACGTCATTTCTACCGAGGGCGACGAAATGCTGTTTTGCGTTTTGAAAAAGGGGTAACGATGAACAAACAAACGATTCTGTTTTTATCGCAGGCTGATCTCTACCGCGCGGGAGTGCTCAACTACCGCCGTGCCGTAGAGATTGCGGAAAAAGCGATTGTCGACTATTCCAAGGGGAAAATCCTGTTTCCCGACAAAATCTCGCAGGTGTTTGACAAGGAGACCCAAAACCGCATAAACTGTCTGCCGGCGACTCTGACCGAGGATAAGGTTTGCGGTGTGAAGTGGATATCCGTATTCCCTCCGAACCCGAAGCTCAACGGGCTTAACAACACCAACGCGGTTATGATCCTCTCGAGCATTGAGGACGGCACTAACCTGGCGTTTATGGACGGAAACGTCTGTTCAAACCTGCGCACGGCGACGATCAACGCCGTTGCAGCTAAATATCTCAGCGTTCCCGATCCCGAGACGATCGGCTTTGTCGGCGCCGGAACACAGGCTCGCAGCGCTTTTTGCGCGATCAAGAGCCTTTATCCGTCGATAAAGACCTGCTATATCGCCTCACGCACAGCTGCTACCGAGCAGGATTTCGCGGATTGCTTCGCAGAGAAATACCCCGATGTTGAGTTCGTTTGCTGTAACGCCGATTACCGGAAAGCTGTTGAGAATTCTCAGATTTTGGTGTCTGCTATCAGCGGTCAAAGTCCTATTATCAAGGCGGACTGGATCAAGGACGGCACGCTTTATCTGCACACAGGCGGCTGGGAGGACGAATACGCCGTTCCGCTCAAGGCGAACAAGATCGTCTGCGACCAATGGCACGCGGTCAAGCACCGTTCCCAGACCCTGAGTCGGATGTATCAGGAGGAGCTGCTTCGCGATGAGGACGTCTACTGTGACCTGGACAAGCTCATCACCGGCAAAAGACCGGGCAGAGAAAACGGACGAGAGTTCATTTATTTCAATGCGGTAGGACTTTCCTATGTTGACGTAGCGCTGGCGTACGACGCGTATAAAACCTGTGTTGAGCAGGGCATCGGCACACAGCTGACCATCCACACAGAGGATAATTTGTATTATTAAGGTGAGGGTATATGTTAATTTCAATTATTATTCCCTGTTACCGCTCGCAAAACACGATCGCGAACGTTGTGACGGAAATCAAGGAAGAATTCAAAAATCATCCCGAATATGACTATCAGATCGTTCTGGTGAACGACGGCTCGCCCGACGGCACCCTCGGAGTTATCCGTGAGATCTGCGCCGGAGACGACAAGATCACGGGCGTTGATCTGTCGCGCAACTACGGTCAGGCTTCCGCGAAGCTCGCGGGTCTCAACTACGTCAAGGGCGACGTTATCGTTTATATGGACGACGACGGTCAGCACGACCCGAAGGGTATCTTTATGCTTACGGAAAAGATACTCAGCGGCTATGATGTCGTTTATGCTCACTTCGGCAACAAAAAGCATTCCGCTTTCAAAAAGCTGACCAGCTCGCTCCAGCGCAAGCTGGCTGTGTGGGCAGGCAACTCGCCCAAGGGCATTTACGGCTCGTCGTTTTTGGCTTACAGCAAATTTGCCGCGGATTCTCTGAAGAACTACAACTCGCCGTTTGTATCGATCGGCGGCTATCTGATGAAGATCACAAGCAAGTTCGCGAATGTTGAGATGGAGCACCGCAAGCGTTTCAGCGGCTCGTCCACATATAACTTCAAAAAGCTGTTCAACCTTTGGATGAACACGATAACCAACTTTTCCATCGCGCCTATCAGAATGGCGTCGTATCTCGGAATTTTCTGTTCCTTTGCCGGAATGATCACACTTTTGGTTATCGTACTCAGAAAAATCTTTGTTCCTAACATCGCCGTAGGTTACACGTCCACGATCGCGCTGTTGCTGTTCATCGGCGGACTTATCATGCTGATTTTGGGCTTTTTGGGCGAATACATCGGAAGAATATATATGACCGTCAGCGGTGCGCCGCAATATCAGATCAGGGAAGTGATGAACAATGAAGAAGACAAGTAACCGCTCAGTTTGGTTTTTGATCCTGCACATCTTTATTATTATTTCCTCGTTTACTACCGTATTTTCAAAGTTCGCGTCCCGCTGCGATTTCCTCACCTTTTGGTGGATCGTGTTCTACGGGCTCAATATGCTGTTTCTGTTTATCTACGCCATCGGCTGGCAGCAGATTATCAAGCATTTGCCGCTCAACACGGCTTACACCAACAAGGCGGTCTCCATCGCGTGGGGACTTATCTGGGGCTTGACCTTCTTCGGCGAAGCAATAACCTGGAACAAAATAGTAGGCGCGCTGATCGTTATCGGCGGCGTTATCGTGGTGGTGAAGTCGGATGATTGAGAAAATACTGTATATGGGCTTGTATCTGGTAGGCGTAATCATTTCCGCAGCCTCACAGATTTTGCTCAAAAAGAGTGCGGAAAAAGAGTATCCCAACAAAATCAGGGAATATCTCAATCCATATGTCATCATCGCGTACGGCATCTTTTTTGTCGCGACGCTGGTTTCCGTTTTCGCGTTCAAAAAGATCGACGCCTCAATGGGACCGATCCTCGGCGCTTCGGGTTATATCTTTGTAGCGCTTTTCAGCTGGATATTCTTCAAGGAGAAGATCTCAAAGCTTAAAATGCTGGGACTCGCGATAATCGTTATCGGTATCGTCGTCTACGCGCTGGAGTTTTAAAACATAATAATTTAGAGCGTTCATCTCCGAAAGCAAATTTTTTGGAGCCGGGCGCTCTTTTTTTGGATTTTGCCGATATAACAGCCAAATAAAAAACTTTCCGAAAACGCGTTTTGTACTTGCTTTTTTGTCGCATTTTAGGATATAATGAAATAAAGCCATTTGAGGAGGACAGTATATGGACGCGTTTGTTAATTTTTTGAACGGCATTGACGATGTTATGTATTATCCGATACTAATCATCGTATTGACGGCAGCCGGTTTGTTTTTTACATTCCGCACAAGGTTTGTGCAAATAAGATTATTAGGCACGGCTTGCAAGCTTATCGTCGAAAAGCCTGCTTCTCAGCAGAAGGTTTCATCGTTCCAGGCGCTTATGGTTTCCACCGCGTCGCGCGTCGGTACGGGAAATATCGTCGGCGTATCAACCGCGATCTGCCTGGGCGGTCCCGGAGCGTGCTTCTGGATGTGGCTGTTATGCGTTATCGGCGCGTCCTCCGCGTTTATCGAGAGTACGCTGGCGCAGATATTCAAGCAGAAGGACAAGGAAGGACACAGCTATGGCGGTCCGGCTTACTACATCGAAAAAGCGCTGAAGCTGCCCGTTGTAGCGGCGATCTTCTGTGTGTTCCTGATCGCGACCTACGCGTTCGGATTTAATCTTCTTTGCTCTTACAATCTGCAATCGTCCTTCCAGGTCTACAGCTTCTACGACAACACATGGACGCCTGTGATCGTCGGCGCGGTTTTGGCTGTTGCCGTGGGCTTTTGCGTTATGGGCGGCGGAAAGCGTATCGTACGCCTCACCGAAAAGGTAGTGCCGGCCATGGGCATCGCATATGTGCTTATCTCGCTGATAATCATTTTTGCGCACATCACGCTTATCCCCGACACCTTTGCGGCGATTTTTGAGGACGCATTTGATTTCAGGGCGATTTTCGGCGGACTGAGCGGTTCGTGTATGATCCTCGGTATCAAGCGCGGACTGTATTCGAACGAAGCGGGCGTTGGTTCCGCACCGAACGCTTCCGCATCGGCGGACGTTACCCATCCCGTAAAGCAGGGCCTTGTTCAGACCATTTCGGTATATATCGACACAATGCTGCTCTGCACCGCAACGGCGCTGATGTGTCTCAGCTCGGGCATAGCCGCTACAAAGGACGTGTCGGGTGCTCCGTACGTTCAGCAGGCGGTATCCACTGTGTTCGGAGATTTCGGACCGATTTTCATTACAGTGGCGATGGTGCTGTTCGCGTTCACAACGCTTATAGGCAACCTGTATTATGTCGATAACGCGCTTGCGTATCTCAATAAGAAAAGACCTCCGTCAAAGGTCTTTATGCGCGTTTTCTATTTGGTTTGCGTAGCTGTCATTTTTGTCGGCGCGCTCGTACCGATGGATCTGGCGTGGACCACGGCGGACATCACCATGGGCGGAATGACGCTGATAAATATCCCGTGCTGCGTGATCCTTTCGGGCTTGGCGATAAAGGCGCTGCGCGATTTTGAAAAGCAGAAAAAGCTCAAGCTCAATCCCCGTTTCCATGCAAAGGATATAGGCTTGGACGAAAGTAAGTTGCATTTCTGGAAATCGGAATAGCTTGTTATAATTCTAACACAGAATAAAAATACGCAACCGAATCAGGGCGCTCATCTCTGAAGGCGGTAAAGCCTTGGAGACGGGCGCTCTTTTTTGGATTTTGCCAATATAAGGAACTTTATGAAAAAACTTGATGTAACGTGTTTTTTATGCTATAATGAAATTTAAGGCACCGCCGCACAATTCTCGGCGCACGCCTTGCTTGAATCTTATTCTGTTTTGAAAAAACCGAACCGTTTAAGGGGTGATCATTATTCTTAAAGCCAAGAAAGTAACTGTAACAGTTCTGGTCATAACGATCATTACAAGCCTGTTCATGGGCACCTCGGTTTCTTCTAATGCTGCCAATACAGACGATGTAAACGCAGACAATGGTGTTTTTGAAAAAGCTTACGCGGAACCCGTCGGAGAAGATCCTCAGCCGGTTTCAGAACCGGCTTCGGAGGAACCTGCCTTTGAGCCGACAACGGATGAGCCAACTACGGAACCGATCAGTCCCACGACTCTTACGCTGAATATGTCGGCAGTCACCTTGGGAATCAACGAAACTTTCCGGCTCATTGCAACTACGGATGCCCAAAGCGTTGATTTTTCAGTAGAAAACACCTCAATTGCAAGTGTTTCGGAAGACGGTCTTATTCAGCCGAAAAAAACCGGATCGACCGTAGTGATTTGTACAGCGGAAAATAACCTTAAAGCGGAATGTACTCTGACGGTTCGCAAGGAAGCTAAATCGTTCAAATTAAGCAACACGGCAGGGACACTCGGAGTCGGCGAAGGCTGTTACGTCACAGCGGTTCTGCCGAGCAATACCGCTGCTTATTATAAGACATATGCGTCCTCCAACAAATCGATCGCGACCGTCAATTCCGAGGGTTATGTGATTTCCAAAGCAGCGGGAACCGTTACCATTACCTGCACCCTGAAAAACGGCGTTTCCGCAAAGATTTCCGTAAAGATAATGCCGGCTGCAAAAAAGGTCACGCTCAACACAAATGTCGCGTCGCTCGGCATAGGGGAGACCTTTGACCTTAACAGCACCATTCCGTCCGGCACAGCGTCCGCATACCGCAACTACTATTCCGACAACACAAAGATCGCAAGGGTCACCAAGTCGGGAGGTCTGATCACCGCCATCAGCACCGGAAAGACCACTGTCCGCTGTGTAACGGGAACCGGAGCCAAAGCGACCGTGACCGTTACCGTAACCAAAGCTCCGACAAAACTCACGTTGAAATCCACTGCGTCCCAGTCTGTCGGAAAGCAATACACTCTTACCGTTTCAACCGACAAAGGATCGGATAGCGGAAGATTCTTTAAGTGGGGAAGCTCAAATCCCTCGGTTGTAACGATCTCAAAATACAAAAACAATGTCGCGACACTTTCTCCGAAATCATCCGGAACAGCGACGATCACCGTAAAAACCTTTAACGGCAAAACCGCCACATATAAAATTTCCGTCAGCAGCACCGCTGTTACCGAAACTCAGCTCAGGAACAAGGTCGTCAAAATAATGAACGGGTGGCTTGGTGCTGTTGAAGGCGATAAGGTACACGCTGAAATTCTGAAAATATATAACAACCAAACCAATTTGCCGTATGGCTACAAGATGAGAACTCACGACGCGTGGTGTGCGGCTACGGTCAGCGCTGTCTGGATCAAAGCCGGGATCGCTCAGTACACAGGCACGGATTGTAATTGCGGCGGCTTCAGGGATAAAGCTATTGCAAAAGGCATTTGGGTAGAAAATGATGCTTATAAGCCAAAGGTGGCTGACGCTATCATCTACAATTGGAGTGACAATGGAGTCGGTGATAATAAGGGTTCTGCCGATCATATCGGTCTGGTAACGGCGGTCAGCGGAAACAGCTTTACCGTCACCGAAGGCAATATGGGCACGGGCGTTGTCGGTAAGCGTACTATGCAAGTTAACGGTAAGTATATCCGTGGTTTTATCGCTCCGAAATATGCGGAAATTGCAAAAAAGCTTGGTGGAAGCACCGCAACAAATACAACGGCAAAGACTGCTTCAACCGTTGCTGTTCCTTCTATCGTAACACAGGGTGTGGCAAACGGAAAGTGGTTAAAGGTAGTTAAGGATGGCAAGGATTATTCCGGCGTAATGGGCAAATCTCTTGTTGCGCTTGCCTCGAAAGTGAATAAGGGCACGATAGAATACAGTGTACATATCAAAGGCGGCGGATGGCTCGGAACAGTGACCGGTTTCAATTCTAAGGATCATAAGAACGGCTATGCGGGCAAAGGATACCCTGCCGAAAAAGGAATTGCCATTGATGGTATCAAAATGAACTATCGCACACCCTCGGATGTTGCCAATAAGTATGGCCGTTATAAGGTGGCTTACAGAGTTCATTTGCTTGGCGGCAATTGGCTTGCCTGGCAGTATAATACGGAAACCAAAAACGGAAAAGGCGGTTATGCCGGAACCATCGGAAAAACGATCGATGGCGTTCAGGTAAAACTGGTTAAAGCCTAGAATAGAGAAAATTGATATACGTGTTTTTGTTCTGTAAAAGAATTTAACGACGCCTATTTTAAAAAAACCGAATCATTTAAGGAGTGATCGATATTTTAAATACCAAGAAATTTACCGTAATAGTTTTGGTCATAACGATCATAACAAGCCTGTTTGCAGGAACTTCGGTGTCCTTCAACGCTGCCGGAACAAACAGCGTACAGACAGCAGGCGTTGCCGAAAAAGCGGAAATCGAGCCGGTCGGAGACGATCCTCAGCCTACTTCCGAACCCGCTTCAGTGGAACCCGGCACCGAGCCTGCGACGGTTGAACCGGCGACAGGCGAGCCGTCAACGGAAGAGCCTGCTACCGAAGAACCTACGACGGAGCCGACCGTTCCGCTTCCGACCAAGCTTTCGCTGAATTTGAAGACTTTATCGCTGGGAATCAACGAAACATACCAGCTGAAAGTCACAACGGACGCCCAAAGCGTAAGGTTTTCCGTCACCAACTCATCGGTCGCGACGGTTTACGCAAACGGTCTTATCAAGCCGAAGGAAACAGGCTCAACAGTTATTGTTTGTACAGCGGCAAATGACCTGAGAGCAGAATGTAAGCTGACGGTGTGCAAGGAAGCAAAATCGCTGAAGCTGACTAAAACGGTCGGCACCCTCGGCGTCGGCGAAGGCTGCTATATCAAAGCGGTGCTGCCCGAAGGTACCGCTGCCTTCAAAAAAACATTCACTTCCTCAAAAACCACGGTCGCGACTGTTGATTCCACGGGTCTGGTCATTGCAAAAACCTCCGGGACCGTCACGATCACCTGCAAATTGAAAAACGGCGTTTCTTCAAAGATCTCGGTCAATGTCCTGCCGGCTGCAAAAAAGGTAACGCTCAACACAAACATCGCGACGCTCGGCATGGGGGAGACCTTTGACCTTAACAGCACAATCCCGTCCGGCACCGCGACTGCGTACCGCAACTACTATTCCGACAATACAAAGATCGCCAAGGTCACAAAGTCGGGAGGTCTTATCACAGCCATCAGCACCGGAAAGACAACCGTCCGCTGCGTGACGGGAACGGGAGCAAAAGCTATCGTAAACGTTACCGTCACAAAGGTCCCGACAAAAATCACATTGAAATCCACCGCTTCTCAGTCGATCGGAAAACAGTACAGTCTTACTGTTTCAACCGACAAAGGAACGGACAACGGAAGATTTTTCAAGTGGAAAAGCTCCAATTCCTCCGTTGTAACGATCTCCAAGTATAAAAACAATGTCGCGACGCTTTATCCGAAATCATACGGAACAGCGACTATCACCGTAAAAACCGCCGGCGGCAAAACCGCCACATATAAGGTTTCCGTCGGAAGCACCGTTCTCAAGTGTGTTGACATTTCCACATGGCAGGGCGGAAACGTCGACTTCAACAAGGTCAAGGCGTCCGGAATCAATTATGTCATCCTCCGCGCGGGCTTCGGTTCAACAGAGGACAACCAGTTTGAGAACAACTACAAAAAGGCAAGAGCCGCCGGAATGAAGATCGGCGTATACTGGTTCAGCTATTCAATGAGCGTTTCGGGCGGCATTACGGAAGCCAACACCTGCCTCAAGTTTTTGAAGGGCAAAAAACTCGATTTGCCTGTCTATTATGACCTGGAGTATGATCCCGCGCTGAAAAAGCTGGGTGCGGCAAACTACAGAAAGATGGCATACAACTTCTGCAACACCATCAAAAAGGCAGGCTTCAAGCCCGGAGTTTACGCCAGCGCGTCTGACTATACTTCCTTCTTCAGTCCGACCGATTTCTATAACCGCGGATATTCGGTTTGGAACGCTCACTGGGCGAAGTCCACGCCTGTGACCTGCGATATTTGGCAGTACACCGACGCGGGAAGAGTCCCGGGTATTTCTTCATACGTTGATATGAGCTATATCTTCAATCTGAATCATTTCCGCTGATTATTTACTGAACATAAAAAAGACCTCCGAATGGATTCCCGTTCGGAGGTCGTGTTTTTTTGTGTTAAGTTATTCGGGCGTTCTGCCGTTGCAGAGATAAAATACCGTCAGCAGACCCGGACCGCAGTGCGCGCCGATAACAACGCCCAGCGAGGTGATTTCGATGTTGCCGACCTGCGGGAACTTCTCCTTTATCGAATCGCGGATGAACTCGGCGTCGTCGAGGCAGTCGGCATGAAGGATGTGGATCTCCGTTCCGGTGCAGTCAGTATCAGACAGATCGTGGCACACGCTTTCCAAAATGAGGTTGAGCGCGGATTTGCGTCCGCGTACTTTTTTGGCTACATCCAGCGTGCCGCGGTCGGGAACATACAGCACGGGCTTGATGTTCAAAATGGAGCCTACAAGCGCCGAGGCGTTCGAAACGCGTCCGCCTGCCTTGAGGTAGTTGAGGTCGTCAACGGTGAAGCGGTGAGCTATCTTTAGCTTGTTTGCTTCGCCCCATGCGATAACGTCGTCAAAGCTCATTCCGTCTTCCATACGGCTGACCATATTCTGAACGAGCATTCCCAAGCCGCCCGAGATGCACAGCGTATCCATGATATAGAGATTTCTGTCGGGATATTCCGCTCTGACGGTTTCGGCTGCCTTGTGAGCGTTTTCGTACGAAACCGACATTTCGCGCGACATATCGAGGTAGATGACGTCCTTGCCGCCGTCCAGAAGACCGCGGAAGAAATCAGCGTACATCATTTCGTTGATCATTGAGGTTTTAAGACGGTCGCCCTTTCTCATGCCCGCATAGATCGCCGCGCGGCTTTCCTCGCGGCAGTCGTCCTCGTGAAGGTCGTTGCCTATGGTGAAGGTGTAGGGGATAAAGGGAATTTTGTGGCTGTCAAGCCAGTCGCGCGTCAGATCCGAGGTAGACGAAGTTGCGATTATGTAGTCTGCCATTTGATTCTCCTTGCCTGAATAACCGTACTTTAGGTTTTCATTATTATTTTTATTGTTTCTGTAATTCTGCCCGGTTGGCACTATGTATATATTAAGAGTTTATCATAAATCCCGGCGCAAGTCAATAAGAACAGAGGTAAACACTGCTTCAAAGCAAGATTGTATAAGAGGAGTATACAAAAGCGCGGCAGGGAAAAACTGCCGCGCATTGGATATATAGCATTATATTTCTATTTCTTCTCCGATGGTCAGGTTGCCCTCGCCGTCATGTCCGATGAACAGCGTGCCGAGAAGTCCGGCAGAGTGTTGCTTTTGCGGAGCTTTTCTGTTATCATTAAAGCAGATACAAAAAGTTTAGAACAGAGACGGAGATGATGAAATGATTTTGGAAAGTATTCTTGAATTATTATCCGAAGAAAAGGGTCTGTTTATTGCGGCGTCGATCCTTTTGTTTTTATACTATCTTTTTATAACGATAGCCCAGTGTAAGCTGTTTACAAAAGCAGGTGAAAAGGGCTGGAAAGCGTTCATACCGTTTTACAGTATGTTCGTGTCGCACCACCTTATCGGGATGAGGCATTTCTGGTTTATCCTAGACATCGTTTTTTGGGCGGCAGAGATCGTTCTGGAGATCGTTGAGGGAACGCCCGCGTGGATAGAGGACGCCTTCTTTTCCGTTGCGCTCATCATGACGCTGATCTCGGAGATCATACATATCATGAAGCTCTGCTACTGCTATACCAAAAGCGAGCTGTTCGGCATAGGCTTGTTTTTGATACCGCCGCTGTTTTCAATGATAGTCGCCTTTGATAAGTCGGAATACAATCTTCCGAAGTCACATAAGGAACGCAAAATGAAATCGGAGGATACAAGCGGCAATGCTCCTAAGTAAAAAACGGCTTAACGCAAACCAAATAAAGCTTATCGCTATAATCGCCATGACGATCGACCACCTGACATGGGCGTTTTTCCCCGGGACTCAGGCGGTTTGGTATGTTTTCGCTCTGCACATCATCGGCAGGCTGACCGCGCCGATAATGTGGTTCTTTATCGCCGAGGGCTGCTTTTATACGCGCGATATTTGGAAATACGCGGGCAGGCTTTTTATATTCGCGATAATATCTCACTTCGCATATGCTTTCGCGTTCGGCATCCCGTTTTTGCCGTTTTCAGACGGAAGCTTTTTCAATCAGACAAGCGTGATGTGGTCTTTGGCATGGGCAGTCGTTCTTGTGGGCGTCAACCGCAGCGAAAAAGTCCCCGGGTGGGCGAAGATATTGGCGATCCCCGTGATCTGCGTCATCACCTTTCCGTCCGATTGGTCGTGCATCGCCGTGATGTGTCCGTTCTTTTTGTATCAGCACCGCGGAGATTTCAAAAAGCAGGCTATAGACATCGTTTTGTGGACGCTGATCTACGCCGTGGTTTACTTCATTTTTTTGGATAAGCTTTACGGAGCGCTGCAGATGTTCACCTTCCTGACGATCCCGATCCTCGCCCGGTATAACGGCGAGCGCGGAAGAAAGATCCCGGGTACTAAGTGGCTGTTTTATATCTATTATCCCTCGCACCTTGTTGTTGTGGGGATCATAAGAGTTGCTATGTTCGGAAGTATTTCAATCATTTTCTAGCTTTTTTCAATGCAGGGGCGCACAAGCGGTGCGTCCCTCTTGTTTTTGCTGTTTCAGATAATAAAAAATAGTTTACTTTTTGTTTTTTCTCTTGAAATGACAGCCTGAAATAGTGTATAATAAAAGGGATTGGAAATGGTTTACTAAAGCGGTTTTCTTAACGGAGAGCAATATGAAAAGTATCAATGCTAAAAAGGGTCTGAAAAAGGTTTTTATATCGCAAGTCTTTGCGATAATCATGGCTATGCTCAGCAGCTGCACAATGCTTTTTATCGGTATGTTTAAGGTGTTGTCTGTCGATTCCGAAACCGTATCATCATTGTTTGAGCTGGCTGTTCTGAGCATCACGTTCTCCGCGTCAATGCTTTTGACGGCTGTTTTCTCCTATATATTCGGTATCATCGGATATTATCAGGCGGGAAAAGTCGAGGCGGAGTTCAAAAAATCGATGCTCTGTATGATAGCAAGCGGAGCGCTGGTCATTATAGGAAACTTCTTCCAGATACCCAACGGGACCTTATACACCATACTCACATCAGCGGGTTCGATCGTCGAGATGTTCGTTATGGTTTTCTCCATTTCGGGGATCATAAGGCTTTCCGACAACTTCGAGAGCGTTGAAATGTCAGAAAGAGGCGACAGGCTTTTGAAAATACTGGTTGCCATTTATATCATCTCCGCAATAGATACGCTGATCATAAGGATCTTTGAATTGTCGGCGCAGGCAAAAATAGTTTCTTTTATTATCGACGTGATCGATCTGGCTTTGATCGTGCTCAGGTATGTGCTGTATATGCGCTATCTGCACGGTGCCATGAAAATGCTGGCGGAAAACAACGCGGATGTTTTACGGAGTTGATCATATGAATAAGGTTGTAACAAAACTCAACGATAAAAAAGACCGGCTCGCGCAGCAGATATGGATAGCTCCGACCTGCTTTGGTTTTTCATTGGCACTTACCGTGGCGGCTGTCATCCTTTTTTCGGTCAGAGGTTTTTCCGGTATGGAGGCCGGATGGATGTTTTCGATCGGCGCCGATATATTTTGTATGGCGGTTTGCGCCATGCTGTGCTTCAGCTCAACGCTGAACAATAAAACGCGCAACGCCGACACGCAGGTTTTTGTCACGCTGCTTACGACAAATGCCTTTGCTCTGTTTTTGGATGAATCGTGCTGGCTGCTTCAGGGAAATCCTCAGCTGAGAGGTTTGAATCTGACGGTCAACGTGCTGTTTTATATGATCGGCTCAGTGCTGATATATCTTTTCTGGGAGTATATCCGCAGGGCATTGAAGCTCAACGACAAGCCGATGGTGATCGCCGATGTTTTTGTTACGGCAATGCTTTATCCCTCGCTGCTTTTGTGTTTGGCAAACTTTTTCTATCCGCTGTTTTTTGAGGTGGATCAAAGCGGATTCTACAGCCGCGCGGCTCAGTGGGATGTAAGCCAGATATATCTGAGCATTACGCTTACGGTCGTTATCATCGCCATAGCGTTTGCCAAGGCGACAAAAAGAGACCGTTTCGTTGCTATCTCGTTTATCGCTATCCCGCTTGTGAATCAGATCATTACAGCCGGAACGTTCGGTATAACAACTCAGTATTCGGCAATGACGGTGTCTATCGTGCTTATTTACGGAGTGCTTTTTGCGGACCGTGAAAAGACATTGGCTTCCACCGAAATGGAGCTGGGCGTCGCTACAAAAATACAGTCGAATATGCTTCCGAATACATTTCCGTTTATGCCGGAACGGTTGGATTTCGACCTTTACGCTACGATGAATCCGGCAAAGGAGGTCGGCGGCGACTTTTACGATTTCTTTATGATCGACGATAACCGTCTTGCGATGGTCATTGCCGACGTTTCGGGCAAGGGGATTCCCGCGGCGCTGTTTATGATGGCGTCAAAGATTTTGATAAAGAACACCGTTATGACGGGCAAAAGCCCCGGAGAGGTGTTAAGGGCGGTAAACGATCAGATCTGCGACAACAATCAGATGGAAATGTTCGTCACCGTTTGGCTGGGCGTTTTGCATTTGGATGACGGTACCCTTATCACCGCAAACGCCGGTCATGAATATCCGATCGTTAAGAAACCTGACGGAGACTTTGAGCTTCTGAAAACAAAACACAGCTTCGTGGTCGGCGGTATGAAGGGTATCCGCTATAAGGAAACCGAGCTTAAGCTCGATCCCGGCTCCAAGCTGTTCGTATACACCGACGGCGTTGTTGAAGCCGAAAACCAGTCGGAGGAGCAGTACGGCTGCGACAGATTCATTTCCGTCCTTAACAAAAACAAGGACGCCGAACCGGAAATGCTGCTCGAAGCGGTTGAGGCGGACGTCGAAAGATTCACACAGGATCAGCCGCAGTTCGACGATCTGACGATGCTTTGCATCCACTATAAGGGAACACCCGCAAAGGAAATAACGGTAGAAGCGACGGTTGAAAATATCGAAGCTGTGACGGACTTTGTCACAGCGGAGCTTGAAGCGCTGGGCTGCCCGATGAAGGCGCAAACTCAGATCACCATCGCCATCGACGAGCTTTTCGGAAACATCGCGAAATACGCCTACGCTCCCGATAAGGGAGAGGCGACTGTCCGGATTGAGCATGAGGATGAACCGAATTCGGTGATCATCTCGTTTATCGACAGCGGCAAGCCCTTTGATCCTTTGGCGCAGGAAGAACCCGACACGGGTCTTTCCGCCCAGCAGCGCAAGATCGGAGGACTCGGCATTTTCCTGGTTAAGAAAACGATGGATTCGGTGGAGTACGAGTATAAAGACGATCATAATATTTTAAAGATACGTAAAAACCTGACTTGAGGGATGATAGCACAATGAAAAACAACGGACAAATAATAAGCCGCCTGTTCCGTAAATCCGTCATAAGCATAATCGCGGCGGCGATAGCCACAATGGTGGGTATCGTCATCGACGGTATCGTTATCGGAAGGTTTCTCGGTTCCGACAGTATGGCGGCATACGGTCTGGTCACGCCGGTGATAAATCTCGCAACGGCGTTCAGCGGAATACTTGCTACCGGCGCACAGGTCATCTGCGCACAGCGCCTCGGCGCGGGCAACGTAAAAAAAGCACGGCGCACATTTTCGATGTGTATGCTTGTCACCGTTGTTATCTCAGTCGTTATGGTCGCGGTAATGCTGATATTCCGCGATCCCATCAGCGTTATGCTCGGCGCTCACGGAAAATCGGCGCACCTGCTTTCTCTGACGTCCGACTATCTTTTCGGCATCGTGTTCTCGTTCCCGTGCGTTTTGTTTTTGTTTGAGTTCAATTCGCTTATGAGGCTCGACGGTGACGCCAACCGTGTTATCGTGGCGGTGGTAGTTATGACCGTGCTCGACGTCGCGGGCGATCTTGTCAACGCGCTTGTGGTCCACGGCGGTATGCTCGGAATGGGTCTTACAACATCTATCAGCTATTTTGCCGCGCTGGTGATAATGCTGCTGCACTTCACAAAAAAAGATATAATTTTCAAATTCTCATTCAAGGGCTTGCGGATAAAGGATATGGCGGAGATATTCGCCACCGGCTCATCATCGGCGGTCGGTTCCGCGTCGTCAATGCTCCGCAACCTGGTGCTCAATCAGATAATGGTAGCAACGGTGCTTTCGGGCACGGCGGTTGCCGCCCTGGGCGTTGTGAACACCGTGTTCAACTTCACTTCGTCCACGATGCTCGGCGTTGCGATGACAACCGCGATGATCGCGGGTATGATACTGGGCGAGCAGGACAGGACAGCTGCCGAGGCGCTGATAAAAATAACGGTAAAAGTATCGTTGGTAGTAGGCGCTGCGCTTAGCGTTATCCTGCTGGCTTTCGCAGGTCCGATAGCAGGCGCGTTCGGCGGAGCGGACGGAGCGCAGATGGTATCTCTTGCCGAAAGAGGTCTGCGCATTTACGCGCTCAGCATCATCTTTTACGGATTCAACGTCGCGTTTATCAACTACACGCAGGGAATGCGGCGCATGGTCATTTCGGATCTGTTTTGCTTTCTTGTAAACTTCCCGTTTGTTGTGCTTCCCGCGCTGGCGCTTTTCGGAGTGCTCGACGCCGACGCTGTTTGGTGGTCGTTCCTTATCGGCGAAACGCTCAATCTCATTCTCATCTTCATCTGCGCCGCCGTTAAAAAACGCGGGTTCCCGTTTAAGGCAAAGGATTTCCTGTTCCTCAGGGACGGCTTCGGAGTGGATGAGGACGATCTGCTCGATTTCTCGGTGACGGAGGGCTCGCAGGTCATTCCGGCTTCGGAGGCGGTTGAAGAGTTCTGCACCGAAAAGGGCGCTTCACCAAAGGAGAGTATGATGCTTTCGCTGTTTGTGGAGGAGCTCAGCAACAATATCGTTGAGTTCGGCTTTGCCGACGGCAAAAAGCACAGCATAGACATCCGCGTTATAAAGCGTGAAAAAGGCTGGACGCTCCGTGTCCGCGACGACTGCAAAAAGTTTGACCCGACCGAATGGATAAAGCTGCACAACACCGAGGATCCTTCAAAGAATATCGGGATCCGTATGGTTTGCGGCATGGCGAAGGACGTTAAATATCTTAGTACATTTGAGTTAAATAATATAACCATAACAATTTAAAAAAGGAGAAATTATTATGAACATCAAAAAGAAAAAAGAAGGCAGCACGCTCAACATCATCATTTCCGGCAGGATCGATACCGTTACCGCGCCCGAGGTCGATTCGTTTGTGAATCAGAACCTCGACGGCGTCGAATCACTGATTCTCGATTTCAAAGAGGTGAACTATGTTTCCTCCGCGGGACTGCGTGTTCTTCTCTCTCTGCAGAAAAAGATGATGGTAAAGGGAGAAATGAAGCTTGTCAATGTTAACGACGCGGTAAACGATGTTTTTGAGGTAACAGGCTTTGACGAGATCCTGACCTACGAAAAAGGGTGAGTGAGCATGAGCATTCTTGGACTTCTTGAGCAATACTCGCAAGAAAAGCCGAACGCTGCAATTCTGTTTGACGAAGCACATTCAAAAGGCGTCACATACGCGCAGCTTGACGATCTGAGCGGCAGAGTTTACGCTTATCTGACGGAAAACGGCGTCGGCAAAGAGGACTTTGTGCTTATCAACCTGCCGCGCGGCATCATGCCGATAATCGCTATGGTCGGCGTTTGGAAGGCAGGCGCGGCGTGGGCGCTCGTTGAGGATACATACGCGCCCGACCGAATCGAGTTTATCCGCAAAGACTGCGGATGCAAAACAGAGCTTAACTCTGAAAATTGGGAAGATATAATGTCGTCCGCTCCAAAGAGCGGCTATGTAAATGCCGATGAACACGACGCGGCATACGCCATCTATACCTCCGGCACCACCGGAAATCCCAAGGGAGTTCTGCACGAGTACGGCAATCTGCAAAGGGCGATCGACTCCATCAGCGTCAACGGCGAAAACCCGTTCAACGGCAAGGACAGGCTCGCTCTGCTTGCGCCGATGAACTTTGTCGCTTCGGTCATCGTTATTCTGAAGGCGCTTAGCATCTGCGGCGGCAAGACCTTCGTCGTCAGCTACGCAACGATCAAGAACCCGATGGCGCTGAAAATGTTTTTCATCGAAAAGCGCATTTCGATCACGTTCCTCACGCCGTCGTATGTGCGTATGCTCGGCAACCAGACCGGACCGTTTTTGCGTATGCTCTTTGTCGGCAGCGAACCCGCCAACAACGTATATAACAAGAGTCTCGACCTGATAAATATTTACGCCGCGTCTGAGAGCGGTTTCGCGGTCGGCGTGTTCCAGATCGACAGATCATACGAAACCTGTCCGATAGGCAAGCCCGAGATCGACTGCAAAGTCACGCTGCTTACCGAGGATGGGGAAGAGGCTCCCGACGGCGAGATCGGCGAGCTGTGCTTCGATAATCCGTTCGTCCGCGGCTATATCAATCTGCCCGAGGAAACCGAAAAGGCTTTCCAAAACGGTATTTATCACACCGGCGACCTTGCGCGCATGGATGAAAACGGCAACTATGTGCTGCTGGGACGTTCGGGCGATATGATAAAGATCAACGGCAACCGCATCGAACCTGCCGAGATCGAAGCCTCCGTCAAGCAGGTGCTCGGTATCGACTGGGCTGCGGCGCGCGGCTTTGAGGATAACGGCAAAAGCTACCTCTGCGCTTACTACACCGCAGATGTTGAAGTCGATCCCGACAAAATGCGCGAGGAGCTTTCAAAGCGTCTGCCGTATTATATGATCCCCGCATACTACATCAAGATCGACAGCATTCCGCTGAAAGCAAACGGAAAGATGGACAGAAAGGCTCTTCCCAAGCCCGACGCGTCCGACTTCCAAACCGACTACGAGGCTCCCGAAAACGAAATCCAGCAAAAGCTGTGCGACGCTATGGCTAAGGTGCTCAAGCTCGAGCGCTTCGGTATAAACGACGATTTCTACGAGCTGGGCGGCGACTCCCTCGGCTCTATCAGCGTCATCACCGAAAGCGATCTGCCCGGTCTTAACGCAAGCGAGATCTTCCGCGGCAGAACTCCGAAGAAGATCGCGGCTCTTTATGAAGAAGCCCACGCTAACGACGACGGCGAAGCGCCCGAAATCAAAAACGCGCGCTCAATGAAGTCGGATCATCCGCTTACGGCGGAGCAGCTTTATATGGTCGACTATCAGCTCTACACGCCGAAATCAACGATGTACAACCTGTTCACGATGATGAAGGTCGACAAGGACCTGTTCGATATGGAAAAGATGGCAGACGCTATGCGCACCGCCATCCGCAACCACTCTGCTTTGCTCACAACCTTCCACTTCAACGAAGACGGCGAGATAGTGCAGCGATATACTCCCGAGGTTTTGAGTGAGATCCACGTTGAAAAGCTCAGTGAATTCGAGTTCAACAATATGAAGGATACGCTGGTTATGCCGTTTAAGATCATCGGCGGCTGTCTGCACCGCTGTCGTGTGTTTGAAACCGAAAAGAACGGCTACATCTTCTTTGACGTTCATCACACTCTGTTCGACGGCACCTCGCTCAAGGTGTTTATGCAGAACGTCGGCAAGGCATATATGGGTATGCAGCCCGATCCCGATTTGTATTATCTTATCCTCCAAAACCGCGAGGACGAGAAAGAATCCGCTTTCTACGAAGAAAGCAAAAAATACTTTGAAGATCGTTTCGAGGGCGTTGACTGGTCGAGCTATCCCAAAACCGACCACGATTCCCGTGAAAACGAGATGGGCGAGCTGTTCGCGCCAATCGGTATCGAGCAGCCTCAGATGAGAGCTATGGAGCGGCATTACCGCATAAGCCGCAACGAGTTTTTCATTACGGTGGCGTCCCTTGCTATTTCGATCTACAACAAACAAAATGATATAAAGCTCTGCTGGATATACAACGGCAGAGAGGATATGACCGCTATGAATTCCGTGGGACTTTTGTTCCGCGAGCTTCCCGTTGGTGTTCGCCTGAAGGACGACATGACGCTCAGAGAGCTCTTCGCCGATATTCACGAGCAGGTGCAGAAGGGCATCGAGCACAGCTGCTATCCCTATGTCGACATCAACAATCAGGCGGGCAGCGACGAGGCGGCTTATCTGCTCTATCAGCAGGACATCCGCGATATGGGCGGCTTGGAAGGAATGGATGTTGAAACGATAGACATCCGCCAGAACCAGGCTGCGTCGCAGACGATCCTCGATATGGAGATCCTCGACGGTGCCGACGGTCTTGTCCTGATGATCGACTACACCGCAAGCCTGTATGAAGATGCGAGCATGGACAGCTTCAAAGATATCTTTATAAACGTCGCTCAGGGCCTGGTAACTCACAATTCCCAGACGGATGTCACGGTGGGCGAGCTTCGCAAGGCTTACAGCAACAAAAAGACGTTCTTTGAAACCGTAGTGGGCGTGTTCAGGAGAAAAAGATGACAGAAGATTCCATTTGCAGTATCCGTGAAAGCTATGGCGTCAATCAGATAATCACGGGAGAATATGACCGCACTCTTTCCGCGGAATGCTCAAACGGCGTGTTCGTCGGTGCCGAAACGGGCGAGGTCTGCGTTTTTCGCGGCATCCCATTCGCCAAGCCTCCCGTAGGAGAGCTCAGGTGGAAGGCTCCCGTACCGGTTGAAGACGACAGCACGGTGCGCGAAGCGTATTACAACGGAAAAACCCCGATCCAAACCGAGTGGCCGAGCGAGCAGGCGTCGTATTATCCCCGCGGCGAGGACTGTTTGTATCTGAATATTTGGAAAAACAATTCGGATAAAACCGAAAAAAAGCCTGTCATGGTTTTCCTGCACGGCGGCTCCTACGGCTGGGGCGGTACAGCGGATCCGATGTATGACGGAAAAAACTTCGTTTCAAAGCAGACGGATATAATTCTTGTCACGGTCGGTTACCGCGTTGGTTTGATGGGCTTTGTCGACCTTTCATATTTTGAGGGCGGCAAGGACTTTCCCGACGCGCCGAATCTCGGTATCCTCGATCAGATAGAAGCTCTGCGCTGGATAAAAAAGAACATTTCCGCATTCAGCGGCGATCCCGAAAACGTGACTGTTTTCGGGGAATCCGCCGGCGGCGGCAGCGTTTCGATATTGCCGATCGTCTCTCAGGCAAAAGGGCTTTTCCGCCGTGTTATCGCCGAAAGCGGTTCGGTCGCGCTGACCTTTTCAAAGGAAGAGTGCCGCGATTTTTCAAGACGGCTGATGCGTGAAAGCGGAACAAAATCCATGAGCGAGCTGATGAGTCTTGGCGAAGAAGATTTGTTGAGGATAAACGAAAAGCTCAACGAATACAACAACTTCCCTCAGCGCGACGGCAGGATCATTCCGCTTGACCCCTACCTTCCATATAAAAACGGCGGCACAACGCATTGCGATATCCTCATCGGAACCAATTCCCACGAGATGAACTATTGGATAGGGGAGATCGGCGGCGTTATACCGTTCCGCCTCAGCATCCCGATAAAGTTTGAAAACGATTTAAAAAAGCTTCCTCCCGCAGACAAAAAGCGGATAAATAAGTTTATGTCCTCCATGAAAGGACACAGTATGTGGAAGATGGCGCGTTTTTACGATGAGGTGATGTTCCGTCTGCCCGCTATCGAACAGGCTCAGTATCACGCCGAAAACGGCGGCAAAGCGTATATGTATTACTGGACCGTTCCGTCAAAGCTTCCGCTTCGGAAAGCGTGTCACGCGGTTGAGCTGGCTTATGTTTTCGGAAATCTCGAGGAAACCATCTACACCGGAGAAATAGCCGACGAAGCGCTGTCGGATACCGTAATGCAGATGTGGACAAATTTCGCGCGCACGGGCGACCCGTCGGCGGATGATCTCCGCTGGGAGCAATACGATACCAAAAAGCGTGCCACGATGGTCATTTCGGATGAGCCTCACGCGGAAAACGATGTTTTCGGCGAACGCCGCAGGCTTCTTTCTCCGCTGTTGAGCCATATGATAAATCCGTCCTATTCAACGCTTGATTATAACGTACCATTTGTCAGAAAAGCAGTCGTGAAAAGCTTGGCGATCGTCGCCGGAATAGCGGGAGTTGCGCTGCTTGCCGCTAAGGCTATAAATAAGAATAAATAAAATGAGGTGTAACTATGAGCAGACTTGATCAACAAAGCAAAACAAAGGAAAAGCGCTCGATCCTATCTTCAAACCCCGTGATGCGCAGACTCAATAAAGTGGACGAACATTCGGAAACGAATGCCGCTACCTACGGCGGAATCACTGTTAAGACGCTGTATTTTCTGCTGTTCAGCATAGTGGGTATTTTTGTTCAGCTGATCATGCAAAAGATGCTTGTCGGCGGCGAAACCGTCAATATCGACTATAAGGGCTTTGAAGTAACGCTCTATCAGGGCGAGATATTTATGCTTTTGGGCGTTGTTATTGCCGCTATCGTGTTCCAGCTCCTCGCGTTTTTCGCGCGCGGAACAACACCCGTTACCGGAGCGCTCTACTGCGTTACGCAGGGCTACTTCATTTCCTTCCTTATCTTTAAGGTGCTGGGCGCGTATGATATGGAATACCTCGGAGCGCTGGCGCTTCTGATCACCATGCTGATCATCGCGATAATGGCGATACTGTACTCCACCGGAGTCATCCGCGTAACGAAGAAATTCAAGATGGTTATGATGACCTTGTTCATCACGGTCATCTCCGCGTCGCTGCTGAGCGTTGTCGGTTATTTCATTCCCTTCACCAGATCGATGGTAGTCAGTATGCAAAATAACCTGCCGCTTACGATCGGATTCGGAGTTATCTTTATTATTATCGCGGCTCTGTTTTTGATCTGCGACTTCGATACCATCGATAATGTCGTTAAAAACAAGCTCCCCAAAAAGTACGAGTGGCAGGCGGCGTTCGGACTTTCCTTCACCGTTTTGTGGCTCTACTTAAAGGTGCTCGACATCATCCTTACGATCGCGGGCAGCAAGAAGAACTGATTATAATTCTATATTAGAACAATAACTCCCCGGCAGGTTTTTTAAAGATCGCTGCCGGGGAGTTTTTGTTGTTAAGCGAAAACCACCGCGAACCTGTAGTTCGTGGTGGTCGATTGAGTGTAGGCTGCCCGTCACCGGGATAGATTCTTTTTGATCGTAAGGGTGTTTTTTCCGTCGATGTATTGATAGGACACATCATCCATAAGCTTTTTCGTCATAAATATTCCCAGGCCTCCGATAGCCCGCTTCTCGGCGGACAGCGCAACGTCGGGATCGGGCTTAGCCAGCGGGTCGTAGGGGATACCGCTGTCGATAAAAGTGATCTCGGCACAGTCGGGGGTGACGTTCGCGCGGATCTCCGCTTCACCGGCACCGTCGGGATATGCGTAATGCGCTATGTTGACAAAGATCTCTTCCAGCGCAAGCTCGATATGCATCTGCGCTTTCATGGGGCAGTCGTTTTCTTCCAGCATCGCGTCAATAAAGGCGGTCACTTCCGGAAGTTTATCGACATCTGCGGCGGTGGTAAGCACTTTTTGATTATTGTTCATTCTTCGGCACTCCTTTGTATTCGGCACAAAGCATCGTCAGATCGTCGAACTGTTCCGCTTCTTTGACGAAGCCGTCCACATCGGTTCTGACCTGTTTAAGGATTTCCTCCGGCGCAGCGTCGGCGTTTTTGTTGAGAGACTCTATCATGCGGTCTGTACCGAACAGCTCTTTTTCGGCGTTTGTAGCCTCGGGAACACCGTCGGTGTACAGGAACAGTTTTGTGCCGGGCTTCATCTGAAGCTCGTATTCCTTGTATTTCATGCCGTCAAAGCCTCCGATGACGAAGCCGTGCTTATCTTTTATAAGCTCAAATTCTCCGTCTGCGTGGCGTAAGACGGGGTATTCGTGGCCGGCATTTGCCGCGGTGAGCTTTCCTGTGGAGATCTCAAGGATACCAAGCCAGACCGTGACGAACATTTCCTCGCGGTTATTGGAACAGATAGCGGCGTTTGTGTCGGTCAAAATCTGTCCGGGAGTCTTTCCGAGCATAGCGTTGTTTGCCAGGATGATTTTTGAAGCCATCATAAACAGCGCTGCGGGAACGCCCTTTCCTGCGACGTCTGCCATCACCAGGCAAAGATGATCTTCGTCCACAAGGAAGAAGTCATAGAAGTCTCCGCCGACCTCCTTTGCGGGATCCATTGTAGCATAGATATCGAATTCGGGGCGTTCGGGGAATGCGGGATATATACTCGGCAGCATATCCGCCTGAATCTTTGTGGCGAGCGACAGCTCGGTGCTTATCCTCTGCTTTTCAGCCGTGATCTTCGTGAGGTTTTCTTCATACTCGGTCAGATCGCACTCCATTTTCTCCATAATGAGGCTCAGGTTTTCTATCTCGTCGCCCGTGCGGATATTCAGAGAAGAGAAGTGGTTGGTGTCTTTGATGCCGTTGCGGCGGTCATCTGCATATTTCTGCGCCGCTTCCGAGATCATATTGATGGGGTGCGCCAGCTTTTTCTTCATATGCTTCGCCATCAGGATGCCCACCAGGTTAACTATGATGATCATACCCAAGAAGTACGACCAGAAAAAGCCTCTCATACCGTTTCGGACATTGGCAAGCGAAATATCCGAAAGGACGAACGCAACGGTTTCGCCGCCGCTGCTTTTGATGGGCACGCCGCTGGTGCAAAGCCATCCGTATTTTTCGGTGTTTTCTATGGAATAGATCTCTTTTTTGCCGTCTCCGTTCAGAAAATCATTCATTTCCTTTTCGCTTACCGAATCCCAATCACCCGGCATAACCATGGTTTCGGAATCAGTGTCCGGATCGACCATATAAACCAGCGCGCCGGTTTCGCGGTCATACATCGCAAGATATATATCATCGATGTCAACGGCATTGGCAAAGTCGGATAAGACCTTGCGGATCATCATATAATCGTCACGCTTTGTATACGAAGAAAAACGCTCGCGGTAGTCGTCGGTGCTTAGTTCGTTGCGTTCGGTTTCGGATAACGCATGATAATCTTTGATAATACCGGTTGCCAGCGGTTCAATGTCAACGGTCTCCTGCAGGATCGCCGCGGCGCTTTTCGAAAGATTGAACGCTTCCGTAATGTACTGATGGACGAGGGTGTAGGTGTAAATACCCAGTCCTATCAGCAGAGCTGCCAAGCCCAAGATGATCGCGCCCTTGATCGTGCTTCTGAACGCTTTTACTTCAAGAGAATAGTGCTTTCTTTCAAAAGCGCCCATATCCTTAACTCGTTTTTTCGGCATCATAAACCTCCGCTTTTTATCATAAGATAATTGTTCGGTATTTGTATGTTTGCATTATAGCATATATCAAGCAGGTATTTCAATTGTTATTTATTATTTTTGTATTATTATTTGATGTTTTTCAAACACTTTGATTGTTGTTCCGGGAAAGAATTATAAAACGCTTTACAACGGCGTTTTTACCAAGAAATGATATGTTTGGTTTCGGTTTGGTTATTTAAAAATACAAAAATTTTTCCGTTGTCATTTTTTTGTTTAATTATCAGTTGAAATATGATAGAATAGCAGATAAGTTCAAAGCAGTCAATTTTTGGGAAATACAGCAATAGTGTTAAGGAAACAGGCAATGAATCTGAAACAATCGATACCATTAAAAAGCATACGTAATTCACGCGAGCTCGGCGGATATGAGGTTTCCGGCGGCAAAACTGTCAAAAAGGGAGTTTTGCTTCGCACGGCAAGTCTGAACGGAATATCCGATGAAGATCATCGCACATTGACAGATGTTTACCGCACGGAGCACATTATAGATTTCCGTATGCCTATGGAGATGAAGGACGCCGAGGATCCCGCGATAGACGGAGCGGAGTATCATCACGTGGATGTGATCGATCCGGCGTTTATGGCAGGCGCCGATCCATCCGGTTTTAATATCAAAAAAATAGATTTAATAGAGATGATCAACCTTGCTCAGCAAGCCGGTATGCTCGATGAAAATATGTATGTCCTTTTCCTGAAAACGCAGACGGGCAGGGATGCGTACGCGGAATTTTTCCGCATATTGATCAACGCCGATCCCGGCAGGGCAGTGCTGTGGCACTGCACAGGCGGCAAAGACCGCACCGGTATCGCCGCGATGCTGCTGCTCTCGGCTTTGGGGGCGGATGAGGAGCTTGTCATAAATGATTATCTTCTCACAAATGTTTACAACGCGCAAAGGATAGAGGGGACAAAGCAATACCTTAGGGCAAAGGGCTGCGACGACGCGACTATCGCTAAAGCGATACTGGTGTTTGACGCGGTTGACGAGCGCTTCATGCGGAACGCTGTGGGGTATTTGAAAAATGAATACGGCTCCGTCACAGGCTTTATCCGCGACGGACTGAATATTTCTCAGGCTGAGATAGAACATTTAAAAGAAAAATACTTAGAGTAATCCGGAGGTAATTATGTATCAGATCAAAGGAAAAATCGACACCACCAACGCATCGGAATTTGAAAAGGAAATAATGGCGGCAAAGCCGACCGAGATCGACGCGTCACAGCTCGAGTATATCTCTTCCGCGGGACTGCGCGTGCTTATGAAGCTTAGAAAAACTGTAGGCGAAGTGACCGTTAGAAACGTCAGCAGCGACGTGTACGAAATATTTGACGTAACCGGCTTTACCGGCATTCTGAACGTCAAAAAAGCGCTCAGAGAGGTTTCTGTCGAGGGCTGTGAGGTCATCGGTGCAGGCGGCTACGGAACGGTATACCGCATTGACGAGGAAACCATCGTAAAGGTCTATCACACCGCGTCTCTTGATTTCATTGAAAAAGAGCGTGAGTTATCAAAGAAGGCTTTCCTGCTCGGCGTTCCGACAGCTATTTCGTTCGATACCGTTAAGGTCGGCGACAAATACGGCGTTGTTTATGAGATGCTCGACGCAAGAACGGTTGCGCAGCTGATCTCTGCCGATCCTTCTCAGCTTCAGCAGCTCGGACAGCTCAGCGCGGTCACACTTAAAAACCTGCATTCCATTGAAGCGAAAAGCGGCGAATTCCCTAATAAAAAAATCACTCTCGCAAATTGGGTGAGAAGCATCGCGAAGTATCTTGAACGCGAAGAAGTCAACGCGATCCTCAACTATATATACAGTCTCCCCGAGTGCTCCACCTTCCTGCACGGCGACTTCAACTCGAAGAACGTTATGGTCAAGGACGGCGAAGTCCTGCTCATCGACATCGGTGACGCGGCTATCGGTCATCCCGCGTTCGACATCGCCGGGCTTATGCTTACTTATCTTATCATGCCTAATGCTACGACTCCCGATAAGGTTGCGGCGCTTTTGGGCTTTGATCCCGCTCTTGCGCAGAAAATGTGGGGCGTGATGTGCGGCACTTACTTCAAAACGGGTGACCCGCAGTTTATCGGAAAGATCACCCAAATGCTGATGCCGATCGCGCTGCTTTTGATGACATACCACTCTTTCCACTACGGCAATTTGGACGAGCAAGCCATCGCTGCCCGCGTGGAGCGTCTTATCAGAGGAAAGCTCCTTCCCGCCATCAAGGACGCTCAGCCCATCGATTTCTGAGATAATACTATTTGAAATATACTTAAGGCACCACCGCACAATTCGCGGCGTACGCCTTGCTTGAATCTTATTCCGTCAGACTGCCCAAAAATCGGCACCCATACGTCAGTATACCTACCGATTATTTGTACACTCTGA